>JAPOKE010000173.1 GCA_029977805.1 Phenylobacterium parvum | reverse complement strand
GGGCCGGATAGCGCGACAGGGTCTGCGGCGCCCGGTCGAAGAGCCAGGCGGCGAGGTAGGCGGCGATGAAGCCGGCGAGGATCCAGTCCGCCGCGATGTAGTCCCGGGCGAGGAGGAGGGCCCCGCCCGCCAGGGGCGGGAGCATGGCGGCGGCCAGCCTCAGGAACCGGGGCGGGTCGCGGCTGGTCTCCTGGCTCCAGCGGATGCCGCCAAGGAAGCCGAGGACCACGGCCGACCAGGTCAGCAGGACGTGGATCGAGGTGAATCGCAGGTCGGCCGGCCCGAAGGCGTAGGTCGCCGCCGCCAGCGGGAAGCCGGCCAGCCCCACGAGGGCGAGGATCCAGACCGGTGCGGGGGCCAGGGGCATCAGACCCTCCTGAAGGCCGCAGAGGCCGCCCAGCCGGCGGCGAGCGCAATCAGAACTGAAACCACACCATAAGACCACGGCCGCTGGTGGGCAAAACCCGAGATCAGCCTCTCGATCCCGACCTTCTCGATGGTGAGGTCGCGGCTCCGGCGGCTGACGGCCCTGCCATCCTGGAAGAGGATGACGTCGACGCGATAGAGGCCGACCGGAGCGGAGACCGGGAGGTCGATTCGGGCCCGGAAGAGCCCCCGGTCCACGAAGCGGACCCCCTTGGGATCGACGGCGTAGAGCCCCTCGCCCGACTTCAGGCGGATGACGGCGCGGGTGAAGTCCGGACCGCCCCCGACCTCGAGGGGCAGGCTGTCCAGGCCGGCGCCCGCCGCCTGCAGGGCCCTGCGGTCGGCGATCAGGTCCAGGTCCCGGCTCGAGGCCGTGAGATGGAAGCCCGGGGCGCCGGAGACCTTCTGAGGCGTCCCGTTCAGCCAGAGGCCCGCCCGGCGCTCGCGGCGGGCGACCGCGAGGGGCGCATCCGGGCCCCGGACCACGACCACGACGTCCGAGGGCCGGTCCGCCAAGCCGAACACTGCGCCGAAGACGGAGATGCTGGCGCCGGAATAGCCGGCGTTCACCTCGACATTCGCGTTGGTCAGGTCCGCCGAGAGCTGGGGGGGAAGGTCGGCCATCTCAGCCCCCCGCCGGCAGGAGGACGAAGGGATCCGCCGGGTCCAGCACCAGGCGCAGGCCCATGGAGAGGCCGATGGCGAGGATCAGCAGGGCGAGCAGGACCCGCAGGGCCTCCGGCCGGAAGCGGGCCGAGGCCCGGGCGCCCAGCTGGGCGCCGAAGACACCGCCCAGGACGAGGAGGCAGGTCAGGACGATGTCGACCGTCTGGTTTCGCCCGGCCTGCAGGAGGGTGGTCAGCGAGGTGGTCAGGATGATCTGGAACAGGCTCGTTCCGACGACCACGCTGGCGGGCATGCGCAGCAGGTAGATCATGGCGGGCACGAGGATGAAGCCGCCGCCCACCCCCATGACCGCCGAAAGCACGCCCACGAAGGCCCCGAGGGCCAGGGGCGGCAGGACGCTGATGTAGAGCCGCGAGCGGGGGAACTTCATGCGCAGGGGAAGGCCGTAGAGCAGGGGCGGACGCTTCTGCGCCGGCGGCGGATCCGCCTCGCCGCGCCGCCGGCGCGAGAGGGCGCCGACCGACTCCCACAGCATCAGGCCGCCGATCACCCCGAGGAAGACGAGGTAGGCCAGGGCGACGGCGAGGTCCGCCTGGCCGGCGAGCCGCAGCCACCGGAAGACCTCGACCCCGGCCAGCGAGCCGAGGGCGCCGCCGGCGGCGAGGACACCGCCCATCCGGAAGTCCACGCCCCGGCTTGCGGAGTAGGCGAGGACGCTGGACGTGGAGGAGGCCGCCACGTGCCCGGACATGCTGGCCACGGCGACCGGGGCGGGAACGCCAAGGAAGACGAGGAGCGGCGTCATCAGGAAGCCTCCGCCGATCCCGAACATGCCCGAGATGAAGCCCACCAGGGCGCCGGCGGCGACCAGCAGGGGGGCGTTCACGGAGACTTCGGCGATGGGAAGGTAGACGTCCAGCGGCACCGTCCTCCGGCGGCCTCAGCGGCCGAGCATGGCCAGGCGCTTGAGCGTGGCGTCGTCGAGCAGGCCCGTGGCCGGCGACTTCTGGTCCTTCTGGTAGGCCTCGATGGCGGACCTGAGCTGGGGGGTCAGGGCGCCGTCCGCCGGCCCGGACCAGTAGCCCAGGCGGCTGAGGGCCTTCTGGGCCAGACGGACGTCCTCCGGCGAGCGGGAGGCCGAGGCGGCCAGCAGGGGCCGCAGGCGCTCCACCTGCCGGAGGGCCTCGCCGTCGCCGCTCTCCGCGGCGCGGGAATACCAGACATAGGCCTGGCGGAGGTCCTGCGGCACGCCCATCCCGCGCTCGTAGACGGCGCCGAGGTTGAACTGGCTGCCGACCAGGCCGGCCTCGGCCGCCCGGCGGATCCAGCTGACGGCGACGGCCGGATCGCGGGGCCCGTTGGTCCCGTTCATCAGCTCGAGGCCATAGGCGTGCATGGCCACGCGGTCGCCGGACTCGGCGGCGCGGCGAAGCCAGGACCGGGCGAGGGCGGGATCGCGGGCGACGCCGGCCTCGCCGCGCTCGTGCAGGCGGGCGAGCTCCCGCATGGCCGGCGCGTGGCCGGCGGCGGCCAGGGCGCGGATCTCGGCGACGCCCGAGGTCCGGCCCGCGCGGAGGTCCTCGGCCGCGCGACGGAAGCGGGATTCCAGTACGGCCGGGACAGCCGGGGCCGGTTCGACGACCGACGCGTCTGATCCGGGCGGGTCAGGCCGGCGGGAGTTCCTGCTCGAGCTCGGCGACCGGTGCGAACAGATCCCCGTGCTCGGCCACCCGGTCCAGCACCTCGGGGGCGGTGAAC
>JAPOKE010000172.1 GCA_029977805.1 Phenylobacterium parvum | reverse complement strand
GCCTTGGCGGCCTCGAGCAGCTCGGGGCCGGGGACCCCCTCGTCCACCAGGCCCCAGGCCAGGGCCTCCTCGGGCTTCACCCGCCGGCCCGTCAGGAACATGAGGTTGGCCCTCTGCTCGCCGATCACCCGGGGCAGGGTGTGGGTCAGGCCGAAGCCGGGATGGAAGCCCAGCTTGACGAAGTTGGCCGTGAACCGGGCTTCGGGCGAGGCGATGCGGAAGTCCGCCACGAGGGCGAGGCCGAGGCCCGCCCCCACGGCCGCGCCCTGGACGGCGGCGATGATGGGGGTCTCCACCGAGAACAGGCGCACGGCCTGGGTGTAGAGGTCGTTGATCCCGTTCATGCCCGAGCCGCCGATGCCGTCCGGGGCGACGAGGTCGGCGCCGGCGCAGAAGGCCTTGCCGGCCGAGGCGAGGACGACGGCCCGGACCTCGTCGTCGGCGTCGATCTTCTCGAGGAGGTCGGCCAGGTCGCGCATCAGCGGCACGGAGACATGGTTGTTGGGCGGCCGGTCGAGGGTGACCACGGCGATGTGGCCGGTCTTCTCGACGGTGATCTCGGGGCGCTCGGTCGTCGTGGTCATCTCTTCACTCCCAGGAGGTTGCGGGCGACCACCATGCGGTGGACTTCGGAGGGCCCGTCGTAGATTCGCATGTTGCGGATGCTGGCCGCCATCAGGTGCAGGGGCAGTTCCTTGGTCATGCCCATGGCGCCGAAGCACTGCATGACATTGTCCAGGACCTCCCAGGCCATCTCGGTGGCGAAGACCTTGATCATCGAGATCTCGTTCTTCACGTCCTGGCCCTGGTCCAGCTTCCAGGCGCAGTGATAGGTCATCAGGCGGGCGGCGTGGATCCTGGTCGCGGCGTCGGCGGCCCACCACTGGACGGCCTGGCGCTGGGACAGGGGCTGGCCGAAGGTGACGCGCTGGGGGGCGTACTCGATCATCATGTCGAGGGCCCGCTGGGCGAGGCCGATGCACCAGGCGGCCATCTCGATGCGGCGGGTGCCCAGGCGCACCTGCATGGGGGCGAAGCCCTGCCCCTCGACGCCCAGCAGCTTCCAGCCCGGCACGCGGACGTCGTCGAGGGCGATCTCGTAGGTGAAGGCGCCGGCCAGCATGGGGATGCGGCGCAGGATCTTGAAGCCGGGCGTGTCCCTGTCGACCAGGAAGGCGCTCATGCCGCCGCGGGAGCCCTTGGCCTTGTCGGTCACCGCCATGACGATGGTGAAGTCGGCCTGCTCGGCCCGGCTGGTCCAGATCTTCCGGCCGTTGAGGATCCAGTCGTCGCCGTCGCGCTCGGCCCGGGTGGTCATGCCCGCCGGGTCGGCGCCCGCGCCCGGTTCGGAAATGCCGATGGCGCTGATGGTCTTGCCCGCCGCGTAGGGGGCCAGGTAGGCCTCGCGCTGGCGCTCGTTCACCGTGGCCATCAGCATGCGCAGGTTCGGGGAGTCCGGCGGCAGGGTGTAGGGCGTGATGGTCGAGCCCATGGCCTCGTTGACGCCGATCAGGGCCACCTGGGGCAGGTCGAAGCCGCCGACGTCCTCGGGGGCGTCGAGGCCCCACAGGCCCATCTTCTGCGAGACCTCGTCGATCCGGGCCCGCTCCTCGGGCGAGAGCCAGATCCCCTGCCCGGCCGCATCCCGGGCCAGGACGGCGCCCTCAAGGGGGATGAGCTCCTCGCGGACGAAGCGCTCGGCCAGGTCCTTGAGCATCCGGTGCTCTTCGGAAAGCTGAAAGTCCATGGGGCGGCCTCCTCCCGGCTTGCGCCATCCGCTGGGGCGATCATAACGGCGGAAACGGCCAAGGGGAGACACGACGTGGCGGAAACCCGGGAACTTGCGACGACGGCGACGGGCCCGCTGGCGGGAATCCGCATCCTGGACCTGACCAGCGTGGTCTTCGGCTCCTATGCGACCCAGATCCTGGGCGACCAGGGGGCCGAGGTGATCAAGATCGAGGACCCGGGTTCCGGGCGCGGCGACGGCGGCGACATCATGCGCTGGGCCGGCCACGTGCCCGAGGGCGCGCCCCGGGACCTGGGCCCGATCTTCCTGACCATCAACCGCAACAAGCGCTCGGTGGTGGTGGACATGAAGGACCCGGCGACCAAGCCGCTGATGGAGGCCCTGATCCGCTCGTGCGAGGTCTTCGCCACCTCCATCCGCTACGAGGGGCTCAAGCGCCTGGGCCTGGCCTACGAGGATGTCCGCACCCTGCGGCCGGACGTCGTCTATGTCCACGCGGCGGGCTATGGCTCGGAGGGGCCCTATGCCGGCGAGCCGGCCTATGACGACCTGATCCAGTCGGCCTCCGGCCTGGCCGACCTCCTGCCGCGCACGGACGGGAACCCCACGCCGCGCATCTTGCCCACCCTGGTCGCCGACAAGGTCTCGGGCCTGTTCATGAGCCAGGCCATCACCGCCGGCCTCCTGCACCGCGAGCGCACCGGCGAGGGCCAGTTCATCGAGGTGCCCATGCTGGAGTGCATGACCAGCTTCACCCTGGTCGAGCACCTCTACGACCACGCCTTCGACCCGCCCATCGGCCAGTGGGCCTACCAGCGCGTGGCCAATCCCAACCGCCGCCCCTACCAGACCAAGGACGGCTACATCGGCCTGTTGCCCTACACGGACAAGCAGTGGGACCAGTTCTTCGCCGCCGCCGGCATGGCCGACAGCTTCGGCAAGGACCCGCGGTTCTCCGACTACGCCACCCGCGGCAAGCACATCCAGGAGCTCTATGGCCTGGTCGGCGAGGTGACCCAGACCAAGACCACCCAGGAGTGGCTGGACCTCCTCAAGCCCCTGTCC
>JAPOKE010000171.1 GCA_029977805.1 Phenylobacterium parvum | reverse complement strand
CGCCTCAGGAGACCCACCTCCGGCCCGCTGCGCGGCCCACCTCCCCCTGATGGGGAGGAATTGGGGAGCGGTTGGGTCTCCGGGGGCGTGGCGCCGGGGACACGGGGAGGGAGCGGGGTTGCCGGGACCCCTCGCGGAATTTCCTTGCTTTTCGTAAACCTTCCGGGGTGATGGTCGGCCCCCAAGCGGGAGCCGGCGCGCCGGCCCGAGCCAGGACCCAGGATGAAGATCTTCAACCCCTTCGCCGCCATGCCCGACAATCCCCTGACCCGCGCGGTCAAGGAGGGGCGGCGGCCGCTGATCTATGCGGGCGTCTTCAGCCTGGTCTCGAACCTGCTCTACTTCGCCATGCCGCTCTACACGACGCACATCTATGGCGGCGTTCTGCCGAGCGGGAGCGTGCCGACCCTGCTGGTGCTGACCGTGGGCGTCCTGGCGGCCTTCGCCATGTCGTCGGTCATCGACCACTACCGGTCCAAGGTGCTGATCAGCTTTGGCGTCCTGCTGGACCAGCGGGTCTCGGCCCACGTCTTCGGGGCCCTGTTCGAGGGCGCGGCGCGGGGCATGCCCCAGGCCCGCAGCCAGGCCCTGCGCGACCTGGACGCCTTCCGCCAGATGCTGACCGGCCCGGCCTTCGGCGTGCTGTTCGACCTGCCCTGGATGCCGCTGTTCATGCTGGTGCTGTTCGTGGTCGACCCGGTGATCGGCGTCATCACCTTCCTGGGCGCCCTGGTCCTGTTCGGCGTGGCCCTGCTGCAGGACATCCGGACCCGGCCGCTGATGAAGGAGGCCAACGAGGCCGCCCTGCGCAGCTATGGCTTCACCGACCAGGCCCTGAAGAACAACGAGGTGGTCCGGGCCATGGGCCTGACCGAGCCCCTGGCCGCCCGCTGGCGCGGCTTCCGGCAGACCACCATGGACCGCAGCTCGGTGGCCAGCGACGACGCCAGCTTCATGAGCAACATCTCGCGCGGCCTGCGGCAGGCCATCCAGGTGCTGATCATCGCCGTCGGCGCCTGGCTGGTGGTGACGGGCAAGATCCACGCGGGCCTGCTGTTCGCCAACATGATCCTGGGCGCCCGCGCCCTGCAGCCCATCGACCGGCTGGTGGCCAGCTGGGACAGCCTGATGAACGGCGCCCGCGCCTACGAGCGCCTGACCACGGTGTTCGAGGGCTACCAGGAGCCCCGCCCCGCCACGGCCCTGCCGAAGGCGAAGGGCCTCCTGACGGTGGAGGGCGTCAACTTCGCCCCGCCCGGCGCCGGCCGCTTCGTGCTGCAGGCCCTGGCCTTCCGGGTCGAGCCCGGCGAGGTGCTGGGGATCATCGGCCCCTCCGGCGCCGGCAAGTCGACCCTGGCCCGGCTGATCGTCGGCATCTGGCCGCCGACCCACGGCTCGATCCGCCTGGACGGCGCGGACGTCCACGCCTGGGAGCGCTCGGACTTCGGCCGCAATGTCGGCTACCTGCCGCAGGACACCGAGCTCTTCCCCGGCACGGTCCGCGACAACATCGCCCGCTTCCGCGAGGACGTGACCGACGAGATGGTGGTTTCCGCCGCCCAGGCCGCCGGGGTCCACGCCATGATCCTGCGCCTGCCCCAGGGCTATGAGACCGACCTGGGCGAGAGCGGCCGCATCCTGTCGGCCGGCCAGCGCCAGCGCGTCGGCCTGGCCCGCGCCCTGTCGGTGGACAGCGACGTCCTGTTGATGGACGAGCCGACGAGCCCCCTGGACGCCGAGGGCGAGGAGGCCCTGATGACCGCCCTGGAGGCCGCCAAGGCCCGCGGGGCGACCATCGTCCTGGTGGCGCACAAGCCCTCGATCTTCCGCGCCGCCGACAAGATGCTGGTGCTGCGCGACGGCCGCATGGAGGCCTTTGGCCCCCGGGAAGCGGTGATGGCCAAGTTCGCCCCGGGCGCCGCCGCGCCCCTCCGCGCCGTGGAGGGGGGCGGCCCGCGATGAACCTCGACCCCAAGAAGTCGGCCTTCGACCGCACCCCGGCGCGTCGCAAGCCCCTGGACCAGGTGCGCAAGTGGCTGGAGCCCGCCCTGAAGGTGTCGGACCAGCCCCTGGACCCGGACCTGGAGCGCCGCCTGCGCCGGCCCATGATGACCGGCGCGGCCCTGATCGGCGTGTTCGTCGTCGGCTTCCTGGGCTGGGCCGTGCTGGCCCCCCTGGACAGCGCGGTCATCGCCCCCGGCGTGGTGCGCGTGGAGGAGAACCGCAAGGTCCTGCGCCACCGCGAGGGCGGAATCGTGCGCGCCATCCTGGTGCGCGAGGGCGAGAAGGTGAAGAAGGGCCAGGTCCTGCTGACCATGGACGATGTCCAGCCCCGGGCCGCCGTGGACGTGATGCAGAACCAGGTGGACACCTACGCCGCCCAGGTGGCCCGCTTCGAGGCCGAGGCGACGGGCGCCCGCCAGGTGACCTTTCCGGCCGAGCTGACCGCGCGGATCTCCGACCCCCGGGTCGGCGCCCTGATCCGCGACCAGGAGTTCCTGTTCACCAGCCGGCTCCAGTTCTTCGACAGCCAGGCCGAGGTGCTGCGCCAGCGGGTGCAGCAGATTGATTCGCAGGTCTCGGGCGTGCGCGCCCAGATCACCGCCCTGGACGAGAACGTCGCCCTGACCCGCCAGGAGCTGGAGGGCTACCAGACCCTCTACGCCCAGGGCTATGCGCCCAAGACCCTGATCCTGCGCTACCAGCGGGCCCTGGCCGACCTCGCCGGCCGGCGCGGCGCCCTCAGCGCCGAGCAGCAGCGCCTGGCCCAGCAGAAGGGCGAGGCCCAGGTCCAGCTGGCCGCCCTGAACGACCAGCGGATCAGCCAGTCGGCTGAGGGCCTG
>JAPOKE010000170.1 GCA_029977805.1 Phenylobacterium parvum | reverse complement strand
CCTCCAGCCGCCATGCTGCAGAGACGATCCTCTGGCCGGCCGTCAGCCAGATGCTCAGGGAAAACCCTGAAGTGAACGTCGAGATCTCCGTCGACGGGCATCTGACCGAGATCGTCTCCGAACGTTTCGACGCGGGCGTTCGACTGGGGGAACAGGTCGCGAAGGACATGATCGCCGCGCCGATCGGGCCCGAGCTCCGGATGGCCGTCGTGGGGGCGCCCGATTACCTGGCGGCCCGCGGTGTCCCGGTTTCGCCCCAGGAGCTGAGCTCACATGCCTGCATCAACATCCGCATGCCCTCCAGCGGCGGACTCTATGCGTGGGAGTTCAGCAGGGGAGGGCGTGATCTCAATGTGCGCGTCGATGGACCGCTGGTCCTCAATGACGTCGGGATCATACTCCAGGCGTCCGCAGAGGGTGTCGGACTGGCCTGCGTCCTGGAGGATCAGGCCGCTGGCCTGCTCGCGTCAGGACGCCTGGTCCGGGTCCTCGAAGACTGGTGTCCGCCCTTTCCGGGCTACCACCTGTACTATCCCGACCGGCGCCAGCTGACGCCCGCCTTCTCCTTGTTTCTGGCCACCCTGCGGCAGCGAAGGCGTTCGGTCTGAGCCTCACTTCCGCCTCACCCTTCCGCCGGCCTGAGCCCCAGGCCGTCGATTTCCGCCATCTCGGCGTCGGAATAGGGGCCGTCGGCCTCAGCCTTCAGGCAGAGGGCCAACTCGGCGCGGTTCTTGACCCCCAGCACCACCAGGTCGAAGTCGGGCAGGGAGAGGGCGTAGCGGTGGGCCGCGTAGGCGGGGTCTACGCCCCAGCGGGCGCAGAGGGCCCGGAAGGGCGCCGCGCGCTCGAAGTCGCGCCGGTCCGGGCTGTTGGGCGACAGCTCGCGGTCCACCGCCGCCGTCAGGGCGCCGGCCTGCACCGCGCGGATCCCCATCACGCCCAGTCCCGCCGCCTTGGCGGCCCGGGCGATGTCGCGGGGACGGGCCGGCTCGGCGTAGCGCTTCAGGGCGCCGGGGCTGTCCATCAGGTTGGCGATCACCTGCACCACCGCCGGGCGGACGGGATGGGCGAGGGCGTCCAGCACCGCGCCCGGGACGCCGATCCCGGTGATCCCCCACTGTCCGATCTTGCCCTTGGACTTCAGCGCCTCCAT
Organism: Phenylobacterium parvum; assembly: GCA_029977805.1. Classification (GTDB taxonomy): domain Bacteria; phylum Pseudomonadota; class Alphaproteobacteria; order Caulobacterales; family Caulobacteraceae; genus Phenylobacterium; species Phenylobacterium parvum_A. The sequence goes on along the minus strand of JAPOKE010000170.1, from coordinate 1,727 downwards.
GGCCGGGACGACCTCCTCGGCATAGATCGACAGGGCGGTGGAGAACTGGGCCTTGGCGCTTTCGCCGAAGGCGTAGGCGTAGCCGTCGCGATGCAGGTTGGAATGCAGGAAGAAGAGGTCGATCCGTTCCAGGCGCATGGCGGCCAGGCTGGCGTCCACCGAGGCCTCGAGGGCCGCCGCCGCCTCGCCGGGCCCGGGCGATCCGAGCTGGTGCTTGGTGGTGAACCTCACCCCCTTGGGCGGACGGCCCCCGAAGGCCTCGCCGATGAACCGCTCGGCGTTGTTGTACATGGGCGCGCAGTCGATGACGCTGATCCCCGCGTCGACGGCGGCGTGCACGGTGGCCAGGGCCTCCTCGTGGGAGGTTTCCCCCCAGATCTGGCCGATACCGCCGCCCAGGGCCAGCCGGCTGACTTCCCCGAGGCCGTTCAGATTCGCCGTCCGCATCTCGCCAACTCCTGTCCGGGTCCGGCATCAGGGTTCGCGGAGTTCGCGCCCGGAGGCAATGGGCGACGGAGGGCGGGCACAGGACGACAGCACGGCCCCGCCCTTGGCAGGGATGCCCGCCGGTCGCATGCTGCCGCCAGGCAATCCCCGCGGGGCGCGGGGCCAAGGGGGGCAGGGGAATGGACGGAATGCTGGACCGGCGACGGGCCCTCGCGGCGGGGATCGGCGGCGCGGCGGCCCTGGCGGGAGGCGCTGGAGACGCTCGCGGGCAGGCTGCGGGCGAGCCCATCCTCACCACCTGGCCCGCGGACTCCCTCGCCACCGTCACCCAGGGGACCAACTTCGCCCTGGCGCCTTCGCCTGACGGAAGCCGGTTCGCGATCGACGTGGCGGGCATGATCAGCCTGGTCCCGGCGAGCGGCGGCGAGGCCGAGCCCCTGACGCCGCCGATCCTCGACGCCAGCCAGCCCGACTGGACGCCGGATGGCGCAGCGCTCGTCTTCCAGGCCTACACCGAGGGATTCTTCCAGCTCTGGCGGGTCGAGGCGAAGACGCGGGAGCTGCGGCGCCTGACCTCCGGCCGCTTCGACCACCGCGAGCCCGCCGTCTCGCCGGACGGCGCCGCCGTCGCCTTCGTCACCGACCGGTCGGGCCGGTGCCGGGTCGAGGTCCTGGACCTGGCGTCGGGTGGGACCCGGCCCTGGGCCGACTTCCCCGGCGAGGCCGCCCAGCCCGCCTGGTCGCCCGATGGCCGTTCGATCACCTGCGTCGCCGACGGCCGGCGCATCCTGGCCGCGGAAGAGGGCGGGCCGGTCCGGGAACTGGCCTCTGCGCCCCGGGGCGGCGGGACCCTGGCCCGAAGCCTCGTCGCCGGTCCCGCCTTCACCCCGGACGGCAAGGCCGTGGCCTATGTGGAGGTCCGCCAGGCGCAGGCCCGCCTGCGAGTCTCCGACGACCGTTGGCGGGTCGAGGACGAGGACGTCTTTCCCTTCCGGCCCCGCTGGCTCGCCGGCGGGCTGATGGCCTATTCGGCGGACGGGTCGATCCGCCTCAGGCGAGCCGGCGGCCCCAGGGTCCGGGACGTCGCCTTCTCCCTCGACCTGCCCCTGGCCCGAAGGGCGACGCGGCGGCCGGCGCCGAGCGCGCGCCGCGGCGTGTCGAGGCCTGTCCGGGGGATCGCTGCGCCCGCCCTCGCCCCGGACGGCGGGACCCTCGCCTTCCGCGCCCTCAACGCCCTCTGGCTGCTGGAGCCGGGCGGGTCCCCCCGCGCCATCGTCGAC
>JAPOKE010000016.1 GCA_029977805.1 Phenylobacterium parvum | reverse complement strand
CCCCGGGGGGTGACGAGGGCGTCGACCTCCAGGGCGTCGGCCTCGGCGGCGCGGGCCTGGGCGTCCCCGAGCTGGGCGGCGAGGAAGGCGGCGAGATCGGGGATTCGCTCTGGACGCACCGACAGGCCCGCCGCCATGGCGTGCCCGCCGCCGGACAGGAGGATGCCCGCATCGAAGGCGGCCTGGATGGCGGCGCCGAGGTTGACGCCAGGCTGCGAGCGCCCGGAGCCCTTGCCCACCCCGGTCGCGGGATCCACGCCGATGACGACCGCCGGGCGGCGATAGCGCTCACGCAGGCGGCCGGCGACGATCCCGATGACTCCCGGCGGCCAGGCCGGCGCGGCGACGACCATCACCGGCGCGTTGGCCAGGGCGGGATCCGCCTCGACGAGGGCCACCGCCTCGTCCAGCACCGCCTGCTCGACCGCCTTCCTCTGCCCGTTCAGCTCGTCGAGCTGTGCGGCCAGGGCGGCGGCCTCCGCGGGATCGTCGGTCGCAAGCAGCCTGGCGCCGAGGTCGGACCTGCCGATGCGTCCGCCGGCGTTGATCCTGGGCCCCAGGATGTAGCCGGCGTGGAAGGTCGTCGCCGCCCCGCTCACCTTGCCGATGTCCGCCAGGGCCTTCAGGCCGGGGTTGGCCCAGCGGGACATGACCTTCAGTCCCTGGGCCGTCAGGGCGCGGTTGAAGCCGGTCAGGGCGGTGACGTCGCAGACCGCGCCGAGGGCGGCGAGGTCGAGCCACTGGCGCAGGTCCGGCTCGGCCCGGTCCGTGAAGAGGCCCCGGCGGCGGGCCTCGCGGTTGAGGGCGGCGAGAAGGACAAAGGCCACCCCGGCCGCCGCCAGGACCCCCTGCCCCGAATTGTCATCCGGCCGGTTGGGATTGACCAGGGCGGCGGCCGGGGGAACCTCGCCGGGGCGCATGAGGTGATGGTCGATCACGACGACGTCCAGCCCGATGTCGCGGGCGGCGGCCAGGGCGTCCACCGCCGCCGCGCCACAGTCGAGGGTCACGACGAGGTCAGCGCCCTTTTCCTTCAGCGACCGGAAGATCGCCGGGCTCGGGCCATATCCCTCCGTGACGCGGTCCGGGATGTAGACCGGGACTTCCCGGCCCATGGCCCGCATCCAGCGCACCACCTGGGCGGCGCTGGCGGCCCCGTCGACGTCGTAGTCGGCGAAGACGACCATCCGGCGCTCGCGCACCAGGGCGTCGACAAGGATCTCGGCGGCGAGGTCCATGTCCCGGAAGGACGAGGGGTCCGGGAACAGGGCCTTCAGGGTCGGGTTGAGGTAGTCATCGCCGTCCTCGGGGCCGACCCCTCTCGAGGCGAGGGCCCGGGCCAGGGGCTCGCTGAGGCCCAGCGCGGCCTGGTGGCGGCGGACGAGGTCCGGGGCCGCAGGGCGCGCGGTCCAGGCGCGTCCCGTGAGGGACCGGGCCACACCGAGAAACAGGCCCTCCCCGACGGTCATCGGCTTCAGGCCGGGCGCCGCATCCGCACTTCGCGGACCGTGCCCGTCGAGGAGCTCATCACCAGGCTGTGGGTGACGACATGCCCGCCCTCGCGGCGGATGCCGTCGAGGAGCGCGCCCTTGGTCACGCCGGTGGCGGCGAAGATGGCGTCGGCCCGGACCATCTCGTGCAGGTCGTACTTCTTGTCGAAGTCGGTGATCCCCACCCGTCGGGCGCGTTCCTTCTCATCGGCGTTGCGGAAGACGAGCCGGCCCTGGAACTGGCCGCCCACGCACTTCAGCGCCGCGCAGGCGAGGACGCCCTCGGGCGCGCCGCCCTGGCCGACATAGAGGTCGATCCCGGTGGCCGGGTCAGCCGTATGCATGACGCCGGCGACATCGCCGTCGGTGATCAGGTTCACCCGGGCGCCGACGGAGCGGATGGAGGCGATGATCTCGGCGTGCCGCGGCCGGTCGAGGACGCACACGGTGATGTCCTCGGGCGGGACGCCCTTGGCCGCCGCGAGGGCCCGGACATTATCCGCCGGCGAGCGGTCGAGGTCGATCACCCCGGCCGGATAGCCCGGACCGCAGGCGATCTTGTCCATGTAGGTGTCGGGGGCGTTCAGCAGGGTCCCCTTGGGCGCCCAGGCCATCACGGCCAGGGCGTTGGCCATGGCCTTGGCGGTGAGGGTCGTGCCTTCCAGCGGATCAAGGGCGATGTCGATGGCGGCGCCGCCACGCCCCACCTTCTCGCCGATGTAGAGCATGGGGGCCTCGTCGCGCTCGCCCTCGCCGATGACGATCTCGCCGTCGATGGCGAGGCTGTTGAGGGCCGTGCGCATGGCGTCCACGGCGGCCTGGTCGGCGGCCTTCTCGTCGCCGCGCCCCACGAGGGTGGAGGCCGCGATGGCGGCGATCTCGGTGACGCGGACCGCGTCGAGGACAAGGCCGCTGTCCAGCTGCTCAGTGCTCATCAAGGGTCTCCGGGCCGCGTTGGGCCGTGATTATCGTCGATTCTCAGATGCCTGCGATGTGCAGGAGGCGTGGCGGCTCGAGGACGGCCGGAAGGCGGCCGATCCGGGCGACCGCCGCCTCCAGGACCGCCTCGGCGACGGCGTGGGTGGTCATGACGATCGGCACGCCGGGCGCCTCCCCGGGGGGCTTCTGCAGGAAGCTCTCGATGGAGACCCCGGCCTCGGCCAGCTCCTCGGAGACCGCCGCCAGGACGCCGGGCTCATCCCGCACCATGACGCGGATGTAGCCGCGTCCCTCGGCCTGGAGCCCCGCCGAGGGCGCGCAGGGCGCGAGCGCTGCGGCGGGGGCCTGGAAGACGGGTCGCCGGGCCCCGGCCATCACGTCGGCGATGTCGGCCGCGACGGCGGCGGCGGTGGGCCCCGCGCCGGCCCCCGGGCCCTGCAGGAAGATCCGCCCGATCCGGCCGCCCTCGATGAACAGGGCGTTCAGGGCGCCGTCAGCCTGGGCGATGGGATGCGTCTTGCGGACCAGGAAGGGCCGCACACGGACCCTTGCCCCCTCCCCCGCGCGCTCGGCGGAAGCGATCAGCTTGACCCGGTAGCCGAGGTCGCCGGCCAGGCGGATGTCGAGGAGGTCCACCGAGGTGATCCCCTCCACCTCGGCGGCCGCGAAGTTGGGCGCGCCGCCAAAGGCCAGGGCGGCCAGGATGGTGATCTTGTGGGCGGCGTCGAAGCCGCCGACGTCCATGGTCGGGTCCGCCTCGGCGTAGCCCAGCCTCTGGGCCTCGGCGAGGACGTCGGCGAAGGCCGAGCCCGACGCCTCCATCTCGGTCAGGATGTAGTTGCAGGTGCCGTTGAGGATCCCCGACAGGCTGCGGATCTCCTCGCCCACAAGGGCCTCTCGCACGGTCTTCACTGCGGGAACCCCGCCCATCACGCCCGCCTCGAAGAGCAGCGGGACGCCGCGGTCCTCGGCCAGGGCGGCGAGCGCGGCGCCATGCTCGGCGATCAGGGCCTTGTTGGCGGTCACCACAGCCTTGCCGGCTTCCAGGGCCGCTTCAACGGCGGCCTTGGCCGGGCCGTCCGAGCCCCCGACAAGCTCGACGAAGATGTCGATGTCCGGCGACTGGGCCAGGGCCACGGGATCGTCGAACCAGGCGAGGGACGAGATGTCCACCGGCCGGGGCCGCGACCGGGAGCGGGCGGAGACCCCCGTGACCACGGCGCGCCCGCCGGCGGGGGCGAAGTCCGGGCGTTCGGCCAGGAAGGACAGGAGGCCGCCGCCGACGGTCCCGAGGCCGGCGACGCCGATGCGCCAGGTCCGCCGGGCTGGATCTGCGCTCATTGGTCGTGTCCCGAGTTATGCGCCCGGCCGAGGATCTCGTCGGCGCTGGCGAGGAAGCGGCGCACGTTGCGGGCCGCCTGGCGGATGCGGTTCTCGTTTTCCACGAGGCCGATGCGGACATAGCCCTCGCCATACTCACCAAAGGCGACGCCGGGGGCGACCGCGACGCCGGCCTCCTCGATCAGCAGCTTGGAGAAGAGCATGGAGCCCGCCTCGCGGAAGGCCTCCGGAAGGGGCGCCCAGGCGAACATGGAGGCCGGCGGAGCGGGAATGTCCCAGCCCGCCCGCTTCATGGATTCCACCAGGGTGTCGCGGCGCGACTTGTAGATGGCGCGGATCTCCTCGACGCAGTCCTGCGGGCCGTTCAGGGCCGTCGCCGCCGCGACCTGGATCGGCGTGTAGGCCCCATAGTCGAGATAGGACTTCACCCTGGCCAGGGCGGCGCAGATCCGCGCGTTGCCGACCACCATCCCTACCCGCCAGCCGGCCATGGCGTAGGTCTTGGAGAGGGAGTTCACCTCGACGGCGATGTCCTTGGCGCCGGGGACCTGCAGGACCGAGGGCGGCGGATTGCCGTCGAAGTAGATCTCGGAATAGGCGATGTCCGACAGGACCAGCATGTCGTGCCGGCGCGCCAGGGCCACGGCCTCCTTGTAGAAGTCCAGGTCGACCCACTGGGCCGTCGGGTTGGACGGATAGGACAGGATCAGCACCGACGGCGGCGGGGCGGAATGCTTCACCGCCCGGCTGATGCCGGAGAGATACTCCTCGGGCGAGAGCGCCGGTACATGCCGGATGACCCCGCCGGCCATGATGAAGCCGTAGGCGTGGATCGGATAGGCCGGGTTCGGGCAGATGATGACGTCGCCCGGCGCCGTCAGGGCCTGGGCGAGGTTGGCGAAGCCTTCCTTCGAGCCGAGGGTGGCGATGACCTCGGTGTCGGGGTCCAGCTTCACGCCGAAGCGGCGGTCGTAATAGCCCGCCATGGCGCGGCGGAGGCCAATAATGCCCTTGGAAGCGGAATAGCGGCCGGCCTTGGGGTCCCGGGCCGTCTCGATCATCTTGTCGACGATGTGCTTGGGCGTCGGCATGTCAGGATTGCCCATGCCGAAGTCGATGATGTCCACGCCCTCGCCGCGCAGGCGGGCCTTGATGCGGTTGACCTCCTCGAAGACGTAGGGCGGGAGGCGGCGGATACGGTGAAACTCGGGTGTCATGTCTGCTCTGGCCGCGCAGGTCGCGGCGGATTGGGGAGCCTGTCCAGACTTGGCATAGCCTCCGGTCCCGGGGCCGCCAAGCGGTTTGAGGGGATCGCCTCCGCAGGCCCTAGCGAACGGGCGGCGGAGGCGGTGTAGCTCGCTTGCGGACCTCGCGGGCGAAGGCGTCGGCGGAGGCCGTGGCCGAGACGGTGGGGGCCGGCGGGCCGGAAGCGGACTGGGCGCCGGCGGCGAAGGCCTCGGTGCCCCGAAGGGTCCAGGTCGCCTCCGCCCCGTCCCGCTCGAGGGCGGCGCCATCGGCGAGAACCTCGCCGGCGGCCTGGCCCCAGGCGGCGAGCGGGCGCTCGTCCACGGGCAGGGTCGGAATGTCCGAGAAACTCGGATAGGCGCGGTTCGCCCGGGCGAGGGCCTCGACGCCCGCGGCGGCGGCCTCGGCGCCCGGCGTCGCCGCCGGGACGGATGCACAACCGCCAGCCAGCAGCGCCAGGGCGAGGGGCGCCGCCGCAAGCCTTCGGCCGGGAATCGTCGGGATCGCCGCAGAGTGCTTCATGGTGCGACCGGTCTTATGTCATGATTGACGCCCAAGAAAGCCTGAGGTCCCCGCTTGGGGCGTTGGAGGCCCGACCATGACCGGCAAGGACACGTCCGCTTCGAAGCCCGCCCGCGCGCGCCCGGCGAGCCGCCGCAAGGCCGCGGAGCCCGCCCCGGAGGCCGCAGGGAAGACGGGCGCCGCCGCCTCGCCGCCTCCGCCCCCTCAGCAGGACGGACCGGCGGCGGGCCCGGCCTTCGCCGCCGGGCCGGAGACCCTCGAGACCCTGGAGGCCCTGTCGCGGAACCTCGCGCGCGCCGCCATGACCGCCCAGGGCGCCATCGCCGAGGCCGCCCTTCGCCAGGCGGACCGCCCGGCGGGCCTGGACGCCGATCCCTTCCACGTCGGGCCAGCCATGGCCAAGGTGATGTCCAGCCTGGCCAGCCGCCCGGACGCCCTCCTGCAGGCCCAGGGCGACCTCTGGCGGCGCTATGCCGAGCTCTGGCACTTCGCCGCGCGCCGGGCCATGGGCGAGTCCGGGACGCCGGTGGCCGCCCCTGCGAAGGGCGACAAGCGCTTCAACGCCCCGGACTGGACCGAGAACCCCGTCTTCGACGTGATCAAGCAGTCCTACCTGATCACCTCGGATTGGCTGAACGGCCTGGTGGGGCGCGTCGAGGACGTGGATCCGATGACCCGTCGCCGGGTCGAGTTCTTCACCCGGATGCTGACCGACGCCCTTTCGCCCAGCAACTTCCTCGCCTCGAACCCCGAGGCCCTGCGGGAGGCCATGACGACCCGGGGCGAGAGCCTGGTCCGGGGCATGGAGAACTTCGCCGGCGACCTCGCCCGGGGGGGCGGCCAGCTGGCCATCAGCCAGACCGACTACGACCAGTTCGAGATCGGCGTGAACGTGGCCACGGCGCCGGGCAAGGTCGTCTTCCAGAACGAGATCATCCAGCTGATCCAGTTCTCCCCCTCCACCGACAGGGTGCACGAGATCCCGCTGGTCATCTTCCCGCCCTGGATCAACAAGTTCTACATCCTCGACCTGCGGGCCGAGAACTCGATGATCCGGTGGCTGACCGCCCAGGGCTTCACGGTCTTCGTCGCCTCCTGGGTCAACCCCGACGGCCGCCTCGCCGACAGGACCTTCGAGGACTACATGCGCCTCGGCATCTACGAGGGCACGGCGGCCGCCATGAAGCAGGCCGGCGTCGATCGGGTGAATACTGTGGGCTACTGCATCGGCGGCACCCTGCTGTCGGCGACCCTGGCCCACATGGCCGCCAAGGGCGACAAGCGGATCGCCTCCGCCACCTTCTTCGCCGCCCAGCAGGACTTCTCCGAGGCCGGCGACCTCCTGCTCTTCACCAGCGACGAATGGCTGTCCGACCTCGAAAAGCAGATGGAAAGCGGCGGCGGGGTGCTGGCGGGCCAGACCATGGCCGACACCTTCAACATGCTGCGCTCGAACGACCTGATCTGGTCCTTCTTCGTCAGCAACTACCTGCTCGGCAAGGAGCCCAAGCCCTTCGACCTGCTGTTCTGGAACTCCGACCAGACCCGCATGCCCCGGACCCTGCACCTCTACTACCTGCGGCGGTTCTACGGCGACAACGCCCTGGCCAGGGGTGAGCTGGAGCTGGACGGGGTGAAGCTCGACCTCGGCAAGGTCCAGACGCCGGTCTACGTGCAATCGTCCAAGGAAGACCACATCGCCCCCGCCCGATCGGTCTACAAGGGCGCACGCCTGTTCGGCGGGCCGACCACCTTCACCCTCGCCGGATCCGGCCACATCGCGGGGGTCATCAACGCCCCGGTCGCGAAGAAGTACCAGCACTGGACCAACGCCAGCCTCCCCGAAACCCTTGAGGCCTGGCAGGCGGACGCCGTCGAGACTCCCGGATCCTGGTGGCCGCACTGGGCCGAATGGCTCCGGGCGCGCTCGGGGCCCCTCGTCCCGACCCGGGACCCGGCCGCAGGCCCCCTGCCCGCCCTTGAGGAGGCTCCCGGCAGTTACGTGAAGGTCAAGTCCTGAACCGCGCCCAGGCCAGCCGCAGGCTGGCCAGCAGCGCCCCCGCCGGAAGCGTCAGGCTGACCATCCAGGGAGCCAGGGGCGACGGTCCCTTCTCAAGGCCGAAGCCCATCAGCCTCAGGCTCGTGGGCATGAAGCCGGTGACGCCGGAGGTCCAGTCCATCCAGGCGGTCCCGACGCCGGCCAGGCAGACGAGGGCCCAGAAGACCCGGCCTTCAAGGGCCGGCGCCCGGAAAACGCGGATCACCGTCCAGAGCATGAAGACGGGGGTCGCCAGGGCGAGCCCGAGGAAGAGCCACTGCCCAGGGGTGCGCCCCGGCGCCCAGAAGCCCTGGGCGGCCTCATCCTCCCGGGTGACCTCGGTGTAGGACATGGAAAGGGCCTGGTAGACCCTGACGACCTCGTAGGCCGCGGCGACGCCCTCGGGCGGCTCCGGCTTCGACTTGAGGAGCGCGGATTCCCGCCGGGGCGCGGCGCCCTTGGCGGGGACCACGGTCTTCCAGCCCACGGGGACAAGCGTAAGGTCAATCACAGCCCGGCGTTCGGCGAACTGGTAGAGGTACTGCAGCTCGGCGCGCTCGCCTGAGGGGTCCTCGGCCGTCCCGAGCTGCCGCGAGGCCAGCAGCCGGATCGACCAGGGCGGATCGGCGGGAAAGGCCCTTCGCACGGCCTCGATCCGGTCGGCGTGGTCGGGGGAAGCCATCAGCGCGGGGGCGATACCGCGGTCGATGGCCGGCCAGTCGCCACGCTGGACGGCGTCGATGAACAGCCTGCCCATGCGGTCGGCGTCCAGCTCGGCGCGAGGCGCGGCGCACCCCGCGAGGACCAGCAGCAGGAGGGCGAGCAGGACCCGCATCATGCCGGCCGGAACCTCAGGGCGAAGCCGTTGTTGCAGTAGCGCTGGCCGGTCGGACGCGGACCGTCATTGAACCGATGCCCGTGATGCCCCAGGCACCGGGCGCAGTGGTACTCCGTCCGCGGGACGCCGATCAGCCAGTCCGTCTTGAAGCCGAAGGCCCCCGGCAGGGCCGTATGGAAGCTCGGCCAGCCGGTACCGCTCTCGTACTTCCACGCCGACCTGAACAGGGGCAGGTCGCAGCCGAGGCAGTGGTAGGTCCCGGGGCGCTTCTCGTTCAGCAGGGGGCTCGAGCCCGGACGCTCGGTGTCCTCCCGGCGGAGGATGGCGTAGGCCTCCGGCGGCAGGCGGCGGCGCCACTCGGCGTCGGTGAGCCTGCGGAACGGGGAGCCCGCGTAAGGGTCCGACGCCGCATGGGCGGGAGGCCCGACGAGAAGGGCGGCGGCGCCCAGCAGCACGGCGCGCCGCCCTGGCCTGCCCTCAAAGCCCTGCATCTTCTTCCAGCCCCAGCATGAGGTTTAGATTCTGGACGCAGGCGCCCGAGGCGCCCTTGCCCAGGTTGTCCAGGACCGCGACAAGCCGGGCCTGCGACCCGTCCGGCGAGCCGAAGACGAAGAGCCTGAGGAGGTTGGTCCCGTTCAGGGATTCCGGGTCAAGCTCGCGGACATAGCCCGCCGCACCGGCCCGGGTCTTCTGGAGCCCGGCACAGGCCTCAGCGTCGGCGACCTCGACGAACCGCTCGCCGGCATACGCCTTGCGCAGGGCCTCCCGCAGTTGGTCGGGCGAGGGCCGGCCCGGCAGGGCGTGCAGGGCCAGGGGGATCTCGACCAGCATTCCCTGGGCGTACCGCCCGACGGCGGGCGCGAAGACCGGGGCATGGTCCAGCCCGCCGTGGATCTGCATTTCCGGGAGGTGCTTGTGGGCGAGCGACAGGCCGTAGGTGCGGAAGGCGTCCTGCGTACCTTCCGGCTGCTCGCCCTCGAACTCCGCGATGAGCCCCTTTCCGCCCCCGGAATACCCGGAGATGGCGTTGACCGAGACCGGGAAGCCCGACGGCAGGAGGCCTGCCTCGACGAGCGGGCGTACGAGGCCGATGAAGCCCGTCGGATAGCAGCCCGGGTTGCTGACCCGCGTCGCCGCCCGGACGGCCGCCCTCTGGTCGCGGGTCATCTCGGGGAAGCCATAGGTCCAGCCTGGCGCGGTCCGGAAGGCGGTCGAGGCGTCGATCACCTTGACCCTGTCGGAGCCGATCATCGCGACCGCCTCGCGCGAAGCGTCGTCGGGCAGGCAGAGCACCACCAGGTCGGCGGCGTTCAGGAGTTCCCGGCGCGCCTCAGGATCCTTGCGGCGCTCCGGGTCGATGGAGATGAGGGAGAGGTCGCGGCGCCCCTCCAGTCGCTCGCGGATCTGGAGACCGGTGGTTCCGGCCTCGCCGTCGATAAAGACCCTGGGCGCCATGCCTGCACTCCTCCTGCCAGGGAAACCCCGCCGGACCGCCAGGGCGGCCCCGGGGACGCGCTACGCCATTCCGCGCCGGAACGCCACTGGTCAGCCGCCCGCGACCGGGCTTCCCGGCTCCTTGAGGGGCGTGAAGTCGAAACGGAAATAGTCGCTGTCGCACCAGCCGATGTGGGTCTGGATGGTGTTCCGGGCGAAACCGACGCGCCGGAAGCCGCAGGACTCCAGGAGCGGTCGGGAGCGGGCGTTCCTCGGGTCGACGTCGGCCCAGAGGTGGTCGCAGGCCCCTTCGCCCCGCATGTAGGCGATCAGCCCCAGCAGGCCCTCACGCGCCACGCCCTGCCCCCAGACTGACCTGTGCAGGATGAACCCGACCTCGGGGACCCGCCAGCAGCCCATCTTGCCGACGATGCGACCGCCCATCTCGACGAAGAAGTCGTAGGGCGAGGCCGCCGGATCATCGAGCAGGGGCTGCAGCCAGGCCCGTGTCTCCTCAAGCGAGGCGTGGGGGCCGGAGGACCAGTAGGTCAGGGCTTCCGGGTCCGAGAAAATCTGGTGGATGTCGGCCAGGTCCCGCGCCTGCGGCGGCCTCAGGACCAGCCGGTCCGTGGTGAACATGTCGTCTCCTCCTGGCTGCGGCGACGCCGAAAAAGCAAAGGGGCCGCCATTTCTGGCGACCCCCTGGAATTCCCGCCGCTCGGGCGAAAAGGTTCCTAGCGCTTCGAGAACTGGAAGCTGCGGCGGGCCTTGGCCTTGCCGTACTTCTTGCGCTCGACCACGCGGCTGTCGCGGGTCAGGAAGCCGTGCGGCTTCAGGACGCTGCGCAGTTCGGGCTCGAAGTAGGTCAGGGCGCGCGAGATGCCGTGGCGGATGGCGCCGGCCTGGCCGGACAGGCCCGAGCCGGCGACCGAGACGACGACGTCGAACTGGCCGGAGCGATTGGAGACCTCAAGCGGCTGGGCGATCATCATGCGCAGCACAGGGCGGGCGAAGTACACCTCCTGGTCGCGGCCATTGATGGTGATCTGGCCCTTGCCGGGCTTGATCCAGACGCGGGCTACGGCGTTCTTGCGCTTGCCGGTCGCATAGGCGCGACCCTGGGCGTCAAGCTTGCGCTCGTGAACGACCGGCTGGGAAGCGGCCTGGGTGGAGAGGCTTTGCAGGGCGTCGAAGCCCGTGGGAGCGGGAGCGTCGGTCATCGGCTTACTGGGTCCGCACGTTCTTGGCGTTCATGTCGCCGAAGACCACGGTCTCCGGGTTCTGGGCGGCGTGGGGATGCTCGGCGCCGGCGTAGATGCGCAGGTGCGTCAGCTGCCTGCGGGCCAGCGGGCTCTCCTTGGGGAGCATGCGCTCGACGGCCTTCTCCAGCACGCGCTCGGGGAAGCGGCCGCCGAGGATCTTGTCCGCGGTGCGCTCCTTGATGCCGCCGGGGTGGCCGGTGTGCCAGTAATAGGTCTTCTGCTGGAGCTTGCGCCCCGTCAGCTTGACCTTGTCGGCATTGATCACAACGACGAAGTCGCCGCAGTCGACGTGCGGCGTGTAATCGGGGCGATGCTTGCCGCGGAGACGATTGGCGATGAAGGACGCGAGGCGGCCGACAACGGCGTTCTCGGCATCGATCACGATCCACTTCTTCTCGACGTCGGCGGGCTTCAGCGAAGCCGTCGTCTTCAGCATGGGAACGGGTCCATTGGTTGCGCTCGGGCCGGGGCCCGGGGTGAGGCGCGCGGATACGACGGTCCGTGGGCCGCTGTCAACGGCTACCGCTCAGTAAACCCTCAAGACGCGGAATTCATTGACGAAAAAACTTCGGGTAACATAATACCCACCTAGGCCCGGCGGGCGGTCCAGAGGAAGGCTGTGGCCAGGCCCAGCACGCCGGCGGCCGCCGCCTGGTGGGCCAACCCGAGGGACAGGGGCGTCGCCGACACCAGGGTCCAGACGCCAAGCGCCGCCTGGCCGAAGATCGCCAGGCCCAGGGCGAGCCCGACCCGCCTCAGGGTCACGGGAGCGCGGCCCGAGCGGAGGCAGGTCCAGACAAGGGCGACCGCGCAGGCGCAGAGGACATAGGCCCCGATGCGATGGTTGAACTGAACCGCCGGGATCGAATGGGCCAGGGTCGCCCAGACGCCCGGCCCCCCGTAGCCCTCGGGGAACCAGCGACCATCCATGAGGGGCCAGTCCGTCAGGACGTAGCCCGCGTCATTCCCCGCCACCAGGGCGCCCATCAGGATCTGAAAGTAGACCAGGACCGCAAGTCCCCGCGCTGCGCGGGGCCAGGGGCCGCGGGCCGGACGCCGCGACGGCCCGTTCCAGGCCTCCAGCCCGGTCCAGAGCAGGGCGGCGAGAAGGAAGAAGGCCATGCCGAGGTGGGTCATCAGGCGCTCGGGGGCCACCGAGACCCGCTCGCTCAGGCCGCTGGCGACCATCCACCACCCGATCAGGCCCTGGAACCCGCCCAGGGCCAGCAGCGCCCAGCACCGGGCGACCAGCCGCTGCGGGATCTGCCGGCGCAGCAGGAAGACGGCGAACGGCAGGGCGAAGACAAGACCGACAAGTCGCCCGAGGAACCGGTGTCCCCACTCCCACCAATAGATGAACTTGAAGGCTTCCAGGGACATGCCCCGGTTGACCTGCTGGTATTGGGGAATGGCGCGGTACTTCTCGAACTCCTGGGCCCAATGGGCGTCGCTCAGGGGCGGCAATGCGCCCGTGACCGGCCGCCATTCGGTGATCGACAGCCCCGAGCCGGTAAGGCGTGTGGCGCCCCCGACGATGACCATGGCGAGGACGAGGAGGGCCACGCAGAAGAGCCAGATGGCGACGGGCCGGGAACGGTCAGGGGCGGTCAGGGCGTTCATGGCGCCCTGCTAGCCCCGGCCGCGGCGTTCGTCCAGATTTCGATGACGCTTCCCGCGCCAGGCGCTATAGGCGACGGCATGCAGCCCACACTTCGCAGCTTCATCGGATCGATGGCGATCGTCGCCTTCCTCGGCTTCTACATCTGGGCGGCGACGGCCATCGCCGACCGGCTGCCGGACGACATGCGCATCAAGCTGGTCTATTTCGCCATTGTGGGAACCGCCTGGGGCCTGCCGATCCTGCCCCTGATGACCTGGATGAACAGGGGCCGGTAGGCCGATGGTCGGAGCGGCGGGATTCGAACCCACGACCCCTTGACCCCCAGTCAAGTGCGCTACCAGGCTGCGCTACGCTCCGACATCGGCGAGCGGTCCTTCTAGCGGCTTGCGCCCGACGGGCAAGCCTTTTCGACGTCAGGAGGACAGCAGGGCGTCGAGGCGGCGCTTCACGGCCAGCAGGTCGTCGCGGGCGGCCGCCAGGCGGCGCAGCCCCTCGGGGCCAGGCGTGGAGGCGGAAGCCGGCGCCTCGGCCGGCATGGGCGCCGGCGCCGGGAGCGGAGGCTCGGGTGAAAGTCGTTCCGCGACGGGTTCGGCGGCCGGGACCGGTCGGGCGTCGGCCAGCGCCCCAAGGGCGCGGACGCCCTCGGCCTTCGCCAGCTGCTGGACATCCTTGATCGACATGCCCCGGTCGTGGAGCAGGACCCGCAGCGACCTCAGGAGGGCGACATCCTGGGGGCGGTAGAAACGACGCCCCCCTGCCCGCTTCATGGGCCGGATGACCGAGAACCGGGTCTCCCAGAACCGCAGGACGTGCGGCGCAACCCCGACCTCCTCCGCAGCCTCGGAGATCGTGCGGAAGGCGTCGGGGCCCTTGGCCACGGATTACTTCGAGAGGGCGCGGTCGATCCGCGCCTTCATGACCTGGCTGGCCCGGAAACCGATGACCCGCCGGGGCTCGATCGCCGCGGGCTCGCCGGTCTTGGGGTTGCGTCCCATGCGGGCGCGCTTGGCGCGGACCTGGAAGACCCCGAAGCCGGAGAGCTTCACCTGCTCGCCGCGCTCAAGCGCCTGGGCCGTGAGTTCAAGGGTGCGCTCGACGAGCTCGGCGCAGTCCTGCCGGGTCAGGCCGACCTCCTCGTGGACCGCCTCGGCAAGGTCCGCCCGGGTGACTGTGGAGCCGTTCATCGCCGTGGTCCCTGCCAGGGGTTGGTCCGCGCGCCGGCCGACGCCGGTCTGACGCCAGATAAGCCTTTCAAGTCAGGCGCATCAAGCCTGATGTTAACGATCTGGCCGGCGCTCAGAGCCGAAGCGTGCAGGCGCCCCAGGTCAGGCCCCCGCCCATGGCCTCCATCAGGAGCAGCTGCCCCGGCTTGATCCTGCCGTCGGCCACCCCCTGCGCCATGGCCAGCGGGATGGACGCCGCAGACGTGTTGGCGTGCTCGGCGACCGTGGAAATGACCTTGGCCTCGTCGAGGCCCAGCCGGTTCGCGACCCCGTTGAGGATCCGCTGGTTGGCCTGGTGGGGAATGAACCAGTCCACGTCGGCCACCTCGATCCCGGCGTCGGCGGCGGCGGCGGTCACGGCCTCGGAAATATTGATGACGGCGTGCTTGAAGACCTGGTTGCCCTGCATCCGCAGGTGACCGATCTGCCCGTTGGTCGAGACCCCCCCGTCAACGTAGAGCAGGTCCTGCTTGGTCCCGTCGGCGCGAAGGGCGAAGCCCAGCAGGCCACGGTCGCTCGCATCGCCCTTGCCTTCCCCCGGTTCCAGCACGACCGCCCCTGCGCCATCCCCGAAGAGGACGCAGGTCGTACGATCGTTCCAGTCCATCAGCCGGGTCATGGTCTCGGCCCCGATCACCAGGGCGCACCGGGACCGGCCGCGGGCGGTGAAGCCGTCTGCGGTCGACAGGGCGAAGACAAAGCCGGAGCAGACGGCCTGCACGTCGAAGGCGATGCCCACCGGGCAGCCCAGCTTGCGCTGGACGATGGTCGCCACCGCCGGGAAGGTCAGGTCAGGTGTGGTGGTGGCGACGATGATCAGGTCCACGTCCGCAGGCGTCCGCCCCGCAGCTTCAAGCGCCCGGCGCGCCGCCTCGACCGCCAGGTCGGACACGGCCTGGTCCGGCGCCGCGCGGCGCCTCTGCCGGATCCCGGTCCGTTCCTGGATCCACTCGTCCGAGGTGTCGACAAACCGCGCGAGGTCGGCGTTGGTCACGACCTCGTCGGGCAGGTATCCCCCGACACCTGTCACCACGCTGCGGATCACGCCGGATCTCCCGCAGGTTCGGCGCCCAGCCGCGACATGTTGCGTTCGATCTGGCTCATGAAGTCGCTGCCGGCGAGGTCGACAGCCAGGCCCACGGAGCGCCCGAAGTCCCTGGCGTCGGCGCCGCCGTGGCACTTGATGACCAGCCCGTTCAGGCCAAGCAGGGGCGCAGCCGGGGTCGGCGTGATCCGGGCCTTGAAGCGCCGGAGGGCGGGCCGCGCCAGGAGGGCGGCGATCTTCGCCGGCAGGCTCGAGGTCAGGGCGGCGCGAAGCTCCTCGGTGATGTAGCGCGCGGCGCCTTCCCCGGTCTTGAGCGCCACATTGCCGGTAAACCCATCCGTCACGACGACGTCGACCAGGTTGGTCGACAGGTCATCACCCTCCACGAAGCCATGGTAGTCCATGTCCAGCCGGCCGCTGCGAAGGATGGCGTGGGCCTGCTGCACCTCGTCGTGGCCCTTCATGTCCTCGGACCCGACGTTCAGGACCCCGACGCGGGGACGCTCCACCCCGTAGGCGACACGGTGATAGGCCTCGCCCAGGATGGCGAACTCCACCAGGCGGGCGGCGTCGCACTCCACGTTCGCGCCGGCGTCCAGGAAGGTGGTCACGCCCTTCAGCCCCGGCCAGGGCACGACCAGGGGCGGGCGCTCCATGGGAACGCTCATCCGCAGGACCAGCCTTGCAATGGCCATCAGGCTGCCGGTGCTGCCGCTCGAGACGGCCGCAGCCGCCTCCCCGGCCTTCACGGACTCCACGGCGTTCCACATCGAGGCGCCCTTGCCGCGGCGCACGGCGTTGGCGGGCTTCTCGTCGGAGGCGATGTACTTGTCCGTGTGGCGGACTTCGCTGCGCCGGGCGAGCTCCGGGGCGCGGGCAAGCTCGGGGGCGATCCGCGCCTCATCGCCGTGGATGAGGAAGCGCACGCTGGCGGGCAGGTGCTTCAGGGCCAGGGCGAGCCCGGGCACCGTGGCGGAGACCCCATGGTCGCCGCCCATGGCGTCGACCGAAATGACACTGGATGCCGACAACAGACTCAGCCCGCCCTCACCTTCGCGAGGGATCAGGATACAGCCCGGGGACAGCCATGCAAACCGGAGGGGCCGACGCCCTCAATCGGCCCGCGGCTTCAGGGCCTTGAGGGCGGCGAAGGGCGACTCCTCCCGGTCCTCCGGCGACCAGTCGAAGACGGCGTCAGGCCGGCGCGGGAAGGGATCAACCTCCAGGGCGAGGTGTTCCTCAAGCAGGGCGTCCAGGTCCACGCCGTCGCCCACAAGGATTTCCGGCGGATCCGGGGTATCGAGCGACACCTCCACCTCCCCGGATCCCGGGTCCTCCGGCAGGTTCGGACTTCCGTCCGGGACGAGGCGCAGGTCGATCTCGCCTGCGACCGGCTGGTCAAAGGGCTCCAGGCTCACGCCGCAGACCTGGGTGACGACGCCGGAGAAGCGCCCCTTAACCTCACAGCCATCCATCCAGGACCGCACCTCGATCTCCGCCGACAGGGCAGGAAGGTCCTTCAGGGTCAGCCGCCGCGCGATTTCCGCCCGCGCGGCGGCGTCCGGCGCAAGGCGGCGGCGGACCGGACCGGCGCCCAGGTCCCCGAGGCGGACGACTCCCCCGGAGGTCATTGCCCCCTCCATTCCAGGGCCCCGTCGAGGAGCCCCCTGAGCGGGAGGGCCGCCAGATGGGACCTCTGCGACAGGACGTAGGCCCCGAGTGCGGCCAGGGGCGGATCGTCTACGTCCTGGTAGACCGTGCGCGCGAGGATGGCCTCAAGCGGGTCGGCCCCGTCCTCGCCCTGGAAGGCGGCCTCGTAGTTCTTCAGGCGGCCATAGAGGGCCTCGCCGATCCGGCGCATCTTCTTGCCGACGGAGAGGTCGCCGACCCCCATTTCGCGAAGGGCGTCGTCGAGGGAGCGGATGTAGGCGTCAAACAGGCCCTGGGAGACCTCGGCGGCTTCGTCGCCCTGCCTTACCAGCCGATCGAGGACCAGGATGACATGCAGGCTGTAGAGCTCGAAACGTCCCTCGACCGTGTCCGGGACAGCAAGGTCGATGTAGAGCACAGGCTGCCGGGCCTGGGCGACGCAGGAGGCATAGAGCCGGCGTCCGGCCTCGGCTGCAGGACGCTTGCGGAAAAGTCTCATCTTGGCCTCGATTTCGCCGCGAGCCGCAGCTAACGCGGCATTGCAGTAAGGGGCGGCGGGCGCTAGGTCAAAGCCCGGAGCCAGGAAACGGAACTCTGATGCTGAAACGCGCCGCCTTCGCCATCGTTCTCGCCGGGACCGCCCTGGCCGGGGCCTGCGCGCCCATCGCCTCCTACTCGGGCTTCCAGGCCATCGAGTCGAACCCGCGGGACGTGAAGCCGGGGACCGACAACAAGGCGACGGTGCGCGGGCGCCTCGGCTCTCCGTCCGCGGTCTCATCCTTCGATCCGAACGTCTGGATCTACATGAACCAGGTCAAGGAAACCGTGGCCTTCATGCGTCCCGTCGTGACCCGCCGCGACATCACGGTGATCTCCTTCGACAAGGAGACCGAGGCGGTGAAGACGGTCGACAACCTGACCCTCGCCGACGGCAAGGTGATCGCGTTCAACGGTCGCGAGACCCCCACCCGCGGACGTGAGCTGACCGTCATCGAGCAGCTGATCGGCTCCATCGGCGCCGGCGGGCTGCTGCCCCGCGAGGAAGAAGGCGTTCCCGGCTCGAGGCCTGGCGACCGCCGCTGACGCGGGACCGCTCCCGATCCACGACCCTTCTCCGCCGATCGGTGCGCCGTCGGCCTGTGGTTTCCCGTTAAGCTTGAATTCTCCTTTACCTTGAACGCGTGCGCTGGCTAGGTCAGCGGCGCCGGAGGGCGTGTTCGTGGGGGGAGATGCGTCTTGAAACACCAATGGCTTCTCGGCGCGTCCGTCTTCGGTCTTCTCGCCGCCTCCCCCGCCCTTTCGCAGGCCTTGCCGCAGGGCGGACAGGTCTCAGCGGGTGACGCCAGCGTCTCTGCGGGCAAGACAAGCCTCACCATCACCCAGTCCACACCCCGGGCGATCCTCAACTGGTCGTCCTTCTCCGTCGGCCAGGGCGCATCGGTGCACTTCGCCAATGGTCGCGGCGCCACCCTGAACCGGGTGACGGGAGGCGACCTCTCGCGGATCGACGGGGTCCTCAGCGCCAGCGGTTCCGTCTACCTGCTCAACCCGGCGGGGATCCTCATCGGACCGGGGGGAGAGATCGCGACGGGCGGAAGCTTCCTGGCCTCGACCCTTGACCTTTCCGACGCGGACTTCCTTGGCGGCGGCGCCCTCTCCTTCTCGGGCGACTCCCGGGCCTCCGTGATCAACCTGGGTCGGATCGGCGCGTCGGGCGGCGACATCCTCCTGCTCTCACGCACCGTGGAGAATGGCGGGGAAATCGAGGCGCGCGGCGGCGCGGCGGTCCTCGCCTCAGGCAGCCGCGTCACCCTGGCGGAGGCCGGCTCAGCAGGGGCCCGCCTCCAGGTGGAGCTGGGCGAGCCCGGCGGCGGCGTCACCCAGTCCGGACGTATCCGCGCGGCCATGGTCGACCTGGCGACGCAGGGCGGCAACATCTACGCCCTTGCAGGAAACCTTGGCGGCGAGGTCCTCGCCTCGGGCGCCGGACGGCTTGGCGGTCGGGTAACGATCTCTGCCGGAGAAGGCTCGGTCCAGGTGGATCCCGGCGTCCGCATCGCCGCGTCTTCCGGGCCTGACGGCGGTCAGGTGTCGATCTCCGGGAACCTTGTCTTCAACCAGGGGATCCTCGACGCCTCGGGGCGGCGCGGGGGCGAGGTGTCGATCGCCGGAGGAGCCGTCTTCAACACCGGAAGGATCTCCGCCGCCGGGAACCGGGGCGACGGGGGGCGGATCGCCGTGGTCGCCGCCCGGACCTACACCGAGACCGCCTCGGGCCAGGTGACGGCGACCGGGACCGCCCGGGGCGGCGCCATCGCCATCGACGGCGGGGCCAACCTCTACACCTCGGGATCCTGGTCGGCATCGGCGCCCGGCGGCGTCGGGGGCGCCATCGTCGCCCTTGGCTCCCGGATCGTCCTGAATGAGGCTGCACTCTCCGCCGACGGCGGGTTGGGCGGCCGGATCCGGATCGGCGGCGACTATCGGGGTCTCGGAGATCTCAGGCCGGCGCTCGAGGTCCTGTCCACGCCCGGGACCCGGGTCTCCGCGACCTCGGAGTACGCCCGGTACGGCGGCTCGGTGGTCTACTGGTCCACCGGTCTCACAGAGGTCTGGGGCCGAACCTTCGCCGCAGGCGCCGGGTTGATCGAGGTCTCCTCCAAGGGCGATGTCCGGCTGGGCGGCCTGGCGGACGCCGGCGTCGGGGGCCAGGTCCTCCTCGATCCGAAATCCATAGTGATCGACGCCTCCAGCGGACTCTATCCGCAGTATGAGCTCATCGACCCGCATTTCGGGAGCGACAATGCCTTCGGGGTGAGCGTCGCGCGGCTGTCGAACGGCAACATCGCGGTCATGGCGCCGTTCGACTCCGCGGTCGCCCTTCGGGCCGGTGCGGCCTACCTGTTCAACGGCGTCACGGGCGCCCTGATCTCCACCCTCATTGGCAACTCCGCCGAGGACAGGGTCGGAACGGGGGTCATTCGCTCGGCTGGAGGGTCCACCTACCTCGTCAATTCCTACGACTGGGCGAATGGCGCGGCCCTGAGGGCCGGGGCCGTCACTCTCGGAAGCATCACGACCGGCGTCAGCGGCGTTGTGTCGGCGGCGAACAGCATCGTCGGAAGCCGGACCGATGATCATGTCTTCGGGATGAGCTATCTTTCCAGCGGTAACTATCTCGTGGGTTCGCCCACCTGGGACAACGGCTTGATCGCCGATGCCGGCGCGGTCTCGCTAGTCAACGGAGCCACGGGAAGGGTCGGCCTTCTGTCGGCGGCCAACAGCCTGGTCGGCTCGACCGCCGGTGACTCGATTGGCAACGGCGGGATCTCGGTTCTCTCGACCGGCAACATCGTCGTCTCGAGCTACAATTGGGACAACGGGGCCGCCGTTGACGCCGGCGCCGTGACCTTCATGAGCGGTGCATCGGGACTGGTCGGAACGGTCACGTCCTCGAACAGCCTTGTCGGAGGGACGTCAGGGGACCAGGTTGGCTTCGACCGGCTCTGGGAGCTCTCCGACGGGGACTATGTCGTCACCTCCACCCGCTGGGACTCCGGCTCCATTGTGGACGCGGGGGCCGTAACCTGGGGAAGCGGAACCTCAGGGGTCACCGGCCTGGTCTCCGCCGCAAACAGCCTCGTTGGCTCCACCGCATACGACGCCATAGGCAGCTCGTTCATTCTCGCCCTGAAGAATGGAGCCTACGTTGTGGGCAGCCCTTCCTGGTCGAATGGGGCCGCGTCGCGCGCGGGCGCAGCAACCTGGGCGGCTGGAGACGGCTCCACGGTGGGTGTCGTGACCGCCGCTAACAGCCTTGTGGGCTCGCAGGCGGGCGACGAGGTCGGACGCTCCATGCAAGCCCTCGCCAATGGCAACTACGTCGTCAGCTCACCAAGTTGGGACCATGGGGCCCTACGCAACACCGGGGCCATCACCTGGGGAAATGGCGTGGGCGGAACCACCGGGCCCGTGTCCACCGCCAACAGCCTCGTCGGCGCTGGCGAAGATGACTACTTCTCGGGTGTCGCCCCGCTCACCAATGGCAACTATGTCTTCTTCGGAGCGCTCGACGATGGCCTGGTGAAGAACGTCGGGCTGGCCGCGTGGGCCTCCGGCGCAGGCCCGACGACCGGTGTGGTGAACCTGTCCATGGGCCTTCACGGTTCGGTCGCCCATGATGGAGGCGGGATCGACGTCCATCCGCTCGCCAACGGCAACTATGCGGTCGTGACCCCCTTCTGGGACAATGGCGCCATCGCCGATGTCGGCGCCGTGACATGGGGCAACGGCCTTGGCGGCACGGTGGGGGCAATCTCGCCGGCGAGAAGCCTCGTGGGATCAAGCCCCTCCGACCTGGTCGGGATCGGAGACTTCACCGCCCTGCCCAACGGGCACTACTTCGTCTCCAGCATGCTCTGGAACAATGGCGCCGCGACGGCGGCGGGAGCAATCACCTGGGGCAACGGAAACGGCGGAACGGTCGGCGAGGTCACGCCGTCGAACAGCCTCGTGGGAACCCACTCCAACGACTACATCGGCTACCTCCCCATGCTCATGGAGGGCGGCTATCTCGTAAACGTCAGCCCTGAATGGGACTCCGGGTCCACTCCGGATGCGGGCGCCGTCACCTGGCTCGGCAACATGGGGACCGTGGTCGGGCCAGTTTCTGCGGCCAACAGCCTCGTGGGCTCACACCCCTTCGACTATGTCGGCGACCTGAGCATTGACAACGTCCTGTCCGTGCCCGGCGGGAACTACGTGGTCTCCAGCCAGGACTGGAATGGCGTCGGGGCCGTGACTTTCGGCCGTGGCGATGTCGGAGTCAGCGGCGTCGTTTCTTCCGTCAACAGCATCCTCGGGCGGGGAACCAACGACCGGATCAAGCACTGGTGGGACCCGGGCCAACCCGACAGTTCCGTCTTCGTGGTCACAGGCAACCTCGGCCGGGTCTTCGTCGGCCTCACCGACCTGAACCAGCTGACCTACAACCGCGCCACGGGCCAGACCGTCACCCTGCTTCCGGCGCACCTGACGGCGCAGCTGGCGACCGGATCGTCCCTGACCCTGCAGGCCAGCAACGACATCACCATCAACAGTCCCGTGATTGTTCCCGGCGCCAGCGGCGGGGATCTCACCCTGATGGCCGGGCGCAGCCTGCTGATCAACGCCGGCATCACCACGGCGGGCGGCGACCTCAACCTCTACGCCAACACCTTGCTGTCCTCGGGCGTCGTCAACGCCGACCGCGACCCCGGGGCGGCGGTGATCGCCATGGCCGCCGGGACGGCGCTGAACGCCGGGACCGGCGACATCCGGATCCACCTCGGCCCCGGGACGGGAAAGACGAACCTCACCAACGGCGCCATCACCCTTGGCTCCCTCTCGGGCGCCTCCATCCGCGTGGACAATGCCGGCGCCTCGGCCGGATCGTCGATCATCCTGGGGCCCGGGGCGACGCTCAGCGCCTCCGGGGCCGGAGACGCCCTGGTCCTCGCGGCGAACGGCGACTTCATCAACAACGCCGGCGCGGCGGCGCTGTCCGCGGCGGCGGGACGCTGGCTGGTCTACAGCCAGTCTACGGGTTCAGCGGGGCTCGAGCCCGTCGGCACCGTGACCGGCGGCCTGTCCGGGAAATCCTGGTACGGATCCCCGTACACGTTCTCTGCCGCAGGGCCCGGCGCCTTCGCCAGCGCACCCGGACCCGGGAACCGCTTTGTCTATGGCTTCCAGCCCGTCCTCAACGTCTCGGTCAGCGCAGCCAGCGTGACCTACAGCGGGGCGGCGCCGCCCGTGGGCTCCTTCTCCGTCACCGGCGTGAGGACAGGCGACAGCGCAACGGACGCCTGGTCGGGAAGCCCTGCCCTTGGCGGGCCCGCAAACTGGAATGTCGGGACCTATTCGGTGACCCCTACCCTCGGGTCCCTGGCCTCGGGCCTGAACTACGCCTTCTCCTTCACGGCGGGCAGCCTGACCATCACCCCTGCGCCCCTCTCGATCCAGGCGGTCTCCGACACCCGGGCGTACAATGGGACCGTGGCCTCGAGCCTCGCGCCCCTGGTGACCGGGCTGAAGGGCGCGGACACCGTCACCGGGCTCAGCCAGGTCTTCGACAGCCGCAACGTCGGCGCCCGAACCCTCTCCCTGTCCCCCTTCACGGTCAACGACGGCAATGGCGGGGCCAACTACACCCTCACCACCGCCACGGCGACGGGAACCATCACCGCAGCCCCCCTGACCCTGACCGCGTCGGCCTCGAGCCGGACCTACGACGGAACAACCGTCGCAGCGGGCTCGCCCGTCGCGACAGGGCTCTTCGCGGGGGACACCGTCACGGGGGTGACCCAGGCCTTCGACAGCCGCAACGCCGGGGCCCGGACGGTCGCCGTCACCGGCTACACCCTGAATGACGGCAATGGCGGCGGAAATTACACCGTGGCCCTGAACTCCGCATCGGGGTCCATCGCGCGTGCCAGCCTTGTCCTCACCGCGTCGGCGGATACCCGGGTCTACGATGGCTCGACGACCTCCGCCGCCGCCCCGGCCGTCTCCGGACTGGTGAACGGGGACACGGTCAGCGGTCTCGTCCAGGCGTTCGACTCGCCCGATGCAGGCCCCCGCTCCCTGTCCGTCACCGGCTACACGATCGGGGACGGCGTCGGGGGCGCGAATTACCAGGTCCGGACCCTCTCCGTGTCGGGCGCGATCACGCCGCGCACCCTGGCCGTCGCCGCGGACTCGACCACCCGGGTCACGGGCCTGCCCGACCCGGTCCTGACCTGGCGACTGGTCTCCGGCGTCCTGCTCGCCCGGGACGGCCTTTCCGGGGTCCTCGCCCGCGAGCCCGGGGAAAGCCCGGGGGACTACGCCATCCTCAGGGGATCCCTGACGGCTGGACCGAACTACGTCCTCGAGTTCACCCCCGGGATCCTGCGGATCACGCCAGGCGCCCTCGATGAACTGGTCATCCGCCCGCTTCCCCCCTTCCTGCCCACCCCGCCGCCGGTCGTTCGCGACGAGACGGGGGTGACGCCCGTTCTGGGATGCGGGGGGCCGTCCGGGGCCTGCCAGCCGAGGTCACGCCTCCGCTACGGCGAAGCGGGGCCCGGTGAGGAATCGCCCGCCAGCCGCTGAGGGACTGGCCACCCGAATGAAAACGCCCCGGGAGTGATCCCGGGGCGTCGTCATTTCCGCAGAGGTGCAGCGGGCATGCCCGCTGCTGGAACTCAGGCCGCGGAGTGCAGGATCGCCAGCAGCAGCAGGGCCACGATGTTGGTGATCTTGATCATCGGGTTCACGGCGGGACCCGAGGTGTCCTTGTAGGGGTCGCCGACGGTGTCGCCGGTCACGGCGGCCTTGTGCGCCTCGGAGCCCTTTCCGCCGTAGTGACCTTCCTCGATCAGCTTCTTGGCGTTGTCCCAGGCGCCGCCGCCGGAGGTCATCGAGATGGCCACGAAGAGGCCGGTCACGATCACGCCCATCAGCATGGCGCCCAGCGAGGCGAAGCCATTGGCCTTGCCCGCCACGGCGGTGATGACGAAGAACAGGACCACGGGCGAGACGACCGGCAGCAGGGACGGCACGATCATCTCGCGGATGGCGGCGCTGGTCAGGATGCTGACCGCACGACCGTACTCCGGCTTGACCTCGCCCGTCATGATGCCGGGGTTCTCGCGGAACTGGCGGCGGACTTCCTCGACGACCGACTCAGCCGCCCGGCCGACGGCGGTCATGGACATGCCGCCGAACAGGAAGGGAAGCAGGCCGCCGAACAGCAGGCCGACCACCACGTAGGGGTTGGACAGGTCGAAGGCGACAGTCCCGAGTCCCTCGAAGAAGGAGCCGGGCTTGGCTTCGGCCGAGAAGTACTTGAGGTCCTCGGTGTAGGCGGCGAAGAGCACCAGGGCGCCCAGGCCGGCCGAACCGATGGCGTAGCCCTTGGTCACGGCCTTGGTCGTGTTGCCGACCGCGTCGAGGGCGTCGGTGGTGACGCGGACTTCCGGGGGAAGGCCGGCCATCTCGGCGATGCCGCCGGCGTTGTCGGTGACGGGGCCGAAGGCGTCCAGGGCGACGATGAAGCCGGCGAGCGACAGCATGGCCGTCGTGGCGATGGCGATGCCGTAGAGGCCCGCCAGGCCGTAGGTGATCATGATGCCGGCGATGATGACGATGGCGGGAGCCGCCGTCGCCTCAAGGCTCATGGCCAGGCCCTGGATCACGTTGGTGCCGTGGCCGGAGACCGAGGCCTTGGCCACCGACTTCACGGGGCGGAAGCCCGTGCCGGTGTAGTACTCGGTGATCACGACGATCAGGGCCGTCACGGCGAGGCCGACGAGGCCGCAGAGGAACAGGGACTGGGCGTCGATGGCCAGGCCGCTGTTGGTGGTGACCGGAGCCGGGACGAGGGCGTGCACCGCCCACCAGATCGCGCCGATGGACAGCACGCCGGTGACGATGAGGCCCTGGTAG
Organism: Phenylobacterium parvum; assembly: GCA_029977805.1. Classification (GTDB taxonomy): domain Bacteria; phylum Pseudomonadota; class Alphaproteobacteria; order Caulobacterales; family Caulobacteraceae; genus Phenylobacterium; species Phenylobacterium parvum_A. Next base: position 4,639 of record JAPOKE010000016.1, on the reverse strand, counting down.
AGGGCGCCCATGATGTTCTGCGACCGGCCCAGCCGCACCGCGAAGGTGCCGAGGATCGAGGTCACGATGCAGACCGCGCAGATGACCAGCGGCAGCAGCATGAGGTTCATCGCGCCGGCGCCGAAGAAGATGGCGGCCAGCACCATGGTCGCGACGGTGGTCACGGCGTAGGTCTCGAACAGGTCGGCGGCCATGCCGGCGCAGTCGCCGACGTTGTCGCCCACATTGTCCGCGATGGTGGCGGCGTTGCGCGGGTCATCCTCGGGGATGCCGGCCTCGACCTTGCCCACCATGTCGCCGCCCACGTCGGCGCCCTTGGTGAAGATGCCGCCGCCCAGACGGGCGAAGGTGGAGATCAGAGAGGCGCCGAAGCCAAGGGCGACCAGGGCGTCGATGACCTGCCGGTCGTTGTGGGCCAGGCCCATGGGGCCGGTCAGGACGTGGAAGTAGCCCGCCACGCCCAGGAGGGCGAAGCCCGCCACCAGCATGCCGGTGATGGCGCCGGAGCGGAAGGCCATGGACAGGCCCTGCGCCAGGCCCTCGGAGGCCGCCTGGGCGGTCCGGACGTTGGCGCGGACCGAGATCAGCATGCCCACGAAGCCGGCGACGCCTGACAGGACGGCGCCGATCAGGAAGCCGAAGGCCGCGAGGCCGCCGAGCAGCGGGAAGAGCGCGACGAAGATCACGGCGCCGACAATGCCGATCGCCGTGTACTGCCGGTTCAGGTAGGCCTGAGCGCCTTCCTGGATCGCCGCGGCGATCTCCTGCATACGCGCGTTACCCGGCGAAGCCCGCATGAGCGAGGCCGTCTGGACGGCGCCGTAAAGCACCGCGAGGAGGCCGGCCAAGATCGCCAGCATGATGTAGTCCATGGTTGAAGCGCCCCTTCAAAGACTGCCGGGGATGGACGGAAGTGAAGGCACTCCCGACGACCGTCCCCCGATGTTTTTCCGAACCGACGGCGCGACCCGAGTCTGCCCCCGCCGAAAGACGGGCGAAACTGCCAAACCTCGGCCCTGCATGCAACGATTGTTCGAGTCGACCGCCTTGAGGGGGTCCGGGAAGACGCCGCATGCGGCCTCAGGGCGGAATGATCGCCCTTCCGCCGGACGCCTGCGCCGGCGGGACATAGATGCGCTTTTGCGCCTTCTGGTCCCGGAGTTCGACGGAGCGCACCCTGTTGGCGCCCAGGGCCGTGCGCGCCTCCTTCATGAGGGCCGCCTCGAACTTCTTCGGATCGACGGCCATGTACTCCGTCCCCGTATTCAGCGGCGTCCGGTAGGCCGCCCGCACAAGGCCCTCCCGGATGAAGGGCTCGCGGGCCTCGATCTCGGGCTTGGTCAGGCCGGGGTTGAGCTGGATCCGCGCCCGGATGAAGACGAAGTTGATGACCCGGCCGTCCTTGAGGATGGGCAGTCCCACGCCGGAGAGGTCGAGGCGAAGGTCGGCGTCGCTTGGCGCGCCCTCGGCCTTCTTTTCCTCGGCCGAGAAGGCCGGCGGAGCCAGGGCCACGTACAGGCAGGCGAGGAGTGCGGCGAGGCCTCGGGACATGGTGGGGCTCCGGGGACGGGACACGGCGGGGCTCTCCGAAGATGAGGCGGCGTCAGGCATGGCGCCAGCCCCCTGGGCCGGCTTCCACCTTCCTGCCGTCGTGGAAGACACCGGAGTCCCCGTCGACGAAGGCGCCGATGACGCTGCATCCGGCGCCCTCGAGGGCCGGGCGATGGACCGCCGGGGCGGCGAGTACGACCTCGTAGTCGTCCCCGCCCGTGGCCAGGGCGACAAGCGCGACGACGGGATCGGGCTGGGCGGCCGCCCAGTCCCGGCCCTCGACGGACAGGGGCATCCGGTCGAGCTCGACCCTCACCCCGCAGCCGGAGGCCCGCGCCAGGTGTCCCGCATCGGCGACCAGGCCGTCGGAGACGTCGGCCGCAGCCCGCGCGCAGGCGCGCAGGGGCCCGCGAAGGTCGAGCCGGGGCTCCGGGCGCCAGAACCGCCCGGCCAGTCGCCCGGAAGGATCGGCCAGCGCCCCGGTCACCGCCTTGAGTCCCAGCAGCCCATCCCCGATGGGCCCTGTGACAAAGAGCAGGTCGCCCGGCCGGGCGCCGGCCCTCGGAATCATCCCCTCGGCCGGACACCGCCCGAAGAAGGTGCCCGAGACCAGGAGGGGACCCGGGGTCGTCACCGTGTCGCCCCCCAGGAGGCTGAGCCCGAACCGCTCGGCCTCTGCGCCCAGGGCGCGCGCGAAGGTCCTGCGACGATCCAGGTCCCAGCCCGCGCCCCAGGCGAGGGTCTGGAGCCAGGCGAAGGGCTCGGCGCCCTTGGCGGCCAGGTCGGAGAGGTTGACACGCAGGAACCGCGCGGCGACCCCGGCCGGGTCCGAAGCTGTGGGGAAGTGCACGCCCTCGACCAGGGCGTCCTGGGTGACCACCACCTGCCGCCCCTCGGCGTCAGGCAGGATCGCGGCGTCGTCGAGGAGGCCGAGGGCGCCGGGCGCGCCCCGCGTCAGGGGTCGGAAGAATTCGGCGATCTGGCCGAACTCGTCCGGGGGAACGCGCCGGTCAGGCCCGGACATCCCGCGCCAGTCCATCGAGGGCGGCGTTGACGAAGCCGGGCTCGGGTCCCTCGAAGAAGGAGCGGGCCAGGTCGACATACTCGTTGATCACCACCTCGACCGGCACGTCGGGCCGGTGGGCCAGCTCGAAGGCGCCCGCGCGCAGGATGGCGCGGACCGTTGCGTCCAGGCGATCCAGCCGCCAGCCCCGTGCCAGGCGGCGGGCGATGGCGGGGTCGATCCCGCGCTGGTGCTCGACGACCCCGCGGACCAGTTCCGCGAAGAAGATCTCGTCGGCCGCCGCCAGGGGCGCGCCCTCCCCTTCCTCTCCAGCGGGGGAGCGATCGAAACGGTGTTCGGAGAACTCCCGGACGACGGCCTCGACCCCGGCCCCCGACACCTCCATCTGGTAGAGGGCCTGGACGGCGGCGAGCCGGGCGACGGACCGGGCCTGGTGGGACACGGACATCAGCGCTCCTGGCCGAGGAACCGGCGGCGCAGGGCGATCATGTCGAGGGCCGCGCGTGCGGCGCCGCCGCCCTTGTCGCCTTCGTTGACCCGGGCCCGCGCCCAGGCCTGCTCCTCGTCCTCGACGGTGAGGATGCCGTTCCCCAGGCAGACGCCCTCGCGGACCGTCAGGTCCATGAGGCCCCGGGCGCTCTCGTTCGAGACGATCTCGAAGTGGTAGGTCTCGCCCCGGATGACCGTACCGAGGGCCACGAAGCCATCGTAGCTCACGCCGGCGGGCGACTGCCGGGCGTCATGGGCCATGGCCACGGCGCCGGGAATCTCGAGGGCGCCGGGCACGCTTACAACATCGAACTCAGCGCCGTGCGCCGACAGCACGTCCGAGGCCCCCTTCAGGAGCTCGTCGGCGAGGTCGTCGTAGAAGCGGGCCTCGACGATGAGCAGTCGCAGCTTGTCCTGGATCATACCGGTTTCCTTGATGGCTCGGGTTTAGGCCGTTTCCCGCCAACGGGCGAGATAGCGGGCCAGCATGTCGATCTCGAGGTTGACCCGGGTCCCCGGCGCGAGGTCGCCGAGGGTGGTCACCTCCCAGGTGTGGGGGATCAGGTTCACGCCAAAGACGTCGTCCTCGACCTCGTTCACGGTCAGCGAGACGCCGTCGACGGTGATCGAGCCCTTGGGGGCGATGAACCGGTGCAGCGGACGCGGCGCACGGAACCGGACCCGCCGGGATCCGCCCTCGGGCATGATGGAAAGCACTTCTCCCACGCCGTCCACATGGCCCGACACGATGTGCCCGCCCAGCTCGTCACCAACCTTCGCCGCTCGTTCCAGGTTGACCCGGCGCCCAACGCCCCAGTCTCCCAGGTGGGTCAGGCCGAGGGTCTCGCCGGAGACCTCGACGGCGAACCAGTCCGCCCCCTTCTCCACGACGGTGAGGCAGCAGCCCGAGTGGCTGATCGAGGCGCCGATCTCCACGGTGGCGAGGTCATAGGCGGTCGTGATCTCGAAGCGCCGGTCCCGGTCGGTGTCCCGGATGGCGCGAACCGCGCCGACGTCGGTGACGATCCCAGTGAACATCAGGTCCTCTCGTAGGTTTCGCAGAGGTCGGGCCCGAACTCCGCAAGGGCGGCGCGCCGGAAGCGGGGCGCGTCCGCGAGGCGATCCCATGGCAGATCGCCCACGGCAGGTCGACCCCGGGCGCCGAGGATCAGGGGCGCCCGGAACCAGACAAGCCGGTCGACGAGCCCGGCCGCCAGGAAGGCCGCAGCCACCTGCCCGCCCCCCTCCAGGAAGAGCCGCGACATGCCTTCGGCCGCAAGCACCTCGACCACCCGGGCCGGGTCGGGACGGACGCCGGGCGTTCCCGTCGAAAGGATGCGGACGCCGAGCGCCTCAAGGGCCGGGTCCGCCGGCCCGCTTGCGATGACGTAGGTCGGGATCTCCCGCGCCGTCACCGCCAGCCTTGACCGGGGTGGAAGCCGCTGATGGGTATCCAGCACAACCCGGGCCGGCTGGGGGCCGGGAAAGCCGTCCAGCCGGACGGTCAGTTCAGGGTCATCGGCCAGGGCCGTCTCGATCCCGACGATAACCGCCTGGGCCTCGGCCCGCAGCTGG
>JAPOKE010000169.1 GCA_029977805.1 Phenylobacterium parvum | reverse complement strand
AAGCCCGGTGAGGGGGTCAACGGCGCCTCAGCACCCCCCTTCCGGCCCCTTGGGTCGGAATGAAGGGGGCAGGATCCCTGCGGGGACTAGTTCCGCGAGGTATCCACCAGCTTGTTCTTGCTGATCCAGGGCATCATGGCGCGCAGGCGGGCGCCCACCTCCTCGATGCCGTGCTCGGAGGCGCGGCGGCGGGTGGCCTTGAAGCTGGGCTGGCCGGCCTGGTTCTCCAGCATGAAGTCGCGCACGAAGCGGCCGGACTGGATGTCCTCCAGCACGCGCTTCATCTCGGCCTTGGTGTCGGGGGTGATGATCCGCGGGCCGGTCACGTACTCGCCGTACTCGGCGGTGTTGGAGATCGAGTAGTTCATGTTGGCGATGCCGCCCTCGTAGATGAGGTCGACGATCAGCTTCACCTCGTGCAGGCACTCGAAATAGGCCATCTCGGGGGCGTAGCCCGCCTCGACCAGGGTCTCGAAGCCGGCGCGGATCAGCTCCACCAGGCCGCCGCACAGCACGGCCTGCTCGCCGAACAGGTCGGTCTCGCACTCCTCGCGGAAGGTGGTCTCGATCACGCCCGAGCGGCCGCCGCCGATGGCCGAGGCGTAGGCCAGGCCGAAGTCGAGGGCGTTGCCCGTCGGGTTCTGGTGGATGGCGATCAGGCAGGGCACGCCGCCGCCCTTCTCGTACTCGCCGCGCACGGTGTGGCCGGGGCCCTTGGGGGCGACCATCAGCACGTCCACCGTGGACTTGGGCTCGATGAGGTTGAAGTGGATGTTCAGGCCGTGGGCGAAGAGCAGGGCCGCGCCGTCGCGCAGGTTGGGGGCGATCTCGGCGTTGTAGATGCCGCGCTGCAGCTCGTCGGGCGCCAGGACCATCAGGGCGTCGGCCCACTTGGCGGCCTCGGCCACGCTCATCACCTTCAGGCCGTCGGCCTCGACCTTGCGGGCCGTGGCGGAGTCGGGCCGCAGGGCGACGGCGACGTTCTTCACGCCGGAGTCGCGCAGGTTCAGGGCGTGGGCCCGGCCCTGCGAGCCGTAGCCTACAATCGCGATCTTCTTGTCCAGGATGCGGGCGAGGTCGGCGTCGCGATCGTAATAGACGCGCATGGGCGGTCTCCTTTGGACAAGACGGGCGCGGGCCCATCGGGCGACCGCGCAAAAGCCCGCCGCTTGAAGGGGAAATTTCCCGCCGCGTCAAGCAAGGCCGGCCCTCCGGGCGATGCGCCGGAGGGCCGGGGGCGGCCTACCAGAAGAGGCTGAAGGCCACCTGCACGATGCGTCCTGTCCAGAGGTCCACCAGGACGGCGTCGCGTCCGAGGCGGACCCAGGCGTAGCCGACCGGCGGGATCGGCAGGCCGAAGCTCCACCAGCTCTCGATCCGGTAGCGGGGCGTCCACCAGGTCCAGGGCAGGACCTCGCCGTAGGACCAGCGGCGCGGGGCGAAGCCGGGCGGCGGGACCCAGCGGTCGACCCGGTAACGGTAGGGCGGGGTCCAGACGGGCGGATACCACCGCGGGTCGTAGCGCGGCGGACGGCGGCCGTCGTGCCGGTAGCCGTCGTAGCCGTAGGGGCGATAGCCGTCGTAGCCGTAGCGGCGATCGCCGTCATTGTGGCGACCGTCCCGGTCGCGGCCCCCGCGGTCGTCCTCGCGCCGCCGGTCCCCGGTCGAGGGACCGGGCGCAGGGCCGGGGCGAACCTCGCGGGGCTGGCCGTACCGGCCCCAGGCCTCGGGCGGATTGTCGGGCCGGCCGCCCGAACGGCTGCCCGGGCCAGGCGCGGCGGGCGCCTCGGGGCGGGGTTCAGGCCGGAACTCCGCGCGGGGCGCAGGGTCCTGGCGGCGGTCGAAGCGGGGGCCGTCCTCCCGGGGGCGCTGGAAGTCCTCCCGCGGGCCGGGCCGCGGATCCTCCGCCTCGGCCTCCTGGGCGAAGGCCGGCGGGGCGAGGGCGGCCAGGCCGGCGGCCAGGGCCAGGGCCCTGAGGGATGCGGCGGTGAAAGTCCCCTTCATGGTCCTTGCCTCCTTGGGCGGGGGCCGCAAGGCCTGCGCCCGGTTGTCGCCCCCATGCGCAAAGGATTAGGAAGTCCAATCTGAACCCCGCTTGAACGCCGCCGGAGGAGAGCCCTCGCATGCCCGCCCTGCCCCAGGATGTCGTCGGTTACTGGCGCAACGCCGGCCCGCGCCGCTGGTTTGGCAAGGACCCGGCCTTCGACGACGCCCTGCGACTGCGCTTCGAGCCCGTGCACTTCGCCGCCGCCCGGGGCCAGTATGACGACTGGGCGCACGAAGCCGAGCCCGCCCTGGCCCTGATCCTCCTGCTCGACCAGATCCCGCGAAACATCTTCCGCGACACCGCTCACGCCTTCGCCACCGACGGCAAGGCCCGGCGGATGACCCGGCTGGCCCTGCGGCGGGGCTTCGACCTGCAGGTCGAGCCGGGGCTCCGTCACTTCGTCTATCTCCCGCTCGAGCATTCCGAGGACCCGGTGGACCAGGCGGACTGCGTGCGGCTGATCCAGGCCCTCTGCGCCGAGACCGGCGACGGCGAGGTCCTGCGCTTCGCGGAGATGCACAGGGACATCATCGACCGGTTCGGGCGCTTCCCCCACCGCAACGCCGTCCTTGGCCGGGAGAGCACGCCCGATGAGCTGGCCTTCCTCGCCGGGGGCGGATTTACGGGATAACCGGCCGGCGCCTGTGGACGCCCGGCCGCGCGACGGTTCCCGGCCGGCCCCGAATCGGGTCCCCTAGGGTGCTCCCCGGAGCCGCCATGAACGCCCCCGCCCGCATCGCCGCCGAGGCCCAGCAGATCCTGGCCGAGGCGCGCGAACGCATGCAGCTCGTCGAGCGCGGCGTGGACGAGGTGCGGGTCGCGCTGCACGGCCGCGCGGCGGCGACGGCCGAGGGC
>JAPOKE010000168.1 GCA_029977805.1 Phenylobacterium parvum | reverse complement strand
GGATGTCTCCGGTCTGTCCGCGGCTGAAGAGGCGCGGGGATTACGCCCGTCGTCAAGAAGATAGGGCGTCGGGCGCGCGCCGCCATGGCCCTCCGGCTCAGGACCGGCCCGCCGCCACCAGGGGCGTGAAGGCGCCGAGGATCAGGCGGGAGGCGTCGAAGGGCGGCGCCCCGGCGCTGTCCATCCGGGAGTCCTGGTGCATCCGTTCCTCGGCGGCCTCCAGGAAGGCCTTGCTGGGCCAGACCTGCCAGGCGAAGACGATCTTCTCCCCCGGCCGGGCGGCGACCGCCCTGCGGAAGTCGGTCTGCCTGCCGTCGGGGACGAAATCCTCCCAGCTCTCGACGACCTCGAGGCAGCCGTATTCGAGGAAGAAGGTCGCGCTGGCCTCGGCCCACTGGCGGTAGTCGTCCAGCCGGTCCTCGGGAACCGGGATCACCATGCCGCAGACGTGCATCTCGCCCTGCCTCCCCTGTTGCAGGTCCAGTCTATTGGAGGGCGGGAGGGTCGCCTAGACGCAGGGACGACGGACGGTGGGCCGCGCGCCCTCGACGGAGTCTAGGTCTGAAAGTCGAGAAATGGCGCACCCGACACGATTCGAACGTGTGACCTTTGCCTTCGGAGGGCAACGCTCTATCCAGCTGAGCTACGGGTGCGTCTTCAGCGGAGGGGCCTTCTAGCCGAAAGGCGGGCGGATGGCTACTGCGACGAGACGCTGGCGCGGAACTCGCGTTCGGCGAGGGTCCGGCGGTCGGCGGGGGACAGGTCCGACAGGCGCTCCAGGGTGACGGTCCGGATGCGCGCCGTGCACGGATAGACGTGGGGATAGGGGCCCACCGGGGCGCCGGTGTCGAGGCCGACGTCGAAGGTCTCGCCGCTCATGGAGAAGACCACCGGCACCGTCCGCTCGATGCGCGCCTCGCCGGCCGGTTCGCCGTCCACCGACAGGGTGAGGACGCCGCCGGCGCCGAGGCCGCCGTCATAGGCGAAGCCGACCTCCAGCAGGTGCGGCCCCGGGGCCAGGGGCCCGGCCTCGCCGACCAGGGTCAGCTCGCGGCCGAAGTAGTTGTAGAGGAACCGGGGCGCCCCGGCGGCGTCCAGGTAGAGGCTCCAGCCCGCCATGTTGCCGCCCTGGCAGGCGATGACGCCCCGGGCGGGCGCCTCGCCCACCTCCAGGTCCGCGGTGATCCGGTAGGAACAGTTCTTCAGGTTGACGACGATGCTCTCGGGGATCCGCACGTGGGCCGTCGTGTAGGTCATGGACCGGGCCGACCCCAGGGCCGTGGGCACGGCAAGGCCCGGGTCCGCGCGGCGGGCCGGATCGCGCAGGGGATAGACCCCGTTCCGCCGGGCCTCGGCGTCGAAGACCGCCTTGAGTTCCTCCAGCTTCTCCGGCATCTTCGCGGCCAGGTCGTTGGCCTGCGAGAAGTCCTCGGCGATGTTGTAGAGCTCCCAGCGCTCCTGCGGCCCGTCGAAGGGCGTGGCGAGGAAGCGCATCCAGGGCACGCGCCCGTGGAAGCAGGAGGCCATCCAGCCCTCGTGGTAGACGGCGCGGTTGCCGAGGATCTCGAAGTACTGGGTCGTGCGCCGGCCGGGGGCGTCGGGGGCCTCGAAGCTGTAGGCCATGGATACCCCGTCCATGGGGTCCTGGTCCACCCCGTTGACCCGGGCGGGCGCCTCCACCCCCGCCGCCTGCAGGAGGGTGGGGGCGATGTCGATGACGTGGTGGAACTGCGAGCGGAGGCCGCCGGCCTGGGCGATGCCGGCGGGCCAGCTCAGGGCCATGGCGTTGCGCGTCCCGCCGAAGTGGGAGGCCACCTGCTTCATCCACTGGAAGGGGGCGTCCAGGGCCCAGGCCCAGCCGGCGTTGAAGTGGTTCTCGCATCGCGCCGTGCCGAAGTCGTCCATGTGGGCGAGCATCCACTCGGGGTCCTCCGGCGCGCCGTTCTGGAAGGAGGGCGCGGCCCAGGCGCCGTTCAGGGTCCCCTCGGCGGAGGCCCCGTTGTCGCCGGTGATGTAGACGACGAGGGTGTTGTCGGCCTGGCCCGAGGCCTCCACGAACTGCAGCAGCCGGCCGATGTGGTGGTCGGTGTGGGCGAGGAAGCCGGCGAAGGCCTCCATCAGCCGGCTGGCCATGGGCTTGTAGCGGTCGGGATAGTCCTCCCAGGCCGGGATCTCGTCCGGCCGCCCGGTGAGGACCGTCCCCTCGGGGATGACGCCCAGGGCCAGCTGGCGCTCGAAGATGGTCTGGCGCAGGGCGTCCCAGCCACCGTCGAACTGGCCGGCGAACCGGTCGATCCAGGCCTTGGGCGCATGGTGCGGCGTGTGCACCGCAGGCGTCGGCAGGTAGAGGAAGTAGGGCTTGCCCGGCGCCGTCGCCCGCACCCGCTCGATCCAGGCGATGGACTGGTCCACCAGGTCCTCGGTGAGGTGGTAGTCGGGCCTGCCGAGATAGGGAAAGACCGGCGTGGTCTGGTCGTAGACCGGCGGCTCGTACTGCGAGGCCTCGGCGTTGATGATGCCGTAGAAGCGCTCGAAGCCGCGCCCGAGCGGCCAGCGGTCGAAGGGACCGGCGGGGCCCTGCTCCCAGGTCGGGGTCAGGTGCCACTTGCCGAAGCAGCCGGTGGCGTAGCCGTTCTGGCGCAGGATCTCCGCCACCGTGGCCGAGGAGCGGGGGATCAGGCTGTCATAGCCGGGGAAGCTGTTGGCCCCCTCGGGGATGCCGCCCATGTGCACGGCGTGGTGGTTGCGCCCGGTCAGCAGGGCCGCCCGGGTGGGCGAGCAGAGGGCCGTGGTGTGGAACTGGTTGTAGCGCAGGCCCCTCGCCGCCACCGCGTCCAGGGCCGGGGTCGGCACGGGCCCGCCGAAGGTCCCGAAGGATCCGAAGCCCACGTCGTCCAGCATGATGAGGATGATGTTCGGGGCGCCGGCGGGGGCGCCGTCCTTGCGCAGGCGC
>JAPOKE010000167.1 GCA_029977805.1 Phenylobacterium parvum | reverse complement strand
GGCCGCCAACCTGCTGGTGGTCTCCGCCCGCACCTCCGGCAAGCCGGGCGACAAGGACGGGATCACCCTGTTCCTCGTTCCCGCCGACGCCAAGGGCGTGAGCCGCAAGCGCCTCGCCCTGGCCGACAGCCGCGGCGCGGCCAACATCACCTTCGACAAGGTCGAGGTCGGCGCCGACGCCGTCCTGGGCGCCGTCGACAAGGGCGGGGACGTCCTCGAGAAGACCCTCGACCGGGTCCGCGCCGCCCTCGCCGCCGAGATGCTCGGCTCGGCCAACCAGGCCTTCGAGACCACCCTCGACTACCTCAAGGTGCGGGTCCAGTTCGGCCAGGTGATCGGCTCCTTCCAGGCCCTGCAGCACCGCGCCGCCAAGATGTTCACCGATCTTGAGCTGGCCCGCAGCGCCGTCGAGGCGGCCCTCCAGGCCATCGACGCCGACAGCCCGGACGTGGCCGAGCTGGTCTCCCTGTCGAAGGCCAAGATGGGCGACGTCTTCCACCTCGTCTCCAACGAGATGGTCCAGATGCACGGCGGCATCGGCATGACCGACGCCCACGACGCGGGTTTCTACCTGAAGCGCGCCCGTGCGGCCGAGGCGGCCTTCGGCAGCCAGAGCTACCACCGCGACCGCTACGCCCGGATCAACGGCTACTGATCCCGCGGCCAGAGGCCTGCTGACACGGGGCCCCTCCGGCGAACCGCCGGGGGGGCCCTTTGCGTCAGGGCGCAGGAATTGCCGCCCGCCGTCCTGCATGGTCTTCTGGGACCCCGACGATGGAGACCCCGATGAACGCCTTCCGACCCGTGCTCGCCGCCCTCGCCTTCTGCCTGGTCGCGACCGCGGCCCGGGCCGAGACGATCCTCTTCGTCGGCAACAGCTTCACCTTCGGGGCGACCTCGCCGGTCCTCCGCTACCGGCCCGAGCTGGTGAACGACCTCACCCGGGAGGGGATCGGCGGGGTCCCGGCCATCTTCAAGATGCTGACCACCCAGGCCCGCCTGGACTACCAGGTCAACCTGGAGACCTCGCCGGGCAAAAACTTCGACTGGCACCTGGCCAACCGCCTGCCCCTGATCGACCGCCCCTGGGACGTGGTCATCCTCCAGGGCCAGTCGACCCTCGACCTGGAGCGCCCCGGAGACCCGACGCGGCTGATCGAATCCGGACAGCGGCTCTCCGACCTTCTCGGGCGGAGGAATCCTGCGGCGCGCATCTACTATGAGGCCACCTGGTCGCGCGCCGACCTGACCTACCTGAAGCCCAGCCCCTGGAAGGGCAAGCCCATCGCCGCCATGGCCCGGGACGTGCGCGCCGGCTATGACCGGGCGCGGGCGGTGTCGCGGTCGGTGCGGGGCGTCCTGCCCGTGGGCGAGGCCTGGAACCGGGCGATGGAGACCGGGGTCGCGGACCCGAACCCGTATGACGGCCTCACCTTCGGCCAGGTCGATCTCTGGGGCTGGGACCAGTACCACGCCAGCGCCGCGGGCTATTACCTTAGCGCCCTCGTCGTCTTCGGCGCCGTGACCGGGCTGGACCCGCGGAGCTTCGGGGAGAAGGAAACCGCGGCCTACGAGCTCGGGCTCTCGCCGGTCCAGGCCCGGGGCCTCCAGAAGGCGGCCTATGACCAGCTCAGGGCGGAGGGGCTGCTGGCCGAGTCGCCGGCGCCCCAGGAGCGGAGGCCCTAGTCGACCTCGGCGGTGGGGTAGTTCCGGCCCATGGGACGACGAGGACCGTTGTAGTCGCCGGTGCGGATGAACTGCCGGTCGGGCGACAGGGCGCGGGTGATGCGCTCCGCCAGGGCCTTGCCGGTGATCGGCTTGGCCAGGAACTGGTCCACCCCCGCCGCGATGCAGGCCTTGACGTGCTTTTCCTCGGTGTGGCCGGTCGCCACGATGATCGGCACCTCGCTGAAGGGGTTGGACTCATCGGCCCGCAGGTTCCGGACGAAGGTCACGCCGTCCAGGACCGGCATCTTCAGGTCGGTGATGATCAGGTCCGGCTTGACCTGGGGGATGATCTTCTGGGCCTCGATGGCGTCGTCGGCGAGCCGGATCTCACTGAATCCGAGGGCGCGCAGGACGGCGGTCATGATGCTGCGCATCCCGACGTTGTCGTCGATCACCAGCACGACAAGTTCGCGGCTCAGGGGAACCATTCTCGGCCCGGGTTTGGCGTCGTCGCTCCCTCCCTAAACCGCCCTGGTTGCAAGAAGGTTACGCCGCACCAGCCTCTCGACGCCCCGCCCCCGCTCCGGCATTAAGTCACACCGACCGATCGCCGAAGGGAAACGCCATGGCCGAAGCCCCGCCCCTGCAGGACCTGCAGAAGACACTCGGACAACAGAGGCTGGTGACCTTCGAGCCCGGCCGGGCGGCCATCGAGTACCTGGCGGGCCCCCATATGTGCCATTCCGGCGGGGTGGTGCAGGGCGGCTTCATCTGCGGCTGGATCGATGCGGCCATGGCCCACGCCGCCATGGCGGGCGGCGGGGACATGACGCCCATGTCCCTCGAGCTCAAGGTCAGCTTCTTTGCGCCGGCCCGGCCGGGGCTTGTCCTCGCGGAGGCCTGGATCGAGCGCGCCGGCAAGTCCACCTGCTTCGCCGAAGGCCGCCTGCTCAACGCCGAGGGCGAGGTGCTCGCCAAGGCGACCTCGACCATCCGCCTGATCCCCCGCGCCAAGGTCGAGGCCGGGTCACGGGCGGCGGTGGGCTAGCCCGCCTTCCGGGTCCGGAAGAGCAGCCAGATGTTCCAGATCACCGGAAGAAGGCCTGCGGCGACGAAGCCCGCCTGGCCGGCAAGGCCGAACAGGCGGGACAGGACAAGGGAGATCGCCCCGGCGACAAGGGCGAAGACGGCGATGAACACCGGCGGCGGCAGTCGGCGATAGACCCACAGGACGGCGTCGTTCGCCTCCTCGACCCGCCCTCCCTTGAGCCCGAAATGGGTGATG
>JAPOKE010000166.1 GCA_029977805.1 Phenylobacterium parvum | reverse complement strand
GTGGGCAAGACCGCCGACCTGGTGATCCTGGACCGCAATCCACTCAAGGTTGATCCGGGCGCGCTGAAGGACCTTCGCGTCGTCGAGACCGTGAAGTCCGGAAAGAGCGTCTACCGGGCGACGGCGGGCTGACACCGCTCAGTGCGCGTCGTCCCAGTTGGCGGCGGCGCGCACGTCGACCACGAGGGGCACGCTGAGCGCTACGGCCGGCAGGGGCGCCGAGGCCATCACCCGGCGGATGACCTCCGAAGCTACAGCAGCTTCCGCCTCAGGCGCCTCGAAGATGAGTTCGTCGTGCACCTGGAGCAGCATGCGGGTCTTCAGTCCGGCGGCGGCGAGTTCTCCGGGCATGCGGACCATGGCCCGCCGGATGATGTCCGCCGACGCCCCCTGGAGGGGGGCGTTGATCGCCGCCCGGTCGCCGAAGGCCCGCTCGGCCTGGCTGCGGGCCTGGACGGCGGGAATGTGGACCCGCCGCCCAAACAGGGTGGTGACATAGCCCTGCCGGCGGGCGGTCTCCCGGGCCTGGTCCATGTAGGCGCGTATGCCCGGGAAGCGCTCGAAATAGGTCCGGATGTAGTCCGCCGCCTCGTCCCGCGGGATCGACAGCTGGGCGGCCAGGCCGAAGGCCGAGATCCCGTAGACAATGCCGAAGTTGATCGCCTTGGCCCGGCGGCGGATCTCCGCCGGCATGCCCTCGATGGGCAGGCCGAAGACCTCCGACGCGGTCATGGCGTGGATGTCCAGGCCCTTCGCGAAGGCGTCCTTCAGCTGGGGGATGTCGCCCACATGGGCCAGGAGGCGCAGCTCGATCTGGCTGTAGTCGGCGCTGATCAGGACATGGCCGGGGTCCGCGATGAAGGCCTGCCGGATCTTGCGCCCCTCCTCCGTCCGCACCGGGATGTTCTGGAGGTTGGGGTCGGTGGAGGACAGCCGGCCCGTGGTGGTGGAGGCGAGGGCGTAGGAGGTGTGGACCCGGCCGGTGGCGGGGGCGATCGCCGCCGCCAGGGCGTCGGTGTAGGTGCCCTTGAGCTTTGACAGCTGGCGCCAGTCGAGCAGGACCCTGGGCAGGGCGTGGCCCTCGGCGGCGAGCTCCTCGAGGACCGAGGCGTCGGTCCCCTGCGCGCCGGTGGCGGTGGTCCGCCGGGACTGAAGGCCCATCTGGCCATAGAGGACCTCGCCCACCTGCTTGGGGCTGCCGAGGTTGAAGGGATGGCCGGCCAGCCGGTGGGCCTCGGCCTCCAGCTCGCCCATCCGGACGGAGAAGTCGTTGGACAGCCGGCGCAGGCGCTCGGGGTCGACCCGCACGCCCGCATTCTCCATGTCCGCGAGGACCGGCGGCAGGGGCCGCTCGAGGGTCTCGTAGACGGTCAGCAGGCCCTCCTGCCGCAGGCGCGGCCGCAGGACCCGGTAGAGGCGCAGGGTCACATCGGCGTCCTCGGCGGCGTAGGCCGTGGCCGGCTCGAGGGCCACGTGCCGGAAGCTCTTCTGGGCCTTGCCGGTCCCCGCCACCTGCTTGAAGGGAATCGGGCTGTGGCCGAGGTGCAGGCGCGACAGCTCGTCCATGCCGTGGCCGTGCAGCCCGCCCTCCAGGACGTAGCTGATCAGCATGGTGTCCTCGATCGGCCCCACCTCGACGCCGTAGCGGGAGAGCACGGCCAGGTCGTACTTGGCGTTCTGGCCGACCTTCAGGACCGAAGGGTCCTCCAGCAGCGGCCGGAGCCGGTCGAGGGCGTCGGCGAGGGGGATCTGGGTGAGGTCGCCGGGGGCGTCGAGGGCGAGGCCCGGCTCGGCCTCGTGGGCGAGGGGGATGTAGCAGGCCTCGCCGGGGCCGACGGCCAGGGAGACGCCCACCAGGCCCGCCGTGGCCGAGCCCAGGGCGTCGGTCTCGGTGTCGAAGGCGATGACCCCCGCCGCCAGGGCGCGGGCGATCCAGACGTCGAGGGTGGGCAGGTCGCGCACACAGGCGTAAGCGGCGGTGTCGACGGGCTCGGCGCCCGCCGTCTGGTCGGCGGGGGCCTGGGCGCGGGCCGCGAGGTGGGCGCCGGCGACCCGCCGGCCCAGGGGGTTGAGCTCCATCTCCTGGAGGAAGGCGGCCAGGGCGTCCGGGTCGGGGTCGGCGACCGCCAGCTCCTCGAGGGCCGAGGGCAGGGGCGCATGGTCGTCCAGCTGGACGAGGCGGCGGGACAGGCGGATCTGCTCGGCGTGCTCCAGCAGGATCTGCCGGCGCTTTTCCTGGCGGATCTCGCCGGCCCGGGCGAGGAGGGTCTCCAGGTCGCCATACTCGTTGATCAGCAGGGCCGCGGTCTTGACCCCGATGCCCGGGGCGCCAGGCACGTTGTCGACGGGGTCGCCGCACAGGGCCTGGACCTCGACCACCTTGTCGGGGAGGACGCCGAACTTCTCGACCACCTGCTCGGGGCCGATCCGGACGTTCTTCATGGTGTCGAGCATGGTCACCCGCTCGCCCACCAGCTGCATCAGGTCCTTGTCGGAAGAGATGATGGTGACCTGGCCGCCCGCCTCGCGGACCTGGCGGGCATAGGCGGCGATCAGGTCGTCGGCCTCGAAGCCCGGCTGCTCCAGGGCGTGGACGCCGAAGGCGCGGGTGGCCTCCCGCACCAGCGGGAACTGCGGGACCAGGTCCTCGGGCGCCGGCGGGCGGTGGGCCTTGTACTCGGGGTAGATCTTGTTGCGGAAGGTCTTCTCGGAATGGTCGAAGACCACCGCCAGGTGGGTCGGCGCGTCCGGCTGGGCCTTCATGTCCACCAGCAGCTTCCACAGCATGTTGCAGAAGCCGGACACGGCGCCGATCGGCAGGCCGTCGGACTTGCGCGTGAGGGGCGGCAGGGCGTGGAAGGCCCGGAAGATGAAGCCGGAGCCGTCGACGAGGTAGAGGCGGAGGGGGGCGTCGCTCATGCGCCGCATCCTAGAGGGCGCCGGCGGGGCGGTCGATCCTCAGTTGGC
>JAPOKE010000165.1 GCA_029977805.1 Phenylobacterium parvum | reverse complement strand
CTTCTCCGGAAGGCCGAACTGCTCGGCGTGAGGCGCCAGGAAGACGTCCGCCCTGAAGGTCTTCAGCAGGGCGAAGCTGCGGCGGTAGTCCGCCACGATGCCGGGATACTGGGGGCCGCGCTCCCGGGAGACGAGCCGGTTCGCCGCCACGGAGGTCGAGCAGTAGAGGAGGACATCGAGGGGACGGCCCGCATCCGCCACCCGGAAGGTCCAGGTGGTGCAGCCGGGGGAATGCCCGGGCGTGAAGTGCGGCGTCAGGACAGCCCCGCCCAGCTTCACGGGCCGGCCGTCCGCCAGGTCTGCGTCCACCTTCACAGGCGCGAAGTCCAGTCCGCGGTTCTCCTCCCAGCCCGGATAGGTTCCGGTCTCCAGCGCCTTTCGGTCGGCGGGATTGGCCAGGAGCCTCGCCCCGGTGTCGCGCTTGAGGTCCGCCAGGCCCCCCGTGTGGTCGAAGTGGGCGTGGGTGTTCAGCAGGAGCTTCACGTCCTTCGGCTCGAAGCCGAGGCGGCGGATGCTGGACTGGATCAGGGGCGCGCTGGTCGGCATGGCCCCGTCGATGACGATGTGGCCCCCGGGCGTCGTGATCAGCCAGGCCGAGATGCCGGCCGTGCCCACATAGTAGAGGTTGTCGGCCACGCGGAAGGGATCGGTCGGGGCGCTCCACTCCGGCGGGCTGGTGGGGGCGGCGACGGCGGCGCCGGCGGCCAGGAGGCCGGCGAGCAGGGCGGTCTTCATGCTTCGGCTCCTTCGCCGGCGGCCTCGCGCAGCCCGAGGATCCGGCAGATGGCGTAGACCAGGTCGGCCCGGTTCAGCGTGTAGAAGTGGAAGTCGGAATAGCCTTCCTCGGCCAGCTTCACGCACATCTCGGCGGCCACGCCGGCGGCGATCATCCGGCGGGTCTCCGGATCCTTGTCCAGGCCCTCGAACAGGCTGCCGAGCCAGCCGGGCAGGGGAATGCCCACGGGTCCCGCCATGCGCTTCAGCCCCTTGAAGTTCGAGACCGGCATGATGCCCGGCGAGATCGGGATGGTGACGCCCGCCTTCCGGACCTGGTCCATGAACCTCAGGAAGCCGTCGGTGTCGTAGAAGAACTGGGTGATGGCCCGGGTCGCGCCGGCGTCGATCTTGGCCTTCAGGACATCGATGTCATGGGCCACCGACCCGCTCTCGGGATGGGTCTGGGGATAGAGGCTGACGCTGACCTCGAAGGGGGCGATGGCGCGGATGCCGGCGGTCAGCTCGGTGGCGTTGAGGTAGCCGTCGGCGCGCGGGACATAGACCCCGCCGATCTGCCCGGGCGGGTCGCCGCGCAGGGCGACGATGTGGCGGACCCCGGCGTCCCAGTAGTCGCGGATCACCTCATCCACCTCGGCGCGGCTGGCGTCGACGCAGGTCAGGTGGGCGGCCGGCGCCAGTCGGGTCTCCGCCAGGATGCGGCTCACCGTGCGGTGGGTGCGGTCGCGGGTGGAGCCCCCGGCGCCGTAGGTGACGGAGACAAAGGCGGGGTTCAGCGGCGCCAGCCGGCGGATGGCCTCCCAGAGCGAGGCCTCGGCCTCCTCGGTCTTGGGCGGGGAGAACTCGAAGGAGACGGAGGGCGGCCTTGCGAGGCCGGCCCCGGCGCGGGCGATGGGCCCGAGGGCGGGTTCGGTCATGAAGGACTCCTCTGGGCGGTCCAGACACAGACGGTCAGGCCCTCGGCGCGGGCCGGGGGAAGGGTTTCGAGGGCCGCCTGGCGCAGGCCGGCGGCGGCCAGCCAGCGCTTCATCTCGGCGGCGGAGAAGCCGAGGCGCCGATGCTGGTGCTGCTCGCGCAGGACCTCGAGTGCGTGCGGGGCGAAGTCGACGATGACGAGGCGGCCGCCGGCTGCGGTCAGCCTCCCGGCTTCGCGCACGGCCGCGGCGGGATCGCCCAGGTAGTGCAGCACCTGGTGGACCACCACGAGGTCCGCGCAGCCGTCGGGCAGGCGCGTGGCGAAGATGTCCCCGTGCCGAAGCTCGACCGCCTCAAGCCCCGCCGCCTCCACCCGGGCCCGGGCGACGTTGAGCATCTGCTGCGAGAGGTCGAGTCCCACGGCGGAACGGGCCCGGTCACCGAAGAGGGTGAGCATGCGGCCCGAGCCCGTCCCCAGGTCCACCAGCCTCTGGAAGGGACCGGCGCCGGCGGCCCGCAGGATGGCGGCCTCGACCTCGGCCTCCGCCACGTGCAGCGACCGGATCTCGTCCCAGGTGGCGGCGTTCCGGGCGAAGTACTGGTCGGCGGCGGTGCGGCGTTCGGCGCGGACGGCCTCCAGCCGTTCCGCATCGCGGGCGAGGGCGGCGTCGGCGGGGTCGAGGCCGGCCAGGACCTGGTCAGCCAGGACGCGCGCCTCGCCGCCGGCCGCCGGCCGGTAGAAGACCCAGGCGCCGTCCGGGAACCGCTCCACCAGTCCGGCCTCGGCCAGAAGACGAAGGTGGCGGGAGACCCGCGGCTGGCTCTGGTCGAGGACCTTGCAGATCTCAAGCACCGCCAGTTCCTCGCGCGCCAGGAGGGCGAGGATGCGCAGCCGCGAGGGCTCCCCCGCGGCGCGCAGCACGTCGACGGTGCGATCGGCGCTCAACATTAGCGCATAAAGATATCTTTATGTCTTTATGTCAACCGGGCGTGGGATCAGGCGACCCCGTCGAGGACCCCGCCCAGGATGTCGAACAGCTTGCCGATCTCCGCCTCGCTGACGATCAGGGGTGGTGAAAGGGCGATGATGTCGCCCGTGGCCCGGACCAGCAGCCCGGCCTTCAGCGCCTTCACCAGCACCTCGTAGCCGCGGGCGCCGGGCGCGTCCGGCCGGGGCGCCAGCTCGATCGCCCCCATCAGGCCGATGTTCCGGATGTCGATCACGTTCGGCTTGCCGCGCAGGGCGTGGAGGCTGTCCTCCCAGGGGCCCGCCAGGGACTTCACGCGGGTGAAGAGGCCGTCGCGCCGGTAGATCTCCAGGCTGGCGATGGCCGCGGCGCAGGCGGCGATGGAGGATGCCGACGGGACCGAGGTTACCATAGCGATGGGCGCGACGCCCGGGTCGGGTCACGCGGGACCCGGCGGCGACGACCAC
>JAPOKE010000164.1 GCA_029977805.1 Phenylobacterium parvum | reverse complement strand
TGCCCGCGTCGATGTGGGCCATGATTCCGAAGTTGCGGTAGTCTTCGATCTTGTGGGTGCGGGGCATCGCGGGCGCTCGGTTTGAGGGGCGTCGGTGTCTTGCAAGAACGGCGCGGGCGGTCTTTGGGGACCTACCCGCGCCGGTGAACTCAGTTGGGTGCGGGGCTTACCAGCGGTAGTGCGAGAACGCCCGGTTGGCTTCCGCCATCTTGTGGGTGTCTTCGCGCTTCTTCACGGCGGTGCCCCGGTTGGAGGCGGCGTCGAGAAGTTCGCCGGCGAGCTTTTCCGTCATGGTGTTCTCGCCGCGCTTGCGGGCGGCGGTCACGAGCCAGCGGATCGCCAGGGCCTTGCGGCGGTCCGGGCGGACCTCCACGGGGACCTGATAGGTCGCGCCGCCAACCCGGCGCGAGCGAACCTCGATGCCGGGGGCGACGTTGTCGAGGGCGGCGTGGAAGGTTTCCAGGGGACCCTGGTCCTTGCGCTTGGCCTCAAGGATGTCGAAGGCGCCATAGAGGATGTTCTCGGCTACGGCCTTCTTCCCCTCGTACATGACGTAGTTCATGAATTTCGTGACAGTGAGGTCACCGAACTTGGGATCCGGCAGGACTTCACGTTTCTCGGCGCGACGGCGGCGGGACATGACTTCGTCTCCTTACTTCGGACGCTTGGCGCCGTAGAGCGAACGGCGCTGCTTGCGGTCCTTCACCCCTTGGGTGTCGAGAACGCCGCGCAGGATATGATAGCGGACACCCGGAAGGTCCTTCACCCGGCCGCCACGGATGAGCACCACAGAGTGCTCCTGCAGGTTGTGGCCTTCACCGGGGATGTAGCACACCGCCTCGATGCCCGTGGTCAGGCGGACCTTGGCCACCTTCCGGAGGGCCGAGTTCGGCTTCTTCGGCGTGGTCGTATAGACGCGGGTGCAAACGCCGCGACGCTGGGGGCACCCCTTGAGGGCCGGGACCTTGTTCCGCGAAGGCTTGTCTTGCCTCGGCTTGCGGATGAGCTGGTTGACTGTGGGCATCTATTCTCTGCTCTGGAGGCGTGTGCCGTTTGGCCGGGGCGCCTCATGGGGGTTCCAGTTACATTCTCTCTTCCGCGGCCCGGGACCCCTGAACGCAAAAACTCGCCGGCGCGACCTGGATCGCTCCGACGGGCCTGCCGAGGTTCACGGGAACAGCGGCCGTTCATCGGTGACCGGAGCGACTCCCCCCGGCCTCGAAAGAGCGCGGTTCATACTCGCAAGGCCCGCCGCCGTCAACGCCGGCGGGCGCCGCGGACACGATCCCCGTCAGTCGAAGATGTCGAAGATGTCGAAGCGCTTCTTTTTCTTCTTCCAGTGGTCGTCATCGTCCCACTTGTAGCTGCGCCGCCCCTCGTCATACGGGTGGCGGCGGCCCCATTCCTGGGGATCGCGGCGGAAGGCGTCGGCCTCCCGCTCGAGGGACTGGCGGGCGCGGCCCTGGTCGTCGCTCTCCTCGCGCACGGCGCCAAGGACCTTCTCGAGCTCGCCCCGGTCCATCCAGATCCCCCGGCAGGACGGGCACATGTCGAGTTCAACCCCCGACCGGGCGACGGTCTGCATCGAGGTGTTGCAGTTCGGGCAAAGCAGCAGCGGCATGGATGGCTCCGGTTCGTCCCCCCTTCACATGTAAGACGCCGCGGCCGCCGGACAACCGGCCAAGGAAAAGGGGCGGCCCCGACCGGCGGGACCGCCCCTCTGTCGTGTCGCGGGAAGGCGCCGGGACCTAGAGGCCCAGGCCCTCCTCCTCGGCCTCGACGGCGATCACCTCGGGAAGGGGCTCCATGGCCTCCTCCCGGCTGGCGCTGAGGGCCGCGTCGCGGCGGGCGGCGACCCGCTGCAGGCCGCGCAGGAACGAGCCCGTGCCCGCCGGGATCAGGCGGCCGACGATCACGTTCTCCTTCAGGCCCTCGAGGGTGTCCGTCTTGCCCTGGACCGAGGCCTCGGTCAGCACGCGGGTGGTCTCCTGGAAGGAGGCGGCGCTGATGAAGCTGCGGGTCTGCAGGGAGGCCTTGGTGATGCCCAGCAGGACCGGCTGGGTCACTGCGGGGCGACCGCCGCGGGCCTCGGCCTTGGCGTTCTCCTCGTGGATCTCGGCCATGTCGAGGTGGTCGCCCTTGAGCAGGCCGGTGTCGCCGGGCTCGAGGATCTCGCCCTTCTGCAGCATCTGCCGGACGATGGTCTCGATGTGCTTGTCGTTGATCGGCACGCCCTGCAGTCGGTAGACCTCCTGGATCTCGTCCACGAGGAACTCGGCCAGGGCCTCGATGCCCTGGATGCGCAGGATGTCGTGCGGATCAGGGTTGCCGTCGATCAGGTACTCGCCCTTGCGGATGACGTCGCCGTCATGGACCGCAATGTGCTTGCCCTTCGGGATCAGGAACTCGACGGCCTCGCCGCCATCCTCGGGGGTGATCTTGATCCGGCGCTTGTTCTTGTAGTCGCGCCCGAACTCGACCCGGCCGTCCATCTCGGCGATGACCGCGCAGTCCTTCGGCCGGCGGGCCTCGAACAGCTCGGCCACCCGCGGCAGACCGCCGGTGATGTCCCGGGTCTTGGCGCTCTCGGTGGACATCCGGGCCAGCACTTCACCGGGACGGATCTCGTCACCGTCGCCCATGGACAGGATGGCGCCCACCGGCAGGAGGTAGCGGGCCTCCGCGCCGTTGGCGAGCCGGCGGTAGGCGCCGGTCTCGTCGAGCACCGCCATGGCAGGGCGCAGGTCGCCGCCCTTGGCGGAGGCGCGCCAGTCGACGACCACGCGGTTGGAGATACCGGTGGCCTCGTCGGCTTCCTCCCGGAAGGAGACGTTCTCGACCAGGTCCTCGAAGCGGACGCGACCGCCCACCTCAGTGATGATCGGGGTCGAGTAGGGGTCCCACTCCGCGAGGCGCTCGCCGCGCTTGACCTTGTCGCCGTCCTTGAGCTTCAGGCGGGCGCCGTAGGGCGGCTTGTAGGTCTCGCGGTCCTTGCCGTCGACCTGCACGCTGAGCACGAGGTTGCGGCTCATGCAGATCAGGGCGCCGTCGGGAGCCACGACCGTGGCGCCGCCGGTGATCCGGACGACGCCGGCGTTGCCGGCCTCGAAGAAGGACTGCTCGGCCACCTGGGCCGTGCCGCCGATGTGGAAGGTCCGCATGGTCAGC
>JAPOKE010000163.1 GCA_029977805.1 Phenylobacterium parvum | reverse complement strand
CAGCGCGCCGGGAAATGCGGGGCCCGCCGCCGGGCTTGCCGGCGACCTCGCCCGGCGGTGGCGTCGCATCCGCCGCCTCGGCGAGCGGCTGGACGCCCTGGACCCCGGCGAGCGCCACGACCTTCGCCTCCGCATAAAGGCCCTGCGCTACGCCCTTGAAGGCCTCGACCTGGCGGCCTGGGCTGAACTGCGGTCCCGACTTGTCCCCGCCCTGCGGGGCGCCCAGGACGCCCTTGGCGCGGAGCAGGACGGCGAGGCCGCCCGGGCGCGGCTTGACGCCCTGGGCCTGTCCGGGACGGCGCGCCGCGAGGCGGCGCGGCTGGTCGCCGGGCTGCGCAGGAAGGGCGCGCGGGCCCGCGCCGGCCGGGCCGTCCGGAGCCTCCTGGAGACCCCGGCCTCGCCGCTCACATAAAGCAATCTTTATGTCCCGGTTGCGACCGGGGCCCGCCGGGCGTATAGGACCGCCTCAGGCGGCGAAGGCCCGCGCGACAGGAATCCCGACATGACCGACTATGTGGTGAAGGACATCTCCCTGGCCGACTTCGGCCGCAAGGAAATCGCGATCGCCGAGACCGAGATGCCCGGCCTGATGGCCGTCCGCGCCGAGTTCGGCCCGTCCCAGCCCCTGAAGGGCGCGCGCATCGCCGGCTCCCTGCACATGACCATCCAGACGGCGGTCCTGATCCAGACCCTCGAGGCCCTGGGCGCCGAGGTGCGCTGGGCGTCGTGCAACATCTTCTCCACCCAGGACCACGCCGCCGCGGCCATCGCCGCCGCCGGCACGCCGGTCTTCGCCACCAAGGGCGAGACCCTGCTGGAGTACTGGGACTACGCCCACCGGATCTTCGAGTGGGCCGACGGCGGCTATCCGAACCTGATCCTCGACGACGGCGGCGACGCCACCCTGCTCTGCGTGCTGGGGCCCAAGGCCGAGAAGGACCCCTCGGTCCTCGACAACCCGCAGAACGAGGAGGAAGAGGCCCTCTACGCGGTCATGAAGCGGTACCTGAGGGAGAAGCCCGGCTTCTACACCGCCATCCGCAACGCCATCGGCGGCGTCTCCGAGGAGACCACCACGGGGGTCCACCGCCTCTACCAGATGGCCGAGCGGGGCGAGCTGCCCTTCCCCGCCATCAACGTCAACGACAGCGTCACCAAGTCCAAGTTCGACAACCTCTACGGCTGCCGCGAAAGCCTGGTGGACGCCATCCGCCGGGGCACGGACGTCATGCTCTCCGGCAAGGTCGCAGTCGTGCTGGGCTATGGCGACGTGGGCAAGGGCTCTGCGGCCAGCCTGCGCAACGGCGGCGCCCGGGTCATCGTCACCGAGATCGACCCGATCTGCGCCCTGCAGGCGGCCATGGAGGGCTACGAGGTCCAGACCATGGAGGACGTGGCGGACAAGGGCGACATCTTCGTCACCGCCACCGGCAACAAGGACGTCCTCACCGTCGACCACATGCGGCGGATGAAGAACAACGCCATCGTCGCCAACATCGGCCACTTCGATTCCGAGATCCAGATCGCGGGCCTGCGCAACTACCGCTGGGACAAGATCAAGGACCAGGTCCACCACGTGGAGTTCCCGGACGGCAAGAAGATCATCGTCCTGTCCGAGGGCCGGCTGGTGAACCTCGGCAACGCCACCGGCCACCCCAGCTTCGTGATGAGCGCCTCCTTCACCAACCAGACCCTGGCCCAGATCGAGCTGTGGACCAACGGCGCCGCCTACGGCAAGCAGGTCTACACCCTGCCCAAGCACCTGGATGAAAAGGTGGCCCTGCTCCACCTCGAGAAGCTGGGCGCCAAGCTGACCCGGCTGACCGACGACCAGGCCGCCTACATCAACGTGCCGGTGTCCGGGCCCTTCAAGCCCGAGCACTACCGCTACTGACGGCGCCGGGGCGTTTCTTGGGCCCCGTCGCCCTCATCCTGTCCAGCCATGTCGCCGGCTCCGGGGTCGGCGGCGGGCTGCAGGCCGCGGCGCTGACCCGGCTGGGCTTCCGCACGGCCCTGGTCCCCACAGTCCTCTTCGGGCGCCATCCAGGCCTTGGGCCGCCCGGCGGCGGGCCGGTGCCGGACGCCCTCTTCGCCGGCCAGGTCGAGGGCCTGTTGGCTTCGGGCCTCGCGGACCGGGCCGACCTCGTCATCACCGGCTACTTCGCCTCGGCGGCCCAGGTCGGGTCGGCCGCGCGCGTGCTCGACCACGTGGCCCGGACGCGCCCGCAGGCCCTTCGCCTGGTCGACCCCATCCTCGGCGACGAGGACCGTGGCCTCTATGTCCCCGAAGCCGTCGCCGAAGCCCTGCCGCGCGAACTGGTTCCCCGGGCCGGCCTGCTGGCGCCCAACGCCTGGGAGCTGGAGCGGCTGACCGGCGCCCCGGTCACGGACCCCGCCTCGGCCCTCGCCGCCCGAAGCCTCGGGCGGCCCGTCCTGGCCTCGTCCGTCCCTGAAGGCGGGGACATCGGCGTCCTGTGGGCGGATGGCGACGAGGCCTGGCTCGCCACGCACGGGCGGTCGCCAGCCCCGCCGAAGGGGACGGGCGACCTTCTGGCCGCCCTGTTCGGCGCCGGGGCGGCCTCAGGCGCCTCCCCTCCCGCGAACCTCGAGGCGACGGTGCTGTCGCTGGCCGGCCGGCTGGAGGCCAGGCCCGGGGACCTCCTGGACCCGGCCGACGACGGAGTAACCGCGCCGAAGGCCCGGGTGAGCCTCCGGCGTCTCTGAGTACAGGCCTATTTCAGGTCCTTCGCCGCCTTGTTCAGGTCCGGGGCGTTGGGCGAACGCATGGCGACCCCGGCCTCCATCCCCGCCTTCAGCGCCGCGGCGGCGCCCTCGTGCGACATGATCTTGCTCATGACCGCCTGCCCCGCCCGCTCGAACCATTCGCGGTTCTCGATGACGAAGGCCCGGGAGTCCCGGTAGCCCTCGAGCAGGCCGTTGATCTCGGGGATCACATAGCGGGCGACCAGCTCCCAGCTGCGGTTGGTGTTCTCGCGGTTGGCCCAGTCGTGGACGAACCCAAGCACCACGCCGAAGCCGCCGGAGGAGGCCTGCAGCTTGCGGATGGCGGCGACGAGGTCGTCCGGCGTGCCGATCACCGCCGCTGCGCCCTCGACGTCGACGGTCTGCTCGAGCGCCTGTTCCGGCGAGATGAAGGGCCCCGCGCCGGGCCGCATCAGGGTGCCGACCTGGTACTCGTTGTGCCAGTGCATCAGGCCCTTGGCCGCCTGGGCCCGGGCCTCCTCGCGGGTCT
Source organism: Phenylobacterium parvum (assembly GCA_029977805.1). GTDB lineage: Bacteria > Pseudomonadota > Alphaproteobacteria > Caulobacterales > Caulobacteraceae > Phenylobacterium > Phenylobacterium parvum_A. Next base: position 39 of record JAPOKE010000163.1, on the reverse strand, counting down.
CGGCGATGTGCCAGGACATCAGGACCCGCCAGTTCGCCC
>JAPOKE010000162.1 GCA_029977805.1 Phenylobacterium parvum | reverse complement strand
GTTGAGGGCTCCAGGGGGATGACGGCCTCCGTTGCGGCCCTTTTGGACAGCGCCCTCGAGCACTTGGGCGAGGGCCGCGCGCAGTCGGCGGGCAGCCTCGCAACAGCGGCCCTCGCGAAGGACAGACGATCGGTCGCCGCCCTGCGCGTTCTGGCTCTCGCGAACGAAGCCGCAGGCAACCTGCCAGAGGCCCTGGCCAACTACGGATCAGCCCTGCAGATTACGCCGGACGACCCCGAAATCCTGAAGGGACTGGCGCGGCTGGCCCTCGACATGGGAATGCCCCAGGTCGCCGGGAAGCTCATGGCCCAGGCCTTTGCCGGCCAGTCTGCGGACACGGAAGCCGCCTGCCTGTTGGCCAGGGCATTGGCGCAACAGGACAAGGTCGACTCGGCCCTGGACGTCCTGACCTCGCACCTTGGAGCGCATCCGGAAGCCTCGGCCGCGTGGAACCAGCTCGGACAGCTTGTGTCCGACAAAGGCGACCTTGAGTCCGCACAGACCTTCTTTGCCGAGGCGATCCGGCTGGATCCGGGCCTGCCCCAGGCGCGGTTCAATGCCGCCAACCTGCTCGTGACGCGCGGAGAGGCCAGGCAAGCCCTGGAAGCCCTGGAAGCGATAAGGGACGCCCGGCTGACCCCGAGGGAAAGGGCGAAGCTGACCTTCACCAGGGCCTGCGCTCATCTCCTGCTCGGGGAACTCAGGGAGGGCTGGACAGACTATGCCGCCCGAAATGACCGCGCCTTTCCCGGGTCGGCGGACTATGAAGCGCCCGGACGTCGCTGGACCGCAGGCGATCCGCTGGACGGCCTCAAGTTCCTGCTGGTGGGTGAGCAGGGCCTAGGGGACGAGGTCATGTTCGCCAGCCTGGTCCCGGACCTGCTGGATCGGCTTGGTCCCGACGGCGCCCTATCTCTGGCGGTGGAGCCCCGCCTCGTCGGACTGTTGCGGCGCTCCTTCCCCGGGGTGGAGGTCCTTCCGCACGCCACGATCGAGACGGGCGGCCGGCGGGTGCGACGCCTGTCCGCCGAGGCTGGCGCCCTGCCCGTCTTCGATGCCTGGGCGCCCATGGCGGACCTGCTCCCGGTCCTGCGGTCGGAGATGGACGCCTTCCCGGATACAGGAAGCTACCTGAGGGCCGACCCCTTGCAGGTTGAGGCCTGGAAGGCGGCTCTCGAAACCGTCGCCCCGGGCGCCAGGGTTGGACTCCTTTGGAAGAGCGGCCTCCTTTCTGGAAGCCGCGCCAACGCCTTCGCAGCCTTCGAGGCCTGGGCCCCGGTCCTCAGGTCCCCGGGCGTCACCTTCGTCAACCTTCAGTACGGCGACTGCAGCGCTGAGATCGCCTGGGCCAGCCATGCCCTGGGCGTCACGATCTGGACTCCGCCGGGCATCGACCTGAAGCAGGACCTGGACGACGTCACCGCCCTGGCCTGCGCCCTGGACCTCGTGGTCGGGGTGTCAAACGCGACCTTCAACCTTGCCGCCGCCGGCGCCCCCGCATGGCTGGTGTCGGCGCCGGACGCCTGGCCGACCCTGGGCAGAGACCGTTACCCCTGGTACCCGCAGGTTCGGCTCTACCCCTGCAGGCGCTTCGGGGGCTGGAGCCCCGTGCTAGAGTCCATGGGCGCAGATCTCAGGGCCCGTTTCCCGTCCTGACCCGCAAGCCGCCCCGGACGAAGCGGCTTGAATGTCTCCGGCCAGTCTTTAGTGTGCCCCGAGGATTGAAACATTTGTTCGGGCGCCCGCCTCAAGCGGCCGGCGCCCCTCCGGGGAGCCCAGATGAGCCAGCGTTTCGAAGGCACCGACAATTACGTCGCCACCGATGACCTCAAGGTGGCCGTCAACGCCGCCATCGCCCTCGAGCGCCCCCTGCTGATCAAGGGCGAGCCGGGCACCGGCAAGACCGTCCTGGCCTACGAGGTCGCCCGCGCCCTCGACGCTGAACTGATCACCTGGCACATCAAGTCGACCACCAAGGCCCACCAGGGCCTGTACGAGTACGACGCCGTCACCCGCCTGCGGGACAGCCAGCTCGGCGACGAGCGGGTCAAGGACGTCCGCAACTACATCAAGAAGGGCAAGCTCTGGGAGGCCTTCACCGCCCCGAAGCGCCCGGTCCTGCTGATCGACGAGATCGACAAGGCGGACATCGAGTTCCCGAACGACCTCCTCCAGGAACTCGACCGGATGGAGTTCTACGTCTACGAGACGAACGAGACCATCCGGGCCGAGGTCCGGCCGGTGGTGATCATCACCTCCAACAACGAGAAGGAGCTGCCGGACGCCTTCCTGCGCCGCTGCTTCTTCCACTACATCCGCTTCCCCGAGGCGGAGACGATGAACGACATCGTCGAGGTCCACTATCCGGGTATCAAGCAGAAGCTGGTCTCCGAGGCCCTGCGCATCTTCTACGACATGCGCAAGGTGCCCGGCCTGAAGAAGAAGCCCTCCACCTCCGAGCTGCTCGACTGGCTGAAGCTCCTCATGGTCGAGGACATCAGCGACGAGATGCTGAAGGAGCGGGACCCGACCAAGCTGATCCCGCCGCTGCACGGCGCCCTCCTGAAGAACGAGCAGGACGTCCAGCTGTTTGAACGCCTCGCCTTCCTGGCCCGCCGCGAAGGCGGCCCGCCGCGTCCCGGCCAGTAAAGCCGACCGGAGAAGTCCAAAACGCCCCGGCCGAAAGGTCGGGGCGTCTTGTTTTTGCGGTCAGGATGCAGGGTCCAGGCAGGCCTCAGGCCGCCTGGACCTCGACGATCTTGTAGGTCAGCGGCTGGCCGTCTTCATCCGTGACGGTGACATACTCGCCGACGACGAAGCGATGATCGCCAAGCCGGTGCACGGGCTCGTCGTCTTCGCTCGAGGCGGAGTCGTAATCGAAGAACCAGTTCTGTCCGCGACGGGCCAGCCGGCCCATGACGGCGTCCTCGTCCGGGGCGAACCGCCGGACGGAACACTCCGCGCGGGCCTTGGCGAAGGCCTCGGCGTCCAGCCGGCCATCGGCCGTCAGCGGCGCCGTCAGGGTGTAACCCCGGCGGTCGTCACCGCCGAACTCCGAGCCGGGATTGCGAGCGAGCCGCATCACGATGCGCGACAGGGACATGGGCGTTACCTCTAGTGAGAAAGGAAGAGCGACGGCTGGTCAGACGCCAGCAGGGTGCGGGTGGTGCCACCGAAGATGAACTCCTGCAACCTGGGGTGGCCAAAGGCCCCGGCCACGAGCAGGTTGGCGCCGACCTTGCGGACGGCGGAGAGCAGGAGCCCCGCCGCCTCGCCCTTTTCGGCCAGGACCTCGACCTCCGCCTTCACGCCTCGCGCGGCGTAATAGGCCTGCAGGCGCTCCGGCTCGAAATGCCGGGAAGTCGCCTTGGGCGCGG
>JAPOKE010000161.1 GCA_029977805.1 Phenylobacterium parvum | reverse complement strand
GTGAGCCACTTGGCCATCCAGTCGTAGTGCCGGGCCAGGGTGTAGTCATCCTTCGCCGCGGGCTTGTCCGACCGCCCGCAGCCCACGAGGTCGACAGCGATCACCCGCCGACCTGTCGCCAGCAGTCCGGGGATCATGTGCCTGTAGAGGTAGGCCCAGGTCGGATTGCCGTGCATCAACAGGATCGGGGGCGCATCGCGCGGGCCTTCATCGATGAAGTGAATGCGGATGTCCGTCCCGTCCTCGTCCCGGACGGTCATGTAGTGGGGCGGCCAGGGGAAGTCCGGCAGGCTGGCGAACTGTGCTTCGGGCGTGCGCAGGATCTTCATGGAGGGTCTCGGGTCTGGAGAGTTGGAGAGGCTGGCCCGCGGGTCAGTTCGGCGTCGCGGACAGCAGGATGGCAATCTGGGCCATCGCGGCGGCCAGGGCGAACGACAGGGCCACCCAGATCCCAGGACCGGCGAGGGTCATGATCATCGGACGGGTCGGAAAATTGAACGTTTGCGGCATGGCGGCGAACTTGAACGCGTGCGCCCCTGTAAACCGCGGATCGCAGACCAGGTGCGCGAGATCGCGCCGGCTCCGGTAGCGGATGTAGCCCATCATCGACCAGTCAGGGACGTCCTTGAGCCCCCAGGTGTCGACCATGCCGCCGACGCGGCGCGCCGCCAGAGCGGGATGGCCAGCCCGGGCGAACAGGGCGGGCATGAACATGCGCGTATAGCCCGCCATGACTTGGCGCGCCGGCCGCATCTCGCCGGTCACGGGATCGGCGACGTCATCCTGCGACAGGCGAATGACGTTGAGCATGAAGAACTCGCGCCCGTCATCCTCCTCCAGGAATTTCCGGACCACGGGCAATTCGTCCTGGTCGCCATGCCCCACGTTGCTGGCGCGCATCTGCGCCATCAGGGTCTCGACCTCGGCCTTCGAGAGCGGTCCGCGCCAGTTGACGTACCAGGCCAGGAAGATGGCGTAGCCCAGCACGGCGACGCCCCAAACCCAGAAACTCGTCATCGTCCGGCTCCCCTCGCCCGCACTTCCGATCAAGACCCGGAGGGTATCGACCCGCGAAATGTATTGACAGTTTTTATGTCATTATATGGCGCGGGAGGATTCGTCAACATGCGGCGGCGGCCCTCTTGGGCTCAACCGGTCAGGAGGCGGCGCACCGCCGAGACGACAGCCTGCCGGCCCTGGTCGACGCTGAGGCCCTGGGCGCGCCGGAGCCGGAGCCAGCCCTCCATGGACGTCAGGAGTTCGATCGCTGAAGCCACCTCGGGCCGCTCTCCCACTTCCGGCAGGCAGGCCAGGAGCTGGCGGCGCTGCTGTATCGCGAGCTGGGCTCTGGCGCGCTGGAGTGTCGGCGAGGCGTGAAGCCGGGTTTCGCCCGAGAGATAGTAGGGGGTGATCTGCTCGAAGGTGGCCGTCCGGGTCGTGACCAGCTGCTCGATCCTTTGTTCCAGCGCCCCCTCCCAGGAGGTTCGGGTCAGGAGCGGCTCCATCACCGACCGGACCTTGGCGTTCATCTCCTCGAACAGAGACTCCATATCCTGGAAGTGCCGGAAGACCGTCCGCCCACCGACCTTCGCGTGCTGCGCCACATCTTCAGATGTCGGGCTCAGGTTACCCTCTCGAATCAAGTCGAGAAGGGCGGCGACGATCTTCTCGCGGGTCACGCGACCCCGCGCCATGCGCCCATCCTGTTCCGGGTGTGGGGCTCGCCGGGGGCGGGGCGAGGAGGTCGGGTCCGAAGTCATGGCGTGCGGATAGGGGCTGCGCAGCGGCCCGGCAAGTGCGGCCATGCCGGCCTGGCGGTGCGGGCGATCTGAGGTGGAATGTCTCTCAACCGGCGCGACCTGGGAGACGGCGTGCGGGCCGTCGGCCCAGCCGTTCCCGGACCGGAAGCCCATGGGGGTGAAAACTCCGACCCCGGTCTTCGGGTCGACAAAGTTGAAGGAGTAGCTCTCGCTCCAGGCCCGGTCCTCGCCGGTCGGGTGCATGGCCTCGTCGGCGCCCGTGACGGTGCTCATTCCGGGGTCTCCCCATGAACCTGTCCCTGCCGCAGGCTGCGGTGACAGATGCGGGTATCCAGTGACCCTGGGACTCCTGGACCCCGGGAACCCGGCTTCCCTCGGGAAGTAGAGCCCGTCATGATGTCCCTCTGCGGGGTGCGCCGCCTCCAGCCGACCCGCCGGGTCGAGTCCTCGAGGAGGGTTGAGACAAGGCCAATGACCCAGCTTCCCAGCCCGCCCCGCTACAGGCGCCTCTATCCCGGCGGTCCCGAGGTCTCGTCCGTCGCCTGGGGCATGTGGCGCTTCGCCGGCGACGACGTTTCGGCGGCTGAGGCCAGGATCCAGGCCGCCCTCGACGCTGGCGTCACCCTGTTCGACACGGCGGACATCTACGGCCCGGACAATGGCGAGCCCTTCGGCGCCGCCGAGGCCCTGCTGGGGCGGGTGCTGGCCGGCAATCCGGGACTTCGGGACCGCATGGTGATCGCCACCAAGGGCGGGATCTCCATGGGCGTGCCCTACGATTCCAGCGCCGCCTACCTGGCCGCCGCCATCGACGCCTCCCTGGCCCGCATGGGCGTCGACCATGTCCCCCTCTGGCAGATCCACCGCCCGGACCTCCTGACCCATCCCGCCGAAATCGGCGAGGCCCTGCTGGCGGCGCACCAGGCGGGCAAGATCGGCGCCGTCGGCGTCTCAAACTTCACGCCCTGGCAGGTCGAGGCCCTGGCCGCCCACCTGCCCCTGCCGGTCGTTTCCTGCCAGCCCGAGTTCTCGCCCCTCGCGGTCGCGCCCCTTTCTGACGGGGTGCTCGACCAGGCCCTCGCGCGAGGCATGGCGGTGCTGGCCTGGTCGCCCCTTGGCGGCGGCCGTCTGGGCCAACCGGCGGATGACCGAAGCCGCGCCGTCGCAACGGCCCTGGACGCCAAGGCGCAGGCGGCGGGGGTCAGCCGCGCCGCGGCGGCCTACAGCTGGATCATGGCCCATCCGGCCCGGCCCATTCCCATTGTCGGGACCCAGTCAACCGACCGGATCGCCGAGATCCCGCAGGCCTTCATTCCCCGCTGGACCCGGTCGGAGTGGTACGCCGTCCTGGTCGCCAGCCTGGGAGCGCCCCTGCCGTGACCCGGCCGGCCGCTCGAGATCGCGTGGTTCGCCGCACTCTGCGACGACGACTACGAGTTCCTGGGCGTGCCCGACCCGTCGCTCGCCTCGAGCGTCGACCACTGCGGCAGCATCGTGCGGGCGGTCGACCGCCTGGGGTTCGACAACGTGCTGCTGCCGTCGGGCTACACGCTCGGCATCGACGCCACCGCCTTCGCCGCTGCGGTGGCACCCACGACCGCGTCGACCCGGCTGCTGCTCGCCGTCCG
>JAPOKE010000160.1 GCA_029977805.1 Phenylobacterium parvum | reverse complement strand
TCGCCGGGAGCTCCCCCTTGGGGGAGCAATTGGCTCTCTCTAATTCCTCCCCCAAGGGGACTGTTGCGTAATTGGCGGATCATGATTCCCTGTCGCTGACGGCGGAGGATTTGCGATGTCGGTGAAGTCGACGGGTCAGCTTGGGTTTGGCGAGATTGGCGCGGCGCGTCGGAACGGGGTTCCGGCCCTGGACCGGGTGTCGGCGCTTGTGGACTGGGCGGGGATTGAGCGTCAGCTGGCGGGTCTTCGCGAGGAGGGTCCCGGGCGTCCGGGTTACCGTCCTCTGCTACTGTTCAAGGCCCTGCTGCTGCAGGCCTGGTACGGGCTGTCGGATGCGGAGCTGGAGTTCCGGCTGGGGGACAGCCTGGCCTTCGGCCGGTTCGTGGGCCTGAGCCTTGAGGACGAGGTCCCCGACCACACGACCCTTTGCCGGTTCCGCAACCGGCTGGTGAGCGCGCGGCTCCTGGAGCGCCTGTTCGGCGAGCTGGACCGCCAGCTTGAGGCCTCGGGCCTGGTCCTGAAGCAGGGCGCCCTGCTGGACGCCACCCTGATCGAGGCGGCGACCTCGCGCCCTGCAGGCGGCAAGGAGGCCGGGGCGCGGGATCCGGACGCGGCCTTCGTCAAGCGCCAGGGCAAGGCGGGCTCGACCTATGGCTACAAGGCCCATGTCGGCGTCGACCAGGGCTCGGGCCTGGTGCGGGCGGTGATCACCACCCCGGCCAACGTCAATGACACCACCCCGGCCGACGACCTGATCCGCGGCGACGAGGCGGCGGTCTATGGCGACAAGGCCTACGACACCCATGCCCGCCGCGCCCGGCTCAAGAGCCTCGGCGTCAAGGCCCGGCTGATGCGCAGGCCCAGCCAGTATCACGCCCTCACCCGGCGCCAGCAGACCCTCAACGCCCTGATCGCCAGGCGGCGGGCCGCGGTGGAGACCACCTTCGCCACCTGGAAGCGGCGCATGGGCCTGGTCCGGGCACGCTACATCGGGCTGGCCAAGGTCACCGGCCAGATCCTCCTCACCGCCATGGCCTTCAACCTCCGCCGCCTCGCAGCCCTGACGGCCTGACGCGCCTGGAGTCCGTCAGGACCTCGCCGAAGCGCCTCAAAACAACCCGAAAGGGCCAGAAAACCTCGCCTCAATGGGCTTCAAGGCCAGCGATGCGACATAACGCAGGGGTCCCCCTTGGGGGAGCAATTGGTGCTGAAATCCAGGCGGACCGCCGCCTAGCCCCCGAACTTCCTCCCCATCCAGTCGAGGATGAAGCGGTTCACCTCTTCGGGCTTTTCCTGCTGGGTCCAGTGGCCGGAGCCCATCACCAGGGCCTTTTCCAGGTCGGCGATGCGGGTCTCCATGCCGTCGGCCATGGAGGGGGGCAGGACTGCGTCCTTCTCGGCGCAGATCATCAGGCAGGGGACGTGGTCGATGCGGGTGGGCAGGTGGCCCGAGCGCTCCCAGTTGCGGGTGAAGTTGCGGTACCAGTTGATCCCGCCGGTGAAGCCGGTGGCCGAGAAGGTCTCGACGAAGGCGGCCAGTTCGTCGGGGGTCAGGAGCTGGTTGGCGGTGTCCGACTTGTCCCACTCGGCCAGCAGGTCGCGGAAGGCGAAGGTGGAGGTGGTGGCCGGGCCAGCGTCCTTGTCGATGCTGAGGCCGACGCTGGGCGGGGCGGGCATGTCCTCGGGCGGGCGGCGCATGAAGAAGCGCATGGTCTTGTCCACGTCGGCGCCGAGGGCGGCGTCGGCCTCGCCCGGCTTCTGGAACCAGACGATGTACATGTCCTCGCCGAAGGCGAAGCGCATGGAGGCGATGGGGTCGTAGTCGCCGCGCGGCGTGAAGGGGGTGTTGAGGCCGATGACGCCGGCCACCCGGTCCGGGTGCATCAGGGCCATCTGCCAGACGACGAAGCCGCCCCAGTCATGGCCGCAGAACACCGCCTTCTCGATCCCGAGATGGTCCAGGAGGCCCACCAGGTCGGCGGCCAGGTGCTCCATGTCGTAGTCCTCGACCTTCTCCGGCCGGGAGGTGAGGCCGTAGCCCCGCTGGTCCGGGGCGATGGCCCACTGGCCCGCCGCCTCGCAGGCGCGCAGCTGGTGGCGCCAGGAGAAGGCCAGCTCCGGGAAGCCGTGGCAGAAGACGATGGGCACGCCCTTGCCCCGGGCGACCTCGTAATAGGCCATGTCGATCCCGTTGACCTTGGCCTTGGCGACGGGGGGCATCTGGCGGGCGAGTGCGGACATTCGGGGCTCCTGGGAAACTTCCCCTATCTTGGCCAGACCGGGCGGGGGTATGGCAAGGGCCAGCGCGGGGGAAGGCGGCATGGCGACGGCGAGCGAAGGTGGGGCGGGAGCCAAGGGAACCGGCTGGGGCCTGGTGGTCCTGCTGGGCGCCCTGACCGCCTTTGCGCCCATGGGCATCGACATGTACCTGCCCAGCCTGCCGGCCATCGGCGCGGAGCTGGGCGTCGACGCCGCCCACACCCAGATCACGGTCTCGGCCTTCCTGGCGGGCATGGCCATCGGCCAGTTCTTCTATGGCCCGGCCTCGGACCGGCTGGGACGGAAGGGGCCGATCCTGGCGGGGGCGGCCCTGTTCGTCCTGGCGTCCTGCGCCTGCGCCCTGGCGCCCTCCGCGGAGTTCCTCATCGCCGCCCGCTTCGTCCAGGCCCTCGGCGGCTGCGCCGGCGGGGTGGTGGCGCGGGCCGTGGTGCGCGACCGCTTCGACCACACCGAGACGGCCCGGATGCTGTCCCTCCTGACCCTGGTCATGGGGCTGGCGCCGATCCTCGCCCCCCTGCTGGGCGGCCTCCTGCTCCAGCTGGGCGGCTGGCGGGCCAACTTCTGGGCCCTGGCACTGTTCGGGATCGCCGTGGGCCTGGCGACCCTGTTCCGGCTGGAGGAGTCCCGTTCCGAGGCGACGGCGCTCCAGGCCCGGTCGGAGTCGCCCCTCGCGGCCCTCGGCGCCCTGCTGAAGGACCCGCGCCTCGTGGGCTACGCCCTGGCCGGCGGGCTGAACGGGGCGACCCTCTTCACCTGGATCTCGGCCTCGCCGGGCCTGCTGATCGGGGTCTGGGGCATACCGGCCTCCGTCTTCGGATGGGTCTTCGGCCTGAACGCCGCCGGGGTGATCGGCGCCGGCCAGCTGAACCGCCAGCTGCTGCTGCGCTTCACGCCCGAGCAGGTCCTGCGGGGCGCGAGCCTGGCGGGCGTGATCGCCTCGGCCCTCCTGCTCGTCGCCGCCTTCACCGGCTGGGGCGGGATGTGGAGCGTCCTGCCCCTGATCTTCCTGGTCCTGTCCAGCTACGGCTTCATGGCCGGCAACACCATGGCGGGCGCCCTGAACGTCGACCCGCGCCGGGCGGGGTCGATCTCCGCCCTCATGGGGTCTTCGTCCTTCGCCACCGGCGCCC
>JAPOKE010000015.1 GCA_029977805.1 Phenylobacterium parvum | reverse complement strand
CATGCCAACGGCCTGGGGCTGGTCCATGGCGGGATGCTGACCTCCTTCATGGACGGGCTCCTGGCGGCAGCCGTATGGCGGGCCTCCCGGCGGGCCAGCGTGACCATCCACCTCAGCGTCGATTTCCTGCACATGGCGAGGGTGGGGGAGTGGGTCTTCGGCGAGAGCCGCGTCACCCGCCTGACCCGCGACGTCGCCTTCGTGGAGGGCCGCGCCCATGCCGCCGGATCGGATGTCGTCCGGGCCAGCGGGGTCTTCAAGCTGATGCGCAAGCCCGCGGACTGATTGCAGATCGGCGCGAAGACGGCTATCGCGGGCGGGAGCCGGCGCTCTTCGGGGCGTAGCGCAGCCTGGTAGCGCATCTGCTTTGGGAGCAGAGGGTCGCGTGTTCGAATCACGCCGCCCCGACCACAGCCGGCGACAGAAGACGGGGACAGACATGATCGCGCGCATTTTCCGCCCGGCGAAGACCGCCATGCAGTCCGGCAAGGCGCGCGCGAGAGATTGGGTGCTGGAATTCGCGCCCGCCTCGGCGAGGGTCCCCGATCCCCTGATGGGCTGGACCCTCACGGACGACACCAGCGCCCAGGTCCGCCTGAACTTCGAGACCCGGGAGGACGCCGTCGCCTACGCCCAGAAGCACGGCCTGGCCTTCCAGGTGACCGAGCCCAAGGCGCCGAAGCGGATCCTCAAGGCCTACGCCGACAACTTCTCCGCCGACCGCAAGCAGCCCTGGACCCACTGAGGCCGCCTCCGGACCCGGAGCGCCCGTAGCTCAACCGGATAGAGCATCCGCCTTCTAAGCGGACGGTTGCAGGTTCGAGTCCTGCCGGGCGCGCCAGGCGGTCAGGACGCCGGCTTCGGCGCCGGGACGTCCGCCGGGAAGTCGGGGAGGGGCTTGGCGGTCGCTGGCGGGCCAATCACGTACTTCGCGTGACAGGCGACGCAGGTCTCGTAGAGCCGGCCCCCCGTATCGAACACCGCCTGCTTGTCGCGGGCGTCCGCCGCCTTTCGGGCGTCGAAGGCGCGGGCGGTCATTTCCTGCGCCAGCCGGTTCCATTCGGCCTCTGGAGGGCGGGCGCGGTCCGGAAGCTGGAGGGCGTTGCCGGCCTCGGCGACCGTCGACGCCGCCGTGACGAGGGCTTCCCATCCTTCCTCGTCCTTGGGCGAGAGGTCCGTCTCTCCCGCATCGGTGAGCTCGACCCCGGCGCCCTTCCAGTAGGCCTGGGCCGCGGGATCCACGACATGGGCCATGAACTCCGACATGGGCAGGGTGGTGTCGAACTTAACGCCAGCCGGAGCGCCAGACCCGCCGGGCCCGGAACAGGCGGCGAGCGAAAGCAGGCCCGCCAGGGCGACAAGACGCTTCATGTGCTTTTCCTCCCCTCCCGTCCGCCTGTGCCGGCGGATCAGGCCTTGGCCATGTTGATGACGTGCTGCTGGGTGAACTCCGCGAGGCCTTCCTCGCCCAGTTCGTTGCCCACGCCCGAGAACTTCGCCCCGCCGAAGGGGATGTTGGGCGCCAGCTCGGCGTGCTTGTTGATCCACACCGTGCCCGTGTCCATGCGCCCGGCGAGGTCCAGGGCCCGGTCGAGGTCCTTCGACCAGATCGAGCCGCCCAGTCCGTACTCCGAGGCGTTGGCCCGGCGCACCGCGTCCTCGCCGTCCTTGATCTTGATGACCGGGAGGACGGGACCGAACTGCTCCTCGTCGACCAGGCGGGCGCCGTCCTCGATGTCCCGGACGATGGTCGGGCGGATGAAATAGCCCTTGCCCTCGGCGCGGCCGCCGCCGGCGATCACCTTGCCCTGGGTCTTGGCGTCCTCGATCAGGCCGAGGACCTTCTCGAACTGGCTCTTGTTCTGGAGCGGGCCGAGGGTCACCCCCTGCTGGAGGCCGTCGCCCACGACGGCGGCGTCCGCCAGCCGGGCCAGTTCGTCGCACATGGCGTCGTAGATGCTCTCGTGGACATAGGCCCGCTTCACGGCGATGCAGACCTGGCCCGAGTTCTGGAAGGCGGCGCCGAAGATCTTGGGCGCGGCCTCCTTGGGGTCCACCCCGTCGAGGACGATGGCGGCGTCGTTCCCGCCCAGCTCCAGGGTGACGCGCTTGAGGGCCTCGGCAGCGCCGGCCATGACCTTCTTGCCGGTCTCGGTCGAGCCGGTGAAGGAGACCTTGCGGATGTCCGGATGGGCGGTGATGGCGCCGCCCAGGTCGTTGGCGTCGGAGATGACGTTCAGGACGCCCGGGGGCAGGAGGTCCTTCACCAGCTCGCCGATCCGCAGGGTGGTCAGCGGCGTCGTCGCGGCGGGCTTGAGGACGACCGTGTTGCCGGCCAGGAGGGCGGCCGGGACCTTGAAGGCCATCAGGATGATCGGGAAGTTCCAGGGCACGATGGCGCCCACGACGCCGAGGGGACGACGGCGGGAGATCACCCTGCGGGCGTCGGAGTCCTCGATGACCTTTTCGGGCAGGTCGAGGCTGGCGAAATAGCGGAAGAAGGCGGCGGCGCCGAAGACCTCGCCCATGGCGTCCTGCAGGGGCTTGCCTTGTTCCTGGACGAGGGTGCGGGACAGGGTCTCAAGGTCGCCCTGGATGGCGTCGGCCATGGCGAGCAGGGCCTTGCGGCGCTCGTCGATGGGCGTCGCCGACCAGCCCGGGAAGGCGCGCTTGGCCGCCGCGACCGCCTGGTCCAGCTGGGATTTCGAGGCGCGGGGGCACTCGACCAGGACCTCTTCGGTCGCCGGGTTGATCACCGGCATGACGGAGTCCCCGTCCACCAGCTGGCCATCGATCAGAAGCTTGTACGGACCCATTTCGTCCTCCCGCGATTTGTCGCCGGCACAATGGGGGGATGACGCTGCGCCAATCAAGCCCGGGCTTGCGCCTTGCCCTTCCCGCGGGCCAATCTTTCGCCGCCGCAAGAGGGAGGTCCCGATGTCTTTGCGCCGCGCGTTTCCCAGTCTGGCCGCCGGACTGGCCCTCTGCCTCGCCTTCACCCTTCCGGCCAAGGCCGCAGGTCTTTCCGGGGCGGAGCGGCGGATGGTCGCGACGGTCGATGCAGGACAGGACCGCCAGTTGGCCCTCCTGGAGGAGTTGGTGGCCATCAATTCCGGAACCATGAACCTCCTGGGGGTGGAGGCTGTCGGTCGCCGGGTCGCCCGGGAGTTCGAGGCCCTCGACTTCCAGGTCCGCTGGATTCCCATGACCGAGACGGGCCGCGCCGGGCACCTGGTCGCCACGCACCGGGGAGATGGCAGGGGCCGCAGGATGCTGCTGATCGGCCACCTGGACACCGTCTTCGAGCCGGACAGCCCCTTCAAGGGCTATGTCCGGAACGGGGACACGGTCACCGGACCGGGGGTCAATGACATGAAGGGCGGTATTGTCGTGATGATCGGCGCCCTAAGGGCGATGAAGGCCGCCGGGACCCTGAAGCGCGCCGACATCACCGTCGTCCTGACCGGAGACGAGGAGCGTGTCGGACGGCCGGTGGAGATCGCGCGGCGCGACCTCATCGCCGCCGCCCGGAACTCCGACCTGGCCCTCGACTTCGAGGGGCTGGCCACGGAGGAGGGCGCGGACATGGGCTCCATTGCACGACGCTCTTCCAACACCTGGACCGTGCGGGTGAAGGCCAAGCCCGGGCATTCCTCCGGGGTCTTCTCCGACGCGGCCGGCTATGGCGCCATCTACGAACTGGCGCGGATCCTGGACGCCTTCCGGCAGCAACTGCGGGAGCCTAACGCCACCTACAGCGTTGGCCTGGTCCTTGGGGGGGCGGACGCCGCGCTGAACCGCGATGCTACCGGCGGGAAGGCCTCGGGCAAGGCGAACATCATTCCCGGGGAGGCCCTGGCCATGGGCGACCTGCGGACCCTGTCCAACGACCAGACCGACCGGATCAAGGCGCGGATGGAGGCGATCGTCCGCGACAGCCTCCCCGGGGCCCTGGCGACGCTGGAGTTCACCGAGGGCTATCCCGCCATGCCGCCGACGGAGGGCTCAAGGCGGCTCCTGGGGGAGCTCAACGCCGTCAACGCCGCCCTCGGCTATCCGCCGATGCGCGAGCTTGATCCCCTGCGACGGGGCGCGGGCGACATCGCCTTTGTCTCGCACATCATCGACGGGCTCGTCGGCCTGGGGGCCGGCGGAGAAGGGGCTCACGCCCCGGGCGAGACCCTGGACATACCGGCCCTGCGCCGGCAGACGCGCCGGGCCGCCCTGCTGATGAGCCGCCTGGCGGCCCGCTAGCCCGCAGCTGCGCGAAAGGCGGCGAGGCCGCCCTCGAGGTCGGCGATGAGGTCTTCCGGGGCCTCCAGGCCGACGTGGAGCCGGACCAGGGCGCCGCCATAGTCCCTGCGGAAGGCGCGCACCTCGAGCTGGGGATCGCAGTCTATCGCCAGGCTCTCGTATCCGCCCCAGGAGAAGCCCAGCCCGAACAGGTGCAGGGCGTCCAGGAGGGCCGCCGTGGCCTCCGGGCGCGCTGGGCGAAGGACGAAGGCGAACAGGCCGCAGGCGCCGGAATAGTCACGCTTCCAGAGGTCATGCCCCGGGGCGCCGGGCAGGGCGGGATGCAGGACCGAGGCGACCTCCGGCCGGCCGGCAAGCCAGCGCGCCACTTCCAGTCCGCTCTCGCCGTGTCGCTGCAGGCGGACATCCAGGGTCCTGAGGCCCCGCAGCATGGCGTAGGCGTCCTCGGCGGCCACGGACCATCCCAGGTCCACCACGCCGGCGTGGAGGCTCCCGCAGACCCCGGGGTCACGCGCCGCCGCCGAGCCCATGAAGGCGTCGGAGTGTCCGCCGACATACTTGGTCAGGGCCTGGATCGAGATGTCCACGCCGAGGTCGAGGGGCTTCAGGAGAAGACCGGCGCCCCATGTGTTGTCGACCAGGCTGAGCATGCCCCTTTCCCGCGCCGCCGCCGCGAGGGCGGGAAGGTCCTGCATCTCGAAGCTCAGCGAGCCGGGGCTTTCGAGAAAGATCGCCCGGGTGCGGGGGCCGAAGAGGTTCGCCACCTCGGCTGCCGGGAGGGTCGGGTCGTAGTAGCGGGTGGTCACGCCAAACCGGGCCAGCGTCCTGTCGCAGAAGCGCCGGGTGGGCTTGTAGGCGGTGTCGACCATGAGGAGTTCGTCGCCGGCCTTCAGCACCGCCAGCAGGGCGCCGGCGATGGCGGCGACGCCGCTCGGATAGAGCTCCACCGCCGCAGCGTGCTCGAGGTCACACAGGGCCGCCTTGAGGGCCTCATGGGCGGCCAGGCCATTGCGCCCATAGGTGACGTAGGCGTCGTCGTCGTAGAGGGCCGCGGCGTCCGGGAGGAGCACCGTCGAACCCTTCTGGATGACCGGGTTCACGGTTCGCGCAGGCGCAGCCCCGGACCCGGGAGGATGGACGAGTCGGGTGGGCGGCCTCATGCATCCCCGGTGACGACGTCACCGCCCTCGGGTCCGCCCCACTCGGCCCAGGAACCATCGTAGACGGCGGCGGGATGGCCGAGCACCTCCAGGGCGAGGGCCAGGACGGAGGCGGTGACCCCGGACCCGCAGGTCGTGATGACGGGACGGGCAGGGTCGACGCCGGCCGCCGCGAACTCCGCCGCAAGCCCGGTCGGCGGCTTCAGGGTCCCCTCGGGGGTGAGCAGGCGGTCGAAGGGCAGGTTGAGCGCACCGGGCATGTGGCCGGACCGCAGTCCGGGGCGCGGTTCCGGCGCCTCGCCGCGGAAACGGACGCTGCTGCGGGCGTCGACCACCTGGGCCGATTGGCCGGCCAGCGCGGCCGCGACGTCGGCAAGGCTGCGAACCCGTTCAGGGGAAAAGACTGCGGTGACCTCCGACGGGACAGGCGCCGGCGCCGGACCGGTCTCGACCGGAAGCCCGGCGGCCTTCCAGGCGCGAAGTCCGCCGTCCAGCACCCGGACCTGCGGATAGCCCATCACCTTCAGGGTCCACCAGGCCCGCGCGGCGGAGCGGACACCGAAGGTGTCGTAGACGACGACCAGGTTGTCCGGGGAAAGCCCCAGGCCTCCGGCGGCCGCGGCGAAGGCCTCCGGGGAGGGCAGCATGTGGGGCAGGTTGCTCGCGGCATCCGAGATCGCATCGATGTCGAAGAAGACCGCCCCGGGAATCCGTTCGGCCTCGAACTCCGCGCGGCCCGAGCGGCCCTCGGCGGGCAGGAACCAGCTGGCGTCGACGAACCGGGTCCCCGGCTGGCCGATGAGCCGGGCCGCTTCCGATGCGGAGACAAGGGGGTGGGCGGTCACGACAGCCACTCCGGCGTCGGCAGGCCCCGCTCGCGGAGGAAGGCCGGGTTGTAGATCTTGCTCTGGTAGCGGGCCCCCTGGTCGCAAAGGATGGTGACGAGGGTATGGCCAGGCCCGAGGTCGCGGGCCATGCGGATGGCGCCCGCCACGTTGATGCCGGTGGAGCCGCCCATGATCAGGCCCTCGTGGGTCGCCAGGTCGTAGATGACCTGCAGCATCTCCTCGTCCGGGACCTGGTAGGGCATGTCGACCTGCAGGCCTTCGAGGTTGGCCGTGATCCGTCCCTGTCCGATGCCTTCCGAGATCGAGGTTCCCTCGGCCTTCAGCTCGCCATGGGCGTACCAGTGGTAGAGGGCGGCGCCCATGGGATCCGCAAGGCCGATCCGCACCGCCGCGCTGCGCGCCCGCAGGGCCTCCGCGACGCCGGCGAGCGTGCCGCCGGTGCCGGCCGACATGACGAATGCGTCCACCTCGCCGCCGGTCTGCTCCCAGATCTCCGGCCCGGTTGTCTCCACGTGCGCCTGGCGGTTGGCGACATTGTCGAACTGGTTGGCCCAGATCGCCCCATTCGGCTCCGAGCGGTTCAGTTCCTCGGCCAGCCGTCCGGAATAGCGGACGTAGTTGTCGGGGTTGGAGTAGGGGACGGCGTCCACCTCGACCAATTCGGCGCCGAGGAGACGGATCGCATCCTTCTTCTCCTGGCTCTGGGTTCGCGGGATGACGATGGTCGTCCGGTAGCCAAGGGCCTGACCGACCATGGCGAGGCCGATGCCGGTGTTTCCCGCCGTCCCCTCGACGATCCGGCCGCCGGGCCGGAGGAGCCCCCGCCGCTCCGCGTCGCGGATGATGTAGAGAGCGGCGCGATCCTTCACGGACTGGCCGGGGTTCATGAACTCAGCCTTGCCCAGGATCTCGCAGCCCGTCGCATCGCTTGCGCGGTTCAGCCGGATCAGGGGCGTGCGGCCAATGGCCTCGAGAACGTTTCTGGCGATGGTCATGACGTCAATCTAGGGCCTTGCGACGACCAGCGCCACGCCCGGCCTAGGCGCGCGAGAGGCCGAGCTGGATGACATCGGTCCGCCCGGTGCGGAAGCCCGCCTCGCAATAGCTGAGATAGAAGTCCCAGATCCGCCGGAAACGCTCGTCGAAGCCAAGGCGGCGGATGTCATCCCAGGCCGACCCGAACCGCTGCTTCCAGGCGGCGAGGGTGACGCCGTAGTCCTGGCCGAACCGGTCCGGCTCGCTCCAGGCGAGCCCCGCCTGGTCCGTCTCGCGCCTGAGGCGCCGTTCGGAGATCAGCATGCCGCCCGGGAAGATGTAGCGCTGGATGAAGTCGGCGCGCCGGCGGTAGCCCTCGAAGAGCTCGTCCTGGATGGTGATGATCTGGAGGCCCGCCCTGCCGCCGGGCTTCAGGCGGTCATGGACGGCCTTGAAGTAGGTCGGCCAGTACTTCTCGCCCACCGCCTCGAACATCTCGATCGACGCGACGCGGTCAAACGATCCGGTGACGTCCCGGTAATCGATGAGGCGGATGTCCGCCTTCTCGGCCAGGCCAGCCTCGAAGATGCGCTGGCGGGCGTAGTCGTGCTGCTCGCGGGAGATGGTGATGCCGGTCACCTTCGCCCCGATCTCGCCGGCTGCGAACTCGGCGAAGCCGCCCCAGCCGCAGCCGATCTCCAGGACGTCATGCCCGTCGGACAGCTCCATGCGCCGGGCGAGAGCGCCGTACTTGGCCTTCTGGGCGGCTTCCAGGCTGTCGGCCCCGCCCTGGTAGCGGGCCGAGGAGTAGGTCATCGAGGGGTCAAGCCAGCGCGAGTAGAAGGCGTTGCCGAGGTCGTAGTGGGCGTGGATGTTCCGGCGCGAACCCTTGCGGGAATTGGCGTTCAGCACATGTCCCAGGAAATTGAACACGCCGACCAGGGGATTGCCCTCGGTCACCTGGGTCAGGTTCTGGAAGTTGAGGCTGAAGACAGACAGAACGGCGGTGAGGTCAGGCGTCTCCCATTCGCCGGCGGCGTAGGCCTCGGCGAAGCCGATGTCGCCCGCCAGCAGGGCCCGGCGGATGAACCTGAAGTTCCGGATCCGGATGATGGCGGACGGGCCGCCCGCTTCCGAACGGACCCGCAGGACGCGGCCGTCCGGGGTCACGAAGGTGACGTCGCCGGCCATCCATCCCCGGGTGATCGTGTCGAGGGCCGAGCGGAAGATCCGGGGCAGGCCCTGAAGGGCGGGCGCGCGCCGGAGGGCGCCCGGGCGCACGGCGAGGGTGTTGAGGCAGATTTCCTGGGCAGACGACACGTCCGGCGACTCCTGGGCGTTTCCGGCCTCGGGCCGGGTCGGGCAGGCGCATTTCCGGCTTGTGCAGCCGTCCGCCGCACGCCACTTAACGCCCCTGAACCCGCAGTCGTCTCGCAGGAGCGTCGAATTGTCCAGCCTGAACGCCGTCGTCGAGCTGTCGCCGCCGTCCGGGCGCACCGTGCGCATGGGCAACCGGGAGCGCCTGACGATCATCGCCGGCCCCTGCCAGCTGGAGAGCCGGCAGCACGCCCTCGAGACCGCCTCCATGCTGGCAGAGATCGCCGGACGCCTGGAGATCGGGCTGGTCTACAAGACCTCCTTCGACAAGGCGAACCGCACCTCAGCCCGCGCCGCCCGCGGCATCGGGCTCAAGTCGGCCCTGCCGATCTTCGCCGAGATCCGCGAGACCCTCGGCCTCCCCGTCCTCACCGACGTGCATGAGCGCGACCAGTGCGCCGTGGTGGCGCAGGCCGCCGACATCCTGCAGATCCCGGCTTTTCTCTCGCGCCAGACCGACCTGCTTTTGGCGGCAGGCGAAACCGGTGCCGCGATCAACGTCAAGAAGGGCCAGTTCCTCGCCCCCTGGGACATGAAGAACGTGCTGGCCAAGATCGTGGACAGCGGCAATCCCAACGTTCTCCTCACCGAGCGCGGTGCCTCCTTCGGCTACAACACGCTGGTCTCCGACATGCGGGCACTGCCGGTCCTGGCGGAGATCGGCTGCCCCGTGGTCTTCGACGCCACCCATTCCGTCATGCAGCCCGGCGGCCAGGGAGACAGATCCGGCGGCCAGAGGGAATTCGTGCCCGTGCTGGCCCGAGCGGCCGTCGCCATCGGGGTCGCCACGGTGTTCATGGAAACCCACCCGGACCCGGACAATGCGCCCTCCGACGGGCCGAACATGGTGCCGCTGCGGGAGTTCGAGGGCCTCGTGAAGGACCTTTTGGCGTTTGACGCCCTCGCCAAGCAGCCGCGGGCCTGATCCCGTGGAGTTCGCCGCCCTCCAGGACCTCATCGCCCGCGCCGCGGGGGTCAGGGTCGTTTGCGTCGGCGACGTCATGGTCGACCGCTTCGTCTACGGCGAGGTCACCCGGATGTCCCCCGAGGCCCCCATCCCGGTGCTGGCCCGCAGGCGCGAACTCGTCATGCTCGGCGCTTCGGGGAACGTCGCCCGGAACGTCGCCGCCCTTGGCGGCCAGGCGGCCCTGGTCGGGGTGATCGGTTCCGATGTGGAGGGGCGCGAAGCCCTTCGCCTGGTGGGCGATGACGGGCGCATCGAGGGCGCCCTCGTCACCGACACGGCGCGGCCGACCACCCTCAAGACGCGCTTCGTCTCCGGCGGCCAGCAACTCCTGCGGGTGGACGTCGAGGAGACGGAGGCGGTCTCGCCCGACACTTCGGGACGGCTCGCGCGAACCATCCGAGGCGTCGCCTCCGGCGCCGGGGTGATCATCCTGTCGGACTACGGCAAGGGGGTGGTGACCGACGAGGTGATCGCCGCCTGCCGGGCGACCGGGCTCCCCGTGGTCGTGGACTCCAAGGCCAGGTCCTTCAGCCGCTACGGTCCGGTGGACATCATCAAGCCGAACGCCTCGGAGCTGGCCCACGCCTCCGGCCTCCCGACCGGGACCGACGCCGAGGTCGAGGCCGCCCTGGCGCGGGCCCTCGAACTCTGCGAGGCGCGGGCGATCCTTGTCACCCGGGCGGCCCAGGGCATGTCCCTGGCGGTGCGGGGCGAGGCGGTCCGGCACTTCCCGGGCACGCCCCGGGAGGTCTTCGACGTCTCAGGCGCCGGGGACACGGCCATCGCGGCCCTGGGCGTCGGCATCGCCGCCGGGGGACCGCTCGAGGACGCCATCGCCTTCGCCCTGCTGGCCTCCGGTGTCGCCGTGGGCAAGGTCGGCACCGCCACCGTCTCGCCCGACGAACTCGTCGAAGCCGCCCTGGCCGCCCACATGGCCGCCGCGGAGGCCAAGATCGCCACGCAGGGCCGGATGGTCGAGGAGGTCGCCCGGTGGCGCGCCCGGGGCCTTCGCGTGGGGTTCACCAACGGCTGCTTCGACATCCTGCACCGGGGACACGTGGCCTACCTCGCCCAGGCCCGCGCCTGGTGCGACCGGCTGATCGTGGGCGTGAACTCCGACCGTTCCGTCCGGGCGCTGAAGGGGGAGGGACGACCGGTCAATGACCTGGAGAGCCGGGCCCTCGTCCTGGCGGGCCTCGCCAGCGTCGACCTGGTGGCGCCCTTTGACGCCGACACCCCCATCGAGCTGATCCGGGCGGCCCGTCCGGACGTCCTGGTCAAGGGCGCGGACTACGCCGAGTCCGAGGTCGTCGGCGGGGATCTCGTCCGGGGCTGGGGCGGGGAGGTGCGGCTCGCCAAGCTCGTGGACGGCTATTCAACGACCGCTGCCATCCGGCGCATGGCCGGGGAGGAAAAATCGTGACCCGCAGGATCATCTTCGTGACCGGCGGGGCCGGCTTCATCGGCTCCAACATCGCCGCCCGCCTGGCGGAGGACCGCAGCCTCGACGTGGTGGTCTGCGACCGGCTGCGGGAAGCCGAGACGGGCAAGTGGCGCAACCTGGCCAACCACGCCATCGGCGACTTCGTGGCGCCCGCCGACATGTTCGAGTGGCTCGAGAAGCGCTGGCGCGACGTCGAGGCCGTGGTCCACATGGGCGCCATCTCCTCCACCACCGAGCCGGACGCCGACCGGATCATCCAGACCAATTTCGGGCTCAGCCGCGACCTCTTCCGCTGGTGCGCCGACCGGCAGCGCAGGCTGATCTACGCCTCCTCCGCCGCCACCTACGGCGATGGAAGCCAGGGCTTCGGGGACCGGGACGACTTCGAGAGCCTCGCGGCCCTCCGCCCGCTCAACGCCTATGGCTGGTCCAAGGCCCTGTTCGACGCCTTCGCCGCCCGGCAGGCCGCCCGTGAGTACGCCCCGGCCCAGTGGGCCGGGCTGAAGTTCTTCAACGTCTATGGGCCGAATGAGGGCCACAAGGGGCCCATGAAGTCGGTCGCCGCCCAGATCTGGCCGTCGGTCCGCGACGGGCAGTCGGTCCAGCTCTTCCGGTCCTATCGCGAGGGCGTGCCGGATGGGGGACAGAAGCGGGACTTCGTCTATGTCCGCGACGTCGCCGAGGTGGTGGCCTGGCTGGTCGCCTCACCGCAGGTGAGCGGGGTCTACAACCTGGGCTCCGGCCAGGCGCGGACCTTCGAGGACCTGGCGCGGGCGGTCTTCGCCGCCGCCGGCCAGGAGGCGCGGATCGACTACATCCCGATGCCTGCGGCGATCCGCGACCACTACCAGTACTTCACCGAGGCGCGGATGGAGCGGCTCGTGGCGGCGGGATACACGGGCGGGTTCACCCCGCTTGAGGCCGGGATCGAGGACTATGTCCGCGGCTACCTGGCGGCTGCGTCGCCCTACAGGTAGCCGTCACCTTGGCCAGGCCCCTCCCGCCAGAGACCGGGCCGCAGCCGCGGCGGCGCCCCGCCCTGGGCCTGGTTGCGGGACTCGTCCTTGTCGTCCTCCTCGCGCTGTTCGCCTTTGTCCGCCGGGACGACATCCGGCTGGCGGCCATGGACCCGGGCAAGCCCTTCCAGATCTACACGCCACCCCCCGCGCCGGACTACGGGCGACCGGAGGCCTGGGCCCTGCTGCCGGAGGCCGCGCCCCGTCCCGGCGAGGCCGACGTCTTCTTCCTGGGACCGACCGCCTATTCCGGGGCGGAGCACTGGAACGGGCCGATCGATGACCCGGGATCGGCGGAGGTCTTCCGGCGTGTCATGGCCCCGAACCACGCAGGTCCCTTCGCCGCCGCCGGACGCGTCTTCGCGCCCCGGTACCGGCAGGCGGGCCTCTACTCGCTCACCACCCTGCGGGAGGACGCCCGGGAGGCCCGGCGCTTCGCCTACGCCGATGCGCGGGCGGCCTTCCTGAACTTCCTGGCCCGGACCGGCGACCGGCCCATCATCGTGGTCGGGGTCGAACAGGGGGGCGACCTTGTCGCCCGGCTGCTGGCGGAGACGGGAAGTACGCCAGCGGTCCAGGACCGCCTGGTGGCCGCCTGGATCATCGATGCGGTGGTCCCGGCCGACGCACCGCCCCTCAGGGCCTGCGCCGCGCCAAGGGACACCGGGTGCCTCGCCGCCTGGGCCTGGGCCTACGAGGGGGATGACCGCCGCGCCCGGGACCTGCAGGACCGGTCCCTCGTCTGGTCGGGAGAGGACCTGGTCAACCTCGGGAAGCGCAGGCCGCTCTGCTACAATCCGCTCCTCCAGGCGGTCTCGGACGCCGAGGCGCCGGCCCGGCTGGCCCGGGGCGCGACCAACGCCACCGGCCTGGAATGGGGCGCGCGCCCGCCCTTCGTCACCCGCCAGGTCGGCGCACAATGCAGGGAGGGAATCCTGCGAGTCTCGCCGCCCGAGGCCCGGATGCTGCGACCCGGCGGGTCCTGGGAGGATCGCCTGAGGACGCCCGGCTTCAACCTCTTCTATGCGGACACCGAGGCCGACGCGCGCACGCGCCTCGCCGCCTTCAACGCCCTCAGGCGCCCTTCATCCCCGTCTCCGGACGCCAGTCGAACAGGGCCTGCAACACCCTGAGGGCCTGTCCGCGCCCGGTCCGGAAGTCCGGGTCCCGCGCCAGCACCAGGCGGGCGTCGTCGCCTGCGGCGAGGATGAGGTCGCGGTGCGCGAAGGGATCGACGAAGACATAGTCGGGAAAACCGGACTGCCGAAGGCCCAGAGCGTCGCCGCCGCCGCGCAGCTCCAGGTCGGTCTCGGCGATGGCGAAGCCGTCGTCCGAGCGGCGCAGGATGTCGAGGCGCTTCTGGGCGGTGTCGGACAGGGGCGGATCGTAGAGCAGGACGCAGGCGCTCTCCGCCCGGCCGCGTCCGACCCGGCCCCTCAGCTGGTGAAGCTGGGCCAGGCCGAACCGCTCGGCCTGCTCGATGACCATGATGGTGGCGTTGGGCACGTTGACCCCCACCTCGACCACCGTGGTGGCGACCAGGACCTTGATCCTGCCGGCGGCGAAGTCGCCCATGACGGCGTCCTTCTCCGGCCCGGACAGCTTGCCGTGGACGAGGCCGACCCGGTCGCCGAGGCGGGCCTTGAGGTCGAGCGCCCTCTGTTCCGCAGCCTTGAGGTCCACGAGCTCGGACTCGCTCACGAGGGGGCAGATCCAGAAGGCCTGGGCGCCGCCGAGCACGGCCGCCACAAGGCGATCCTCGACCTCGGCGAGGCGGGTCATGGGCGCGGCTCGGGTGGCCACGGGGGTCCTGCCGGGCGGCTTGCCCACGATGCGGCTGACATCGAGGTCGCCGTAGGCGGCCAGCTCCAGGGTGCGGGGGATGGGCGTCGCCGACATGGACAGGAGGTGGACGCCCTCGCCCTTGTCGAGCAGGCGCTGGCGTTCCCCGACCCCGAAGCGGTGCTGTTCGTCGATCACCGCCAGGGACAGCCGCCGGAACCGGACCTCCTCCTGGAAGAGGGCGTGGGTTCCCACCGCGACGGCCGCGGTCCCGGACGCGAGGGCCTCGAGCTTCTCCCGGCGCCCGGCGCCCCTGTCCCGTCCGGTCAGGAGCACGACGCCGATCCCCTGGGCCTCGAGCGGCCCCGCCAGGGTCTCGAAGTGCTGCCGGGCGAGGATCTCCGTCGGGGCCATGAGCGCACCCTGGGCGCCGGCCGCGGCGGCGTCCGCGAGGGCCAGCATGGCCACCACCGTCTTGCCCGAGCCGACATCGCCCTGGAGGAGCCGGCTCATCCTCTGGCCGGAGGCGAGGTCGCCGCGGATCTCGGCCAGGGCGGTGCGCTGGTCCGGTGTCAGTCGGAAGGGCAGGGCGGCCTCGACGGCGTCCGCAAGGCCGGAAGGGGGGAGGGGCGCGCCCGATCCCGCCCGCCTGTGGGCGCGACGCTGGGCCATGGCCAGCTGGTGGGCCAGCAGCTCATCGTAGGCGAGACGCGCCCTCGCCGGCGAGGAGGGCGAGAGATCCGCCTCGTCCTCGGGGGCGTGGAGCGCCAGGATCGCCTCGCGCCAGGACGGAAAGCCACGCCCCGCCTTCCAGGCCGGGTCCTGCCACTCCGGAAGGTCCGGGACCCGTCCGAGGGCGGACTGCACGATCCGCCTGACCATGCGCGGCGTGACGCCGGCGCCGGCGGGATAGACCGTCTCGACCTCAGGGATGTCGGCGAGGCGGCCCTCGTCGACGACATAGTCCGGATGCACCATCTGGAGGTCGAGGCCGAACCGCTCGAGCTTTCCGGAGACCCAGCGCCTGGAGCCGACCGGAAGTCTCGCCTCGAGGCCCCTTGCGGCGTTCCCGAACCAGACGAGGTCAAGGCGTCCGGCGCCGTCGGTAGCCCGGATCCGAAGGGGCTGCTGCCGCGAGCGCGGCGGCAGGTGTTCGTCTATGGTCACGAGGAGGGTCGCGGTCTCCTCGGGCCGCACCTCTGCAAGGCTGCGCCTCGGGCGACGGATCAGGTTGTGCGGGGCGAGGAACAGGACGTCGCGGACAAGCGGCCCGGCGATCTTCTCCAGGGCCGGCGCAATGCGGGGTCCGACGCCCTTCAGGCTGCCGACAGGCGCGAAGAGGGGAAAGAGGCTCTCGGGCCGCATGGGTCCTTTTCCGGCCGCCGCTGGCCAAGGCGGCCGCCGCGCACTATACCCGCGCCGTCACATGTCTAGCCACGATGAAACGCGCCTGAAGAGGCTGTCCTTCCGCGCCTGGCGGCGGGGCTTCCGCGAAGCGGACCTGATCCTCGGTCCGTTCGTGGACAACCATGCCCGCGACCTGAGCCCCGAGGGGCTGGACGCCCTCGAGGACCTGCTGGCCCATCCGGACCAGGACCTCTACGCCTGGATCGTCGAGCGCGAGCCCGCCCCTGCGGACGTCGACGGGGAAATCCTTGCGGCCCTGCGCCGGTTCCGCGACCAGGTGCACCAGCTCCCTGGAGCCGTGCGTGGCGGCTGACGGCGCGGCCTCTCCCGGCCCGGCCGACCTCAGGCGACTTGCGGAGGACCCCGGACGCCTTGAGGTGTGCGGGGCCCCGGAAGGCTTCGACGCCCTCGTCCTCGCCGACATCGTGCGCCGGCGGAAGGGCCCGGCCCTGTTCGTCGCCCGCGACGGCGCCCGGCTCTCGGCCTTCATCGAGTCCTTCCGGTTCTTCGGGCAGGGTATCGAGGTCCTGGAACTACCGTCCTGGGACTGCCTGCCCTACGACCGCTCGGGTCCTTCCGCGGGGGTCTCGGCGCGCCGCATGGCGGCCCTGGCCCGCCTGGCCGGACAGTCGGACTGGAACCGCCCCTTCCTGGTCGCCACCACGGTCGCCGCCGCAAGCCAGAGGCTGCCGCCGCGGGCGGCCGTCGCCGCCGCCGGCTACGCCACCCGGGTCGGGCGGGTCGTCGACGTCGCGGACCTCGAGCGCTACTTCGCCGTCAATGGCTACCACCGCGCCTCCACCGTGTCGGAGAAGGGCGAGTTCGCGATCCGAGGCGGGGTCATCGACGTCTTCCCGACCGCGGCGGACGAACCGGTCCGGCTGGACCTCTTCGGCGACACCCTTGAGTCCATCCGCGCCTTCGATCCGGAGACCCAGAGGTCGACCCGGCAGCTGACCGAGGTCTCCCTGCCTCCGGCCAGCGAGGTCCTGCTGGATGACGCCGCCGTTTCCCGCTTCCGGCGGGGCTATGCGGAGGCCTTCGGGGCCCCGGGCGGCGATCCGCTCTACGAGACCGTCAGCGCCGGCGGTCGGCGGGCCGGGATGGAGCACTGGCTGCCCCTCTACTACGCCGCCGCCGACGGTCCGGACCAGGCCCTCGAGACCCTCTTCGACTACCTTCCGGCGGACCTCCTCGTGGCCCTGGACGGCCTTGCGGGGACCTCCCTCGAGGACCGCTGGCTTCAGGTCACCGACGCCTTCGACGCGCGCGACCAGGCCGACCGGCGCAGCCAGTACAGGCCCCTGCGGCCCGAGGGTCTCTATCTTTCGCCCGAGGCCTTCGAGGCCCGTCTTGCGCCCCTCGGCGTGCGGCGATTCTCGGCCCTTTCCGGTGAGCCCGGCGCCGCTTCGGTGGACATGGGCGCCCGCACCGGCCGCTCCTTCGCGGCAGAGCGGCGCCAGGACTCGGTCAACCTCTTCGAGGCCGCCGTGGGCCATGCCCGCGCCCTCGCGGCCTCCGGCAAGCGCGTGCTCTTCGCCTCCTGGACCGAGGGCTCCTCCGAGCGCCTCGGCCTCATGCTTGCGGACCACGGCCTCGCCGCCGCGCCCCTGGCGCCCTACTGGGACGCCGCCCGCGCCGCGGACCCCAAGGTCCCCCAGCGGGTCGTCCTGCCCCTCGACGCCGGATTCGAGACGCCGGACCTGGCGGTCATCGCCGAGACCGACATCCTGGGTGACCGCCTCGCCCGTCCCGGGCGCCGGCGCCGGGCGTCGAACTTCCTGGCCGAGGCCTCGGCCCTGTCGCCGGGGGACCTCGTCGTCCACATCGACCACGGCATCGGACGCTATGAGGGCCTGCGGACCCTCGACGTCCAGGGCGCCCCGCATGACTGCCTGGAGCTGCAGTACGGCGGGGAGGCCAAGCTCTACCTGCCCGTGGAGAACATCGACCTCCTGACCCGCTACGGCTCGGAGGGGGACGGGGTCCAGCTCGACCGGCTGGGCGGCGCCGCCTGGCAGTCCCGGAAGGCCCGGGCGAAGGCCCGCCTGCGCGACATGGCCGAGGGGCTCATCCGGATCGCGGCGGAGCGGTCCATGCGGACGACCGACGCGGTCACCCCGCCGCAGGGGGTCTTCGAGGAATTCTGCGCCCGCTTCCCCTTCGAGGAGACGGACGACCAGCTGGCGGCCATCGAGGACGTGCTGGGCGATTTCGCCTCCGGCCACCCGATGGACCGGCTGATCTGCGGCGACGTCGGCTTCGGCAAGACCGAGGTCGCCCTCCGCGCCGCCTTCGTCGCGGCCATGAGCGGCCTCCAGGTCGCGGTGATCGCGCCCACCACCCTGCTCGCGCGGCAGCACTACAAGACCTTCAGCGAACGCTTCCAGGGCTGGCCCGTTCGGGTCTCGCGCCTGTCCCGGCTGACGCCCACCCGCGAGGCTGCAGAGACCCGCGAAGGCCTCAGGAAGGGCGAGATCGAGGTTGTCATCGGCACCCATGCGGTGCTGTCAAAGCAGGTGGAGTTCTCGCACCTCGGCCTCGTCATCGTGGACGAGGAGCAGCACTTCGGGGTCAAGCACAAGGAGAAGCTCAAGGAGCTTCGCGCCGACGTGCACATGCTGACCCTCACCGCCACGCCCATCCCGCGCACCCTGCAGATGGCCCTGTCCGGCATCCGCGAGATGTCGATCATCGCCACGCCGCCGGTGGATCGCCTGGCGGTGCGCACCTACGTCACGCCCTTCGATTCCGTTGCCCTGCGCGAGGCCCTGCTCCGTGAGAAATTCCGCGGCGGCCAGGCCTACTACGTGGTGCCGCGGATCTCGGACCTGCCGGACATCGAGCGGTTCCTGCGCGAGCAGGTTCCGGAGGTCCGGTTCGTGGTTGGCCACGGCCAGATGGCGCCCACCCAGATCGAGACGGTGATGAGCGCCTTCTATGACGGCGAGTACGACGTCCTGCTGTCGACCACCATCGTCGAGAGCGGCCTCGACATCCCGACCGCCAACACCCTCATCATCCACCGGGCCGACATGTTCGGGCTGGCCCAGCTCTACCAGTTGCGCGGCCGGGTCGGGCGGGCCAAGGCGCGCGCCTACGCCTACCTCACGACCCCCGCGGAAAAGCAGATCACCCTGGCGGCCGAGCGGCGCCTGAAGGTGCTGCAGTCCCTCGACAGCCTGGGCGCCGGCTTCCAGCTGGCCAGCCACGACCTCGACCAGAGGGGCGGCGGCAACCTGCTGGGCGAGGAGCAGTCCGGCCACATCCGGGAAGTCGGCGTCGAGCTCTACCAGCAGATGCTCGAGGACGCCGTGGCCGAGCTGAAGGCCCGGGGGGATTCCTCGCCGGCGCCCGACCGGGGCTGGAGCCCGCAGATCAACACCGGCGCCGCCGTCCTGATCCCGGAGGCCTACGTCCCCGACCTGAATGTCCGACTGGCGCTCTACCGTCGCCTGTCCGACGCCGAGCAGGCCTCCGACCGCGAGGCCCTGGCCGCCGAGCTCATCGACCGCTTCGGTCCCCTGCCGCCCGAGGCGGCCCAGCTGCTCAAGGTGGTCGGGATCAAGGGGATGTGCCGGCAGGCCAACGTGGCCAAGATCGACGTCGGGCCCAAGGGCGCCGTCATCAGCTTCCGGAACGACGCCTTCGCCAACCCCGGCGGCCTCGTACAGCATGTCCAGAAGAACGCCGTCACCTGGCGCCTGCGTCCGGACAACAAGGTGGTGGTGAAAGGCGAGTGGGAAACCCCCGCCCAGCGCCTGGGCGCGGCGGACATGATCCTGAAGGCGCTGTCCGACCTGGCGGCCTGAGGCGCGGTCAGTCCCAGTCCCGGGAGTCGCCGCCCGTGCGGGCCATGGCCGCGGCCTGGTCGAGGGCCTGTTCGACCTGCGCCGTGTCGCCGACCTCGACGGTCCCGATATCGAATTCCAGCACGAAGGGAGGGCGTCCTTCCCCGCCGTCGAAGGCGGTGCGGCTGATGACGGCCGCAATCCGGTCGGCTGCCGCGCGGGCGGCCTCGACCGGGGTGGCGGGCAGGGCGATGGCGAAGTGTTCAGGGCCCAGGCGGGCGGCGGTGTCCTCCACCCGGATCAGGCGCGAGACCATGGAGCCCAGCTGGGGAAAGGCCTTCTCGAGCCAGCCGGTCCGGCGGGCTTCGGCCACCTCCTCGGTGTCCCTGACGCGAAGCACGCACAGGGCGAGGGGCCGGTTGCGCACCGGCGCCGCGTCGGCAAGGCGGGCCAGGTGATGACTGAACAGCTCTCGGGTGAAGAGGCCGGTCTCGGCGTCCATGAACTTCAGCGACCGGGCCGTCTCGAGCGCCGCCCGGATCCCGGCCTGCCGCCGGTAGCTGCGCGCAAGCTCAAGGGCCCGCCAGGCGGTCTCCGGTTCCGGGGTCTCGGGGGAGGCGACGTCGGAAATGCCCCGGGAATAGGCCTCGGCGGCGGTCATCCCGCCCAGGGTCTTCATGTAGAGCAGGGTGGGGATGTGATAGAGGCGGCTGTTGCGCCGCATGCCCCCGGCGATGGCCATGGCGCTGTCTGCGGCGTCTCCGCCCCACAGCACCACGGCGTCGAAGTCCGCCTCGTGCAGGAAATCGAAGGCCGTGTAGCTGGTGAAGGCGCCCACCACCTGTGCGCCCGAGGATTCCAGGCAGTTGGAAAGACCCAGGAACTGCGGCGTCGGCTCGCCGACGGCCAGCAGGCGCAGGGGCTCCGGGCTGGCTTCCGGGTCATCCAGCTCGACCCCCATCCCGGCGAAGGTCTCCTGCCTGAGCCGGTACTCCTCCTCCGCGACGGCGGTCCGGACCAGGCTGTCGAGGCGCATGGCGACCTGGGCGGGATAGACGGGGTCGGCGAGCCTCAGGTCCAGGACCGCGGACGGCGTCGCGTCGCGACCCCCGCCAATCCCGAGGATGGGAACCCTGCGCGGCTCGGCCAGGGCCCTCAGGCGCCGGGCGAGATCCTCGGCCTCGCCGAGGCCATCGGCCAGGTCGATGACGACCGCCTGGACTCCCAGGTCGGACAGGGCCGCCTCGGCGGCGTAGGGACCACGCGCCGTCACCGTTCGCCAGCCAAGCGCGTCCAGGCCTTCCGAGAGCGGGCCGGCCATGTCGTCATTCCGGGCCACGATCAGGAGGCGAGCCTGCAGGACCATCAAGACCGGCTCCGAAAATGGGTGGCGACACGTCGCCGCGGGTGGCGATAGATAGGGGTGAATCGGGGCGTCTGGACACCCCGTTTTAGGGGGTTTGAGAGTGGCTGGAGTGCTTGCGGGACAGACCGCCATCATCACGGGAGCCTCGGGCGGACTGGGGACCCATTTCGCGCGGCTGCTGGCCTCCGAGGGCGCCGCCGTGGCCCTTGCGGCCCGACGCCTCGACATGGTCGAGACCCTCGCCGGGGAGATCGCCGGCGCCGGGGGCCGGGCCATGGCCATCCGGCTCGACGTCGCCCAGGCCGAGACCATCGCCCCGGCCTTCGCCGAGGTGGAGTCCGCCCTGGGGCCGGTCTCCATCCTGGTCAACAACGCCGGCGTCGGGGGCGAGGGACTGGCCATCGACCTGTCCATCGAGGACTGGGACCGGACCTTCGCCGTGAACACCCGGGGCGTCTTCTTCGCCGCCCAGGCCGCCGCACGGCTGATGATGGCCAATGGCAGCGCCGACCGGGCCGATGCGCGGATCGTCAACATCGCCTCCATCGCCAGCCACACGGTCCTGCCGGGCCTGTCCGCCTACAACGCCTCCAAGGCCGCCACGGCCATGCTGACCCGGAGCCTGGCGCGCGAGTGGTCGCGCCGGGGCATTGCGGTCAACGCCCTGTGCCCCGGCTACATCGAGACCGATATCAACAGCTTCTGGTGGGGAACCGAGGGCGGGCAGAAGCAGCTCAAGCTCTTCCCCCGCAGGCGCCTCATGGAGGCCACGGATCTCGACGCCGCCTTCATGATGCTCTGCGGTCCGGCCGCCCGGGCCATCGCCGGCAGCATCATCACCATCGATGACGGCCAGACGCTTCCGGGCGGAGGCTGAGCTTGCCTGCCCCCGCGTCACGGGGGCAATGTCGCGGCAGACCAAATCGGGAGAGAAACATGCGCCAGGGACCCCTGACCGGCCTGAAGATCATCGAGTTCGCGGGCATCGGCCCCGGCCCCTTCTGCGGCATGCTGCTGTCCGACCTGGGCGCCGACGTCGTCCGGATCGACCGCAAGGGCCAGGGGCGCGGCAGCCCCTCGGACATCACGGCCCGCGGCCGGCGCTCGGTTGGCCTCGACCTGAAGAACCCTGCGGCCATCGAGACCTGCCTGAAGCTGTTCGAGACGGCGGACGTCGTCTTCGAGGGCTTCCGTCCCGGGGTCATGGAGCGGCTTGGCCTCGGCCCGGACGTGGCCCTGAAGCGCAACCCGAAGCTGGTCTACGGGCGCATGACCGGCTGGGGCCAGTTCGGCCCCTACGCCCAGGCGGCCGGCCACGACATGAACTACATCGCCATCACCGGCGCCCTTCACGCCATCGGAACCGAGGACAAGCCGGTTCCGCCGCTGAACCTCGTGGGCGACTTCGGGGGCGGCGCCCTCTACCTCGCCTTCGGGATCCTGGCCGGCGTCATCAAGGCCCGCGAGACCGGGGAGGGGCAGGTGATCGACTGCGCCATGAGCGACGGCGCGGCCTCCCTCATGGCCATGTTCTACGGATTCAAGGCCTCGGGCGCCTGGACGGAGAGCCGCCGTTCCAACCTCCTCGATGGCGGCGCGCACTTCTACGACACCTACCAGTGCTCGGACGGGAAGTGGGTCTCGATCGGTTCCATCGAGCCTCAGTTCTACGCACTTCTCCTTGAAAAGACGGGGATTTCCGACCCTGCCTTCAAGGCGCAGATGGACCGGGGGGCCTGGCCTGACCTCAAGGCCAAGCTGGCCGCCGTCATCGCCACCAAGACCCGGGACGAATGGTCCGCCCTGATGGAGGCCACCGACGTCTGCTTCGCCCCGGTCCTCGACCTCGACGAAGCGCCGCGGCACGCCCACAACGTCGCGCGCCAGACCTTCGTTGAGGTCGCAGGGGTCACCCAGCCGGCTCCGGCCCCGCGCTTCTCGAAGACGCCGGGCGCAATCCAGGGACCGCCTCCGGCCATCGGGGCCCACGACCAGGAAGCCCTCAGGGACTGGGGTTTCTCGGAGTCCGACCTGGCCGCGCTCAAGGCCAACGGGGCGATCAACGCCTAGCATGCGCGGCCTTCCGGGCGTCCTCTGGCGTAGCCTGGGGCGGCTCTGGGGCCGTGACATGATGCTGTTCGTCGGCGGCGTCTCGTTCTTCGTGATGCTGGCGACCTTCCCCGGGCTGATGCTGCTCGTGGGCGTCTACGGCCTGGTCTCGTCGCCCGAGGCGGCGGCGGGGCAGGCTGAGACCCTGACCTCCCTGGCCCCGGCGGGCGCAAGGGAACTCATCACCGCCGAGCTCCGCCGGCTGGCCCACGCCCCAGCCGGCGCCGTCTCGGCGCAGAGCGGGTTCGCCCTGCTCGTGGCCCTCTATGCGGCGCACCGGGGCTTCAAGGCGCTCATCGCCGGCCTGTCCTTCGTCCACGACGAGGAAGCGCCCCACGGGCTCGTCCGCTTCAACCTCCTGGCCCTGGGCCTGCTCGCCTCAGCCTTCCTGCTCCTCCCGGCCCTGTCCCTGGCCTTCCTCGCCCTGCAGGTCGTGACCGCGACCCTCGGGGTCCAGGTGCTCAGCGCCGCCGTGCAGTGGGTGGTGGCCGCAGGCGGGGTGATCCTGGCCCTGGCCCTGATCTACCGCTACGCCATGTCGAGCCGGCCGCTGCTCTGGCGCGCCGCCTTCGCCGGGGCGGCCTCGGCTGCGGCCCTGACCCTGGCGGCCAGCTTGGCGGCGGCCGTCTATGTCAACGCCAGCAAGGGGCTGGGGGCGGCCTACGGCTCGGTAACCGCCGTCGTGATCCTGCTGATCTGGCTGTCTTGGTCCGTGCAGGCCATCTTCTTTGGCGGCGCCCTCGCCACGGAGGCGGAGCGCTACCTCGAGGGCGAAGTCCCGGGAGCGTGAGGCTTCCGCACCCGGAAGACGAGGTCAGGTCCCTGCGGGGCTCCCTCGAGAAGCTCGACACCCGCCTCGCGGACAAAGGGCGGGACGTCAATCCTGGCCATGGGATCGTCCGCCAGCAGCCGCACGATGGCCCCGGCCGGCGCCGCCTCGAGGGCGCGCCTCAGGCGAAGGGTGGGCACAGGGCAGTGGTGCCCGCGGGCGTCGACCAGGATCTCGTCCGCGTCGTCCGTCACGGGCGGGGCGAGAAGATGTCGCCCAGCCGGTCCGGGGTCCCGGCGATCCGTTCCAGCCGCGGGTAGCGCAGGCCGCCGGACCAGGGGATCGACACCGTCCGGAAGCGGTCGCCGGACTTGAGGAGGAGATCGACCTTGCCGGTCGCCTTCGCCTCGGTGATGGCGGTCTTCAGGAGGTCCGCCGACCAGGCCCGGCCGTTCACCGCCACGAGCCTCTGGCCCGTCGCAAGGCCTGCGCGGAAGGCCGGCCCGTCCCACAGGACATTGGTCAGGTCGCCGTCCCGGTTGATCACCAGGCCGAGCGAGTAGGTCAGGTCCGTGATCTTCCGGTCCGCTTCATCGGCGGTGAAGTAGGCGGTCGGGGTCTCGGTGAAGACCAGCTTCCATCCGCCCCGCTCCAGGCCGTCGAGGGGCGGGCGCACGGCGACCTCGTCGACCCGCGCCCGCAGGAAACCCGCCCAGTCCATGGGAAGCAGGGTGTTCAGGGTCGCGACCACATCGTCGAAGCGATAGGTCAGGACGCCCCAGTCGCCGTCGTTCACGCCGAAGAAGGCCCGGGCGAAGTCGTCGAGGGACGTCTTCCCCCCGGACTTCTCCCGCAGGAGGGTGTCGACCTCGAGCCAGATCAGCTGGCCCTCGGAATAGTAGTCCTCGCTGCGCTGCCAGCTGACCCAGGGCAGGGGCCGGCGCTGGGCGATGATGGGATCAAGGGTCGTGTCGGCGAGAGGCCGCCAGGTGCGCCCGATCCGGGCCTGGTAGACGGCGGCGGTGATGGCGAGGCCGTCGAGGGCGTCCTGCCGGCTCACCAGGCCGGAACGCGCGGCCAGGACGTGTCCCCAGTACTGGGTCTGGCCCTCATAGACCCAGAGCAGCCCGTCGCGCATGGGCGTGTTGAAGGTCGGGGTCCAGAGCTCGGCGGGACGCCGGTACTTGCCGTTCCAGGAGTGGGTGTACTCGTGCGGCAGGAGATCCCGTTCCGGCGCCGAGCGCTCCCAGCCCGTGAAGTAGGCCGGCGAGACCGCGTTCTCGCTCGACCGGTGGTGCTCCAGGCCGATCCCGCCCATCTCGTTGGTCAGGGCGAGCAGGAAGTCGTAGCGGTCGAAGTGCCGGGCGCCATACAGGCGGTCCGCCTGGACGACCAGGTTTCGATGGGCCTGCAGCTGTTCCGGCGTCATGGCCAGGCTGGCGGCCTCGTCCGCCACCATGTTCAGGAAGACGGGCGAGCGTCCGCCGGGATCCAGGTCGACCCGCTTGAACCAGCGGCCGGCGAACATGGGGGAATCGACCAGGGTCTCGAAGCTGACCGGCCGGAAGGTGACCAGGCCGTCGCGCGCCGTCGCCGTCTCCAGGGCGACGCCGTATCCCCAGCCCTCGGGAAGCCGGATGCTCGCCTCGATCGGAATGCGCCGGGTGAACCAGCCGGCCGGGTAGAGGGCCATGCTGTTCCACTGCACGTTCATCATGGACGGGGTCATGACCATGCGGCCCTGTCCCGTGGTGTTCGCCGAGACGAACTGGAACTCCAGGTCCAGGGCGCGGGCCCCCGCCGGGGGGTCGACGTGGAAGGCCGAGACCTCCACGGGATCCCGGCGCCAGGGGAGTTTTTGCCCGTTGGCGGTGATCACGAGGCCGGTCATGTGCTCGACCTGGGCCGCCGGCTGGTGCTTGCCGGGCAGCCAGCGGGGGTAGAGCAGGGTGACCGGGCCCGGCCCGGCGAGGGGTATCGTCTGGCGCACCCGGAAGATCCGGCGCTCAAGGTCGGTGGCGTCGACCTGCAGCTTCAGGACGCCGGGGTAGGCTGCGTCGCGCGGGGCGATGATCGGCGGCGGGAGGGGCTCAGGCTGGGGCAGGGAGCGCTGCCCCGGGGCCGCAGCGGCGGCGCCCGCCCCCATCGCAAGGATGAGGGCGGCCGCCAGGCCGGACGCACGACGGGCCACCCGGGTCAGCCTGCGTCTTCGAGCTTCAGCGTGTCCCTCAGCTCGCGCTTCAGGAACTTGCCGCTGGCGTTGCGGGGCAGGGGATCCTTCTGGATCCAGATGTACCGCGGGACCTTGTGCTTCGCGGCGATGGACGCGCAGTGCTCGCGCAGTTCATCCGGCGACGCCGAGTGGCCGGGGCGCAGCACGATGGCGACGCCGACCTCCTCGCCGAGGCGCTCGTCCGGCACGCCGAAGACGGAGCATTCGGCGACCGCGGGGTGGCGGTAGAGATTGGCCTCGACCTCGGCGCAGTAGATGTTCTCGCCGCCCCGCAGGACCATGTCCTTCTTGCGGTCGACGATGTAGATGAAGCCGTCCTCGTCCATGCGCGCGATGTCGCCGGTGTGGAGCCAGCCGTCGGTGATGGTCTCGGCCGTGGCCTCGGGCCGGTTGATGTAGCCCTTGATGACCGGTGAGCCGCGCACCCAGAGCTCGCCCACCTGGCCGAGCGGGACAGTGTTGCCGTCGTCGTCCACGCAGCGGGCCTCGAAGGCCGGCATGGCCGGGCCGGCGCTGTCCGGGCGATCAACGAAGAAGTCGGCGGCGATGGCGGTGATGATGCCGCAGGTCTCGGTCATGCCGTAGCCGGTATTGGGCCGGGCCGTCTTCACCTGGGAGTCGATCTTGTGGACGAGGTCAGGCGGCACCTGGGCCCCGCCGCCGCCCAGGCTGAGCAGGCTGGAGGTGTCGCGCTTGGCGAAGTCCGGGTGGGTGATGACCTCCCGGGCCATGGTCGGAACCCCACTCATCGAGGTGACCTTCTCGGCCTCGATGATGCGCAGGGCCTCGCCGGCGTCCCACTTGTACATCAGGACCATGGTGCCGCCCGCCGCCGTGGTGGCGTAGGCGCCGCAGTTGTTGGCCGTCACGTGGAAGAGGGGCGTGGTCAGGAGGGCGACCGGGACGGGAAGGGGGGCGTTCGGGTCCGGCGCCACGCCCGTGGCCCTCTGGGTCGCAAGCGCCTGGGCCTGTCCCGAGAACATCATGTTGAAGAGGTTGGCGACGCAGCCCCTGTGCGTCAGCTGGGCGCCCTTCGGGAAGCCCGTCGTGCCCGAGGTGTAGAAGATGCAGGCGTCGTCATCCGGGTCGATCTGGGCGTCCGGCAGGTCGCCGCCGGGGGCGAGCACCTCGGACCAGGGGCTGTAGCCGGCGGTCTCCGGGGCCCGGACGGCGACCAGGGTCACGCCCTGGACCATCTCCGGCTTCTCGGCGATGCGGGCCATGCGCTCCGGGTCGACAAAGGCGACCTTGGGCTGGGCGTCCTTGAAGCCGTAGGACATTTCCTCGGCGGTCCACCAGGCGTTCATGCCGACGACCGTGATCCCGAGGGAGACGCAGGCCCAGTAGATCAGCATCCACTCGGGGAAGTTGCGCATGGAGATGGCGACCCGGTCGCCCCGCTTGACGCCCTTGGCCACAAGCCAGTTGGCGATGCTCGCGACAAGGCGGTGGGCCTCGCCGTAGGTGACGCGCTCGTCCTCGTAGACGATGTAGGTGCGGTCGGCGAAGGCGGCTGTGGAGAGCCAGACGGCGCGGACATTGGGCGGCGCGTTCTTGTAGACCTTCATCGGCGCGCCGCGGACCTCCTGGACCACCAG
The DNA here is from genome assembly GCA_029977805.1 of Phenylobacterium parvum. Lineage (GTDB taxonomy): Bacteria > Pseudomonadota > Alphaproteobacteria > Caulobacterales > Caulobacteraceae > Phenylobacterium > Phenylobacterium parvum_A. Next base: position 2,860 of record JAPOKE010000015.1, on the reverse strand, counting down.
CTCGAAAGGCGCGCTCGGCGCGGTCAGCTCATCCCAGGCCTTCTTCAGTTCCGAATAATGCAACTCGTCTCTCCTCCCAGGGGGCGCGGCGCGTTCGCGGCCTTCAACCCGTCAGGCCTCCATATGGCGCCCCGTTCGTGAAAAGGGAACCGCTCGTCCGGTTGTCGTCGAAAGCACCGGGATCAGGCGGAAACCCGGGCGCCCCGGCGCCTCAGCGCCCGGCCGGGCCGCGCCCCTGTCGGACCCCTGCGATCCCAGGTCGCCTCGCCATTGACCCAGACCCCGAGGATGCCCGCGCTCCGGGTCCGCGGGGCGGCGAAGTCGGCCTCGTCGCGGATGGTCCCGGGGTCGAACAGGCACAGGTCGGCATGGGCGCCCTCGGCGAGGACGCCGCGGCCCTCGATCCCGAAACGGGCGGCGGTCAGGCCGGTCATCTTGTGGACGGCGGTCTCGAGGCTGAAGAGACCTTCCTCGCGGGCGTATCGTCCGAGGACCCTTGGAAAGGTTCCCCAGGCCCGGGGATGGGGATGGGCCTCCATCACGATGCCGTCCGAGCCGATCATGGTGGCGGGGAAGGCCAGGATCCGCCGCACGTCATCCTCGTCCATGTCGAAGTAGACCGCGCCGCCGGGCGAAAGGCGCTCAGCCGCCTCTAGGCGCGAGCAGCCCCACTCCGCCGCGATCTCGTCCAGTTCACGGCCGGCGCACTCGGGATGCGGGCGCGAGGCGGTGATCACGACCCGGGCCGTCGCCGCCGCCCTGCCGGGCACGAGGAAGGTCGAGGCCGCGGTGTAGGGATAGGCGTCGAGGCCCACCTCCTGGCTGGCGGCGGTCCGCGCGATGAGCGCGAGGGTCTCCGCGGACCGGCCATGATTTTCCCGGCCCGCACACTTGTGATGGGAGACGATCACCGCCGTTCCCGCCTCCCGGCCGATGCGGAAGGTCTCCTCAAGACTGTCGACGACCCCGTCGCGCTCGTCGCGCATGTGGGTGACGTAGGGCGCGCCATGACGGGCGGCGACCCGGGCCAGGGCGATGACCTCCTCGGTCGGCGCGGCGTGGGCCGGCGGATAGTAGAGGCCGGTGGAAAGACCCGCCGCTCCCTCGGCGAGGGCCTGGTCGAGGAGGGCGCACATGGCCTCCACCTCCGCCGGCGTGGCGGGGCGGTCGAAGTCCGCCATCACCGCGTGCCGAAGGGTCGTGTGGCCGGCAAGGCAGATCGAGTTGACCGCGCCGGGGGCGGCGTCGAGGGCGCGGAAGTAGGCGTCGAAGCTCGGATAGAGGTGCTTGCCGTTGCCCGTGAAGGCGCCGAGGGGCGCCGGCGGCCGCCCGCGGTCTCCCGGGCAGGGCGCCAGGCTGAACCCGCAGTTCCCATTGACCGTCGTGGTGACGCCCTGGCTCACCTTGGCCTCCAGGTCCGGCTCCAGCAGGAGGGGCAGGTCGTCGTGGGCGTGGGAGTCGATGAAGCCGGGCGCCAGGACCAGGCCGGACGCGTCGATCTCCATGGCGCCCCGGGCGTCGCCGGCGTCGCCAAGGACGTCGATCCTGTCCCCCCGGACCCCGAGGTCGCCCGTCCGGGAAGGACCACCCGAGCCGTCGATCAGGCGGGCGTTTCGGAAAAGGATGTCGAAATCGGGCATGGGGCGCTCCTCCGCCGGGGATTGGGGCGGCCCGTCCGCGGGGAGTCAAGGCGAGGCCCCGGCTTGGCGCGCGCGCGCCGGGCGGCTAAGGGGCGGGCAGGAGGACGCCCATGACCGACATCGAGCGCAAGGACGCCAGCGCCGCCACCCGCGCCGCCCTCGGGGCCGCGAAGGCGAGCCTCCCGCCGGACGATGGCGCGGATTTCCGCCTGGCCGACCGGGGCTTCATCGCCTCCATCCCGGACGCCGACATCCCTGGCGCCTGGAGCCTCAAGCCCTACGCCTTCCTGGAGGGCGAGGCGGCGCCGACCGTGCACCCGGCCCTCTGGCGGCAGGCCCAGCTCAACATGCGGCACGGCCTCTTCGAGGTGACCCCCGGGGTCTACCAGGTCCGCGGCTTCGACATCTCCACCGTCACCTTCGTGGAGGGCGAGCGGGGCTATATCGTCATCGACCCCCTGACCTCCGCCGCGCCGGCCCGTACGGCCCTGGAGCTGATGCGCACCCACCGCGGCGACCGGCCGGTGACGGCGGTGATCTACACCCACAGCCATGTCGACCATTACGGCGGCATCCTCGGCGTGGTCTCGCCGGAGGAGATCGCCGCGGGCCTGCCCATCATCGCGCCCGAGGGCTTCCTGAAGGAGGCGGTGAGCGAGAACGTCCTGGCCGGCAACGCCATGAGCCGGCGGGCCACCTACATGTACGGCGCCCTCCTGCCGAAGGACGCCCGGGGCCACGTCGACTCAGGGCTGGGCAAGGCGGTGTCCGGCGGCAAGGTCGCCCTGGTCCCGCCGACTGTCTCGATTGCGCGCACGGGCGAGCGGCTGGTGGTCGACGGGGTGGAGATCGTCTTCCAGGTCACGCCGGACGCCGAGGCGCCGGCCGAGATGAACTTCTTCTTCCCGAAGTTCCGCGCCCTCTGCATGGCCGAGAACTGCACCTGCCACCTGCACAACATCTACACCCCGCGCGGCGCCCAGGTGCGGGATTCCAAGTCCTGGAGCCGTTACATCGACGAGGCGCGCGACCTGTTCGGCGCGGACTCCGACGTGATGTTCGCCAGCCATCACTGGCCGCGCTGGGGCGGGGAGGAGATCGACGTCTTCCTGCCCTCGGCCAAGGAGCTCAAGGAGGCGAAGGAACTGTTCCGGCAGTTTGACACGGACGGGGACGGCACGCTCACAATGTCTGAGATTCAGTCCAGGACTGAATCTCAG
>JAPOKE010000159.1 GCA_029977805.1 Phenylobacterium parvum | reverse complement strand
AATTTGCTTCGTCCTAAGGTTTCCGACACCCCGGACAGTTCCCGGGACCAGGAGGAAACCATGCCGCCCAGAGCATCCCGGATCGCTGCCGCCGGTCTGGCCGCCATCCTGCTTGCAGGGTCGGCGCCCGCCCTCGCCGCGCCCGCCGCCCGCACCCTGCCCGCCGGCGACGCGGGGAGCCGCGTCCCCGGCTATCCGGACGTCATGGCGGAATACATCCAGCTGCCCGGAGGCAAGGCGCCCGGGACGCCCGCCGCCCTGAACACCGCCAGCTTCCTGCGGGTCCGCGCCGCAGCCGGAAGCGAACGGCCCGGTCCGGCCAACGCCGTGATCGTCGGGCTGCCGGGCTTCTCCTCGACGCCGCCGCACTGGCTCTACCTGGCGAGCCAGATCGTTTCGCGGGCCGGCAAGCAGTCCTGCGACGGCCGGCCCTGCCGGGTCGAGGTCTGGGTCCTGCAGCGCCGGGGCGCCAACCTGGCGGAGACCGGGGCGCTGACAGAGGCGCGGCGGAAGGGGGACCCGTCCATCGCCCTCAACCACTATCTCGGCGCAGATTCGATCGGCCCGGACGGCCGGGTCGGGTCGTCGACCGCCTCGGCGAAGTGGAAACCCCTTTCCCAGAAGGACCTGGCCTTCATGGCCGACTGGGGCTTCGAGACCTACGCCGCCGATGTCGACGCCATGATCGGCCGGATCCGGGAACGCTCGGGCGCGCGGAACATCTTTCTCGCGGGGCACAGCCAGGGCGGGGACTTCGTGGCCGACTACGCAGCGCGCAAGCGGCCTGACGGCCGGCGCGCTGTCGAGGGCCTGGCGGGCCTGATCTTCCTCGATGGCGGCCCGTCCGCCGGCGTTCAGCCGGAACCCACTGAGGCCGAGCTGGACGCCTACTTCGCGCGGGTCGCCGCCCTCAGGAGCGGCAAGGACCGGGTCTACACCGACGCCAGCGGCCTGCTCGCCGCCATCGCCGGGCCCGCCTCGGCGGCGACCAAGTCGGTCACCGGGGTCTATTACGCCCTGTCGGACCCCAACGCCGAGGCCATCTTCCCCCTGCGGACCGCCGGCATGACCCCCGGTCCCGGGGATGATTTCCTCAAGACCATCCGCCTGACCTGGCTGGCCCGGGCGGGCGCGAGCTTTGACACCGACCCGGTTCCCGGCGGCGGGGTCCAGATGCAGATCCTGCAGTTCCTGGGACAGGGGCTGGGCCGGATCGACTTCACGCCCCTCGCCGGCACGGAAGACCGCTGCGACCGCACGCCGCCGGCAGCCGGGCCGACGCGCGCCCTCGGTCCGCCGCCCAATTGCGTGCCGTCGGGCGCGATGGTCGACGTCACACGGGTGTATGGCTGGATCGAGCCGGGCGGCGCCGGACCGAAGGAGGCCAGTCGCGCGGAACTGTGGCTGAACTCCCAGGCCTTCGCCCCGACCCGCTCCAACATCCGCCCGGTGACCGTGAGCTTCGCAGAGGCCGGCAAACGCGTGATCGACGCCTCGGACATGGTCGCCTCCAACTGGTACCCCTCCGAGCGGTGGGACTTCGACGCCGCCTTCGTCAACCGCTACCGGACCCTGAAGATCGACCGCGACGGCGTGAAGCTGGACGTCGACAAGTCCGCCATCGCCGGGGTTCCGGTCTATGTGGCGCGCCGGGGACTCACCCAGGGCGTGTCCGGCAACCCCTTCCCGGGCGTGAAGGACTATACCGAGGTCAACAAGACCGGGACCTGGCAGACCCAGGAAGCCAGGGCGATCAGCCCCGTCGACCCCGCGATCAACGTGGCGATCTACTTCCACACCGACTTCGTCGGGGCCGACGATTCCCGGGCGGGCCAGGCCCGACCGGGCGAGCCGGGCGTCTCCGCCATTTCGGGAACCCTTGTGGACTGGGTGCTGAAGCGGGCGAAGGGACTGGCGGACACGCCGACCCCCGCCAGCCTGGGCGTCAGGAGCCGGTATTGAGCGGGGCGCCGCGGCGCGCCATCGACAGGGCGGAGGCCGCCCTCGCGCGGATCGACGCCCCAGGCCAGGGGTGGATCACGTCGGCCGTGCTGGTTGGCTCGGCCGTCCTCGGAGACTGGCGTGAGGATCGCAGCGACGTCGACCTTCTGCTGGTCACGGATGCTCCCTTGTCGCCCGAGGTACGCAAGGCCTGGACCCAGGCCGCACGACTTGGCGCGAAGGGAACGGAGCTCGTCCTCGCAGACCCGGCGGCCCTGGCCGGGACCGAGCTGAACGTGATGGTGGCCCTGCAGACGGCCAGCCAGGGTGGCCTTGTCCTGCGGGGTTCAGCGCCGGCTGCCCCGGACATGAACCGGCTGGCCGCCGTACTGGAGGGCAACCTGGGGTCCTACTGGCGACCGTGGCTAGACCGGGCCCGGGGACGGGGCCTTGGCTGGCCGACCGCCGCCATGTTCACGCCCTTCGGGACGGTCTGGTCCCTGGCCGGGATAGCGCGGATCCGGTCCACCCTGGTTGACGGTCGCATCATTTCAAAGCGCGAGGCCCTGAACCGGGCGCTCGGGCGACTGCCGGAGTTCCGCGAAATCCTCGATGAAGCCGGTCGGCTCCGGGATGGCGCCGGGCCGCGCATGGGCCGGCTGGAGCGTCGTCGCCAGGCTCTCGCCTGCGCGGACGATCTCCTCTCCCGGCGCTGGTGACGGGGGAACGGGCGGCGGGTAGGTTAGCCCCTGAAATGAACGCTCCCGTCCAGCCTCAGGTCGATTCGGCCGGCGCCACGCCGGTCATGGCCCAGTTCTTCGAGGCCAAGGCGCGACAGCCCGACGCCCTCGTCTTCTTCCGCATGGGCGACTTCTATGAACTCTTCTTCGAGGACGCCCGCCAGGCGGCGGCGGCCCTCGGCATCGCCCTGACCGCCCGCGGCCAGCACGCCGGCGAGCCCATCCCCATGTGCGGCGTGCCGGTCCACGCCGCCGAAGCCTATCTGTCCAAGCTGATCCGCGCCGGCTTCAAGGTGGCGGTCTGCGAGCAGATGGAGGACCCGGCGGAGGCGAAGCGGCGGGGCTCCAAGGCCATCGTCCGCCGCGACATCGTCCGGGTGGTCACCCCCGGCACCCTGACCGAGGACGGCCTCCTGGACGCCCGGGGCGCCAACCGGCTGGCGGCCGTGGCGGTGCGGGCGGGGGCCGCGGCCATCGCCAGCGTCGAGCTGTCCACCGGCGAGGTGGAGGTCTGGGCGCCGGGCAAGGCGGCGCTGGCCTCGGCCCTCGCAGCCCTCGGTCCCTCCGAGATCCTCGCCCCGGACCGCCTGTTCGCGGATGAGGCGGTCAGCGCCGCCCTCAAGGCCGCAGGCGGCCTGGTCCAACCCCTGCCCTCCGCCCTCGCCGAGCCCGGGGCCGCCGAGGCGCGGCTGAAGCGGCTCTACGGGGTGGAGACCCTGGACGGGTTCGGCC
>JAPOKE010000158.1 GCA_029977805.1 Phenylobacterium parvum | reverse complement strand
CTGGCCATGGGCCTGAAGTCCAATCCCCAGCCCACGCGGGCGGGCAAGAAGCGGGCCTGGATCGACACCTGGTAGGGTTCAGGCGAGCCCGGCTTCATCCCGGCCCGTGGGGCGGGACCCCGAAATGGTCGGCAAGTTCCCGGCCGGAATAGCCATGGGTGTAGGCCTCCGGGTCCAGGGGCAGCATCTGCGACGCCCAGCCCCTGTAGAGCTCCAGGATTTCCTGGAAGCGCTCCGGCTCGCGGCCCTTGAGGTTGGCCCGCTCCCGGGGATCCGCCGCAAGGTCGAAGAGGAAGGTCTCGCCAGCGATCTTCAGGTACTTCCAGTCGCCGTGGCGGCAGGCCTCCTGGTCCAGGTGTCGGAAGCGCCAGAAGAGGGTGCGCGGGACCGGGGCGCCGCCCGCGAGGGCCTCCGCCAGGTCGATCCCGTCGGCCGGGAAATCGGGGTGCGGTGAACCTCCCGCCGCCGACAGCAGGGTGGGCATCCAGTCCATGGTGAGGGTGACCTGGTCACAGGTGGTCCCCGCCGCGACCCTGCCCGGCCACCTCAGGAGGGCCGGAACCCGAAGGCCTCCCTCCAGAAGCTCGGTCTTCATGCCGGTGAAGGGCCAGTTGTCCGAGAACCGCTCGCCGCCATTGTCGCTGGTGAAGATGACGATGGTGTCGCGGGCCATGCCGCGGGTGTCGAGGGCGTCGAGGACCCTGCCGATCTGATGGTCCATGCGGGTCACGATGGCGGCGTAGGTCTCCTGGGATCCGCCGTCGAAGTGGAAGATGGCGCCCGGCCGCTTCTTCTCCGCAAGCCTGCGGGATTCCGCCTCGTCGCCGGGTCCCTCCCAGGGCCAGTGCGGGGCGTTGAAGTGCAGGCTCATGAACAGGGGTTTCCCGGCGGCCGGGTCATGCGCCTCGATCACCTTCACGGCCCGTTCGCCGAGGAGATCGGTCAGGTAGCCCGAGGCTTGCACATGCGTATCGCCGTCCCAGAGGTCGGGACCGAAGGCGTTGCCGTGGGTGAAGTAGTCCACGGCGCCGCCCCTCATGCCCCAGAAATGATCATAGCCGCTCAGGAGCGGGCCATAGCGGGGCAACCGGCCAAGGTGCCACTTGCCCACCAGCACGGTGGCGTAGCCGGCCTCGCGGAGGCGGGACGGAAGCGTCGGGTGCTCCGGAGGCAGGCCGACGTCGCGGGCCACAAGGGGCTCTTCCAGCCCGATGGGCAGCCGGTTCTGGTAGCGGCCTGTCATGAGTCCAGTCCGCGTGGCCGAGCAGACCGCCGAATTGGCGTAGGCCTGCAGGAACTTGACGCCCTCCTCCGCCAGCCGGTCGATGGCGGGGGTCCGGTATTCCCGGCGACCGTAGCAGCTGACATCGGCATAGCCGAGGTCATCGGCCATGATGAAGATGATGTTGGGCCTCGTGCCGCGCATGGCCTGCTCCTCCCCGCCGGGCGACACCCCCGGCGGGGGTCGCCACGCACATGACTATCTGGTCAAGAAGTTGCTGTCAGGTGGCAGGGAGGCCCTCGGGCGGGGATGCGCCGGCAAGAAACGTCAGGATCGGTCGCAGGTCCGGGCGCTTGGAGCCGCCGGCCCTTGAACCCGGCCCGGGAGCATGGACAGGGTCGCGGCGTCCCCAACACGCCCGGAGCCCTCCATGCGCCTCGACAAGGCCACCGCCCTCCTCCACCTCGCCCGCCGCCTTGCGGGATCGGCGGAGGGGCTCGGCCTGGAGGAGATCGCCGCCGAGTTCGGGGTGGACCGGCGCACCGCCGAGCGGATGCGCGACGCCGTGCGGGACCTCTTCCCGCAGCTGGAGGAGGTGCGCGAGGGCCGGGCCAAGCGCTTCCGGATCCCGGGCGGCCTCGATCCCTTCTTCGAGACCCCGACCGTCGAGGAACTGGCGGACCTTGCCCTCGCCGCCGACGCCGCCCGGCAGGAGGGGCTGCAGGGGCGGGCTGACAACCTGGTGAGCCTGGCGGGCAAGGTGGAGTCCCGCATCCGGCCCGGCCTGCGGGTCCGCTACGCCGCCGACGTCGAGGCCCTGGCCCTGACCGAGCGGATCGCCCTGCGGCCGGGACCCCGCCCGGCCTGCGACCCCGAGGTGCTGCGGCGGCTGCGGGCCGCCCTCCTGGCCATGAAGCAGGTCCGCTTCGCCTACGCGGCGCGGGGCGACGGCGAGTCCGTGGTCCGCACGGTGGACCCCTGCGGCCTCCTGTTCGGCTCGGTCTACTACCTGGTCGGACGGCGCACAGGGGCGCCCGACCCCGTCCTCTGGCGCCTGGACCGCATGGCCGGCGTTGAGGTGCTGGACGTCCCCGCCCGGGTCCCCGACGGGTTCGAGATGGACGCCTTCGCCGCACAGTCCTTCGGCGTCTTCCAGGAACCGGTGGAGGACATCGTCCTGCGGGTCCGGCCGGGCTCGGCGGACCTGGCCCGCGCCTTCCTCTTCCATCCCAGCCAGGTCTTCGAACCGCAGGCCGACGGGAGCCTCATCCTGCGGTTGCGGGCGGGCGGCCTGCTGGAGCTCTGCTGGCACCTCTTCACCTGGCGGGGCGAGATCGAGGTCCTCGGGCCTGACCGGCTGAAGGCCATGATGGCCGAGGAGCTGGCGCGGTTCGCCTCCCTCGCGGCGGGCGGGACGAACGACCAGTCCTGACGGATGGACCGCCTAGGGTGGCCTCCGGAGGCGCCCAGGTGGGCGCCGGGAGGGCCTCATGAGAACCGTCATCACCGCCGCGCTGTGCGCATCCATCCTCGCCGGCTGCGCCTCGTCGCCGGACAAGATCTCCGCGTCCTACGTCTCGCCGATCCAGTACTCGGGATACGAGTGCGACCAGATCCGCGCCGAGCTGCTGCGGGTGTCCGGCAAGGTCCGGGAGGTCGCGGGCGCGCAGAAGCAACAGGCCACTAACGACGCCATCGCCATGGGGGTCGGCCTCGTCCTCTTCTGGCCGGCCCTGTTCTTCCTCGCCGGCGGCAACGACCGCAAGGAGGAGCTGTCGCGCCTGAAGGGCGAATATGACGCCCTGGAGCAGGCGGCGATCCAGAAGAACTGTCCCGTGGCCAGCGAGCTTCGCGCCGGGCGGGGCGGATGACGCCGTCCCCGGCAGGGGACTTCCGTCCGGGCCTGGAGTAGGAGGAAGGAATGACCCGCCTTGATGACCACGCCTTCCCGGACGACGGCCTCTACTACAACGTCGACGGAACCCCCGTGACGATCGGGCACGAGGCCCACCCCGAGTGCATGGCCTGGGACGAGCTCCCGCCCCGGCCCTTCCGCGTGGAGTCCCTGCAGCGGAACGGGTGGCGTGTGTCGGTCCTCGAGTTTCGCAAGCTCGTCGCAGAGGCCCTCGGCGGGAGCTGAGGCTCGCCTTCCGTCGCCGGAGGCTGTAGGCCGGCGTCATGACGACCCTGCAG
>JAPOKE010000157.1 GCA_029977805.1 Phenylobacterium parvum | reverse complement strand
GCGGCGGAAGGGCGTAGGCGTGGATCTCGAAGCGGCTGCGGTCATGGAGCTCCATCGCCTCGGTTAGGCCGAAGCCCACGGCATGCTCGCGCAGGTCGGAGGAGACATAGGCCACCCGGATCCGGTCATTGATCCAGGTCTCGCCGGCCCAGGCCGGGGGCGGAAGTTCCGGAAAGCGCCCCTTCAGGTGGGTGCGGACGCAGGCCATCTGGTCGGCCGGGTCGTCATTGTGGGCCAGGAAGGTGAAGGGGATGGTCACCGCCGCCCCACGACGCACCCCCTCCCTGACTTCCGCCTGCAGGGCTGAGAAGTCCCGCCAGTCGCAGCACCGCATCTGCTGGTCCAGCAGGGCCCCCGGCAGGTCCGGCAGGGTTGGATCAAGGGCGTGGGCGGTGCGATAGGACTCCACCGCCTCCGCGTGCCGCTTCAGCGCCGAAAGCAGGTGTCCGCGGTTGGCGTGGCCAAGGGCGTAGGACGGATCGGCCTCCACGGCCCGGTCGAGGGCCTCAAGCGCCTCGGTGTTGCGGCCAAGGCTGCGCAGGGCGTTGGACCGCAGGTTGTGGGCGTCCGCGGAGGACGGGTCCTGCAGGGCGGCCCGGCTTGCGAAGTCGAGCGACCTGGCGTCGTCGCCAAGGGTCCGGTAGGCCCGGCTGAGGGCCAGCAGGGCCTCGACCCGGCCGGGCTCGCGCGCCACGAGTTCGGTCCAGAGGGCGATCGCCTCCCGGACCCTCCCGAGGCCGCGCTCGGCGACGCCCAGGTTGTAGGCCGCGGAGCCGTGGGCGGGTTCAGCCGCCAGCACCGCAAGGTAGCCCTCGCGCGCCTCCCGCAGTCGGCCGGCCCTGTGGTCGGCGACCGCCGCGTCAAACAGGGCCGCTGCGCTCACGCGCCGCCGGACGCGGACAGGGCCGACTCCACCGCCGCGATGATCTCGGGCGCCTGGGGATCGGTCCGGGGCCCGAAGGCGCCGATCAGCTGGCCGTCTCGGCCGACCAGGATCTTGTGGAAGTTCCAGGCCGGGTCCGCCGCCTCGCCCAGGGTCTCGAGCGCCCACTTGTAGAAGGGATGGGCCGAGGCGCCCTTCACGTCGGCCTTGGCGGTCAGGGGAAAGTCGATCTTGAACCGGGTCTCGCAGAACGCCTTGATCTCGGCCTCGGTCCCCGGCTCCTGCCCCATGAACTGGTTGCAGGGCACGCCCAGCACGGTCAGGCCCTGGTCGCGATACTTCGCGTAGAGGGCCTCGAGCCCGTCGTACTGGGGGGTCAGGCCGCACCGCGAGGCGGTGTTGACCACCAGGACGGCGCGGTCGCGGAAGCCGGTGAGCGGCAGGGGCTCGCCGTCAATGGAGGTGAAGCTGAAATCGTAGAGGCTGGTCATGGGGCTCTCCTGTAGCGGATTCACAGGTGGTGTCTCGGGCCGGCTTCTTCCACCGCCCGTTCGATGGCCAGGGCGAGGTCGAGGGCGCGCGCCGCCTCCTCCCCCGTGACGACCGGGCGGTCGCGCTCCCCGCGGACGCAGGCCAGGAAGGCCCCGACGCTGGCGCTCAGCGGATCCTTCGCCGCCGGGGTCTCGGCGAAACCGGGGTTGAGGGCGAAGCCGGTGGTGTTGCGAAAGGTGCGGGCGAGGAAGTCGATTTCCAGCTCCCCCGAGGGATAGACCACCCGCATGGTGCGCCTGCGTTCCGGCGCCATGCGCGAGGCGTCGAAGACCGCCGTGAAGCCGTCGTCGAAGGTGACCTCGGCGCGGACCGCGTCCAGGCCGCCGCTGTAGGCGACATCCCCCTCGCCTTCCGCGGCCAGTGGCGCGCCGGTGGAGAGCGCCAGGGCGAGGTCGAGGTCGTGGATCATGAGGTCGAGGATGACGGAGATGTCGAGGCTGCGCTGGCTCTGGGGGCCCTGCCGCACCGCCTCCAGCCGCAGGGGGCGTTCCGGCGCGCTGAACAGGCCGATGGCGTCGAAGACGACACGCTCCTGGTGTCCGCAGGCGACCGCCAGCCCCCGGCGCGCGGCCTCGGCCAGGATGCGGTCGGATTCCTCGAGGCTCACCGCCAGCGGCTTCTCGACATAGACCGGCTTGCCCGCCTTCAGGGCCGCGAGGGCGCCCTCGGCGTGCCGGACTCCCGGCGAGGCCACGGTCACGACGTCGACGGCGGAGAGGAAGGCGGCGAGGTCCGCGAAGGCCTCGGCGCCGTGGAGGGCGGCGACGTCCCGGGCCCGCTCGAGATCCGGATCGAAGACTGCGGCCAGCCGCGCGCCCTCGGCCTGCGCGTACTGCCGCGCGTGGTAACCGCCAAACACGCCGGCCCCGATGACCCCGCCCCTGAGCACCTTCGTCTCCTCCGGTCCGCAATCCGCAAGACGCGCCTAGCATTCCGGACCGCCAGACGCCACCTTGCACCCGAACCGGCGCGGGCGCTTCCGCCGCCGGCGTTCAACAGAGGGGGACGACACAATGACTGCTTCACGGGAAATCCGCCTGCGCAGCCGCCCACAGGGCCTGCCCGCCGCCGGGAACTTCGAGCTCGCCACCGTCGAGCTTCCCGCCCCGGGGCCGGGCGAGGTCCAGGTGCGCAACACCTGGATGACGGTGGACCCCTACATGCGGGGCCGCATGAACGACGTGAAGAGCTATGTGCCGCCCTTCCAGCTGGGCCTTCCCCTCGAGGGCGGCGCCATCGGCGAGGTGATCGCCTCGAACGATCCAGCCCTGAAGCCGGGCGACCTCGTGCAGTCCAACCTGGGCTGGCGCGAGGCCTTCAACGCCCCGGCTTCCACGGTCCAGAAGCTCGACACCCACGGCCTTCCGCCCGAGGCCTTCCTGGGCGTCGCCGGCATGCCGGGCCTGACGGCCTATGCCGGCCTGCTCCGGGTCGCGGCCCTGAAGCCCGGCGACGTGGTCTTCGTCTCCGGCGCCGCGGGCGCCGTGGGCTCCCTCGTCTGCCAGATCGCCAAGCTGAAGGGCCACAAGGTGATCGCCTCCGCGGGCGGCGCCGAGAAGGTCCGGTTCCTGAAGGACGAGGTCGGGGTCGACGCCGTGATCGACTACAAGGCCGTCGGCGACTCCGCCGCCGCCCTGACCGCCGCCCTGGCCGAGGCCGCGCCGGAAGGCATCGACGTCTACTTCGACAATGTCGGCGGCGGTCACCTCGAGGCGGCCCTGAACGCCGCCCGGCCCTACGCCCGCTTCGCCATCTGCGGCATGATCTCCATGTACAACGCCGAGGCCCCCGTCCCCGGCCCGTCGAACATGGCCCTGATCATCGGCAAGAACCTGCGGCTGGAAGGCTTCATCGTCTCCAACCACTGGGACATGATGGGCGACTTCCTCAAGGACCTCGCCGGCTGGCACGCCTCGGGCCGCCTGAAGTGGCGCCAGACCGTCCGCGAGGGCATCGCCTCCGCCCCCGACGCCTTCATCGGCCTCTTCAAGGGCGAGAACATG
>JAPOKE010000156.1 GCA_029977805.1 Phenylobacterium parvum | reverse complement strand
CGGTGGGGCGCGGGCAAGGTCATGGTTCGCTCGGCGCCTCCCGGCACCGGCGTCATCGCCGGCGGGCCGATGCGCGCCGTCCTTGAAACCCTTGGCGTCCAGGACGTCGTGGGCAAGTCGGTCGGTTCGTCCAATCCCTACAACATGGTCCGCGCAACCTTCGAGGCGCTGAAGGCCCAGTCTTCGCCGCGTCAGATCGCCTCCAAGCGGGGCAAGAAGGTCGCCGACGTCATCGGTCGCCGCGCTGAAGGCGCTTCGGCCGCCGCCGACGGAGAATGAGCATGACCACGGTCACCGTTCGTCAGATCGCCAGCCCTATCCGGCGTAAGAAGGACCAGCGTGCGACTCTCGTCGGGCTGGGCCTCAACCGTATCGGTCGAGTCTCGACCCTTGAGGACACGCCGTCCGTCCGTGGCATGATCGCCAAGGTCCACCACCTGGTCGAGGTGGTGTCCTCGTGACATCCGGCGGACCTCCCGGTCCGCCATTCACCCCGTCAAAGCCGAGTCGGGCCCGCGCCCGGCGACAGATCTCAGGAGAGAGGCGCCCATGACCAAGCTCAATGAACTCGCCCCGCGTCCCGGTTCCGTGAAGGGCCGCATGCGCGTCGGCCGCGGCCCCGGCTCCGGCAAGGGCAAGACCGCCGGCCGCGGCGTGAAGGGCCAGAAGTCCCGGACCGGCGTGTCCATCGCGGGCTTCGAGGGCGGCCAGATGCCGCTGCACATGCGCATGCCCAAGCGCGGCTTCAACAATCCCTTCGCCCTGGAGTTCGCGGAAGTGAACCTGTGGCGCCTCGAGCAGGCGGTCGCCGCCGGCAAGCTGGACCCCAAGGCCCCGGTGGACGCCGCGGCCCTGGTCGCCGCCGGCGTGATCCGTCGTCCGCTCGACGGCGTGAAGCTGCTGGGCAAGGGCGAACTCAAGGCCAAGCTCAACCTGACCGTCTACGCCGCCTCCGCCGCCGCCAAGGCCGCGGTCGAGAAGGCCGGCGGGTCGGTGACGACCACCGCGCCCGTCGACACCGGCGAGCCCAAGGGCAAGCTGCAGAAGAAGGTTCGCGCCTGATCCAGCGGTCGCGGTCCGGCATGGGCTGACAGTCCGCCGGCCGCACCCTATCTTGGACCGGTCACCAGTGAGGGCGTCCCATGGCTTCGGCCGCTGAACAGCTTGCCGCGAACATGAACTTCGGCGCCTTCCAGAAGGCGACGGAGCTCCACAAGCGGATCTACTTCACCCTCATCGTCCTGGTGGTCTACCGCCTCGGGACCTACCTGCCGATCCCTGGGATCGACGCCGCGGCCTTCGCGGCGGCCTTCGAGGGCCAGTCCCGCGGCATCCTGGGGATGTTCAACCTCTTCTCCGGCGGCGCCGTCCAGCGGATGGCGGTCTTCGCCCTGAACGTCGGCCCCTACATCTCGGCCTCGATCATCGTCCAGCTGCTGGGCGCCATCTATCCGCCGTGGGAAAAGCTGCGGAAGGAAGGCGGGGAGGCGGGTCGCAAGACCCTGAACCAGTACACGCGCTACCTGACCGTGGTGCTGGCCATCGTGCAGGCCGCGGCCATCGCCGCCAGCCTCCAGGCCAGCCCCGGCCTGGTCGTGAATCCCGGCCCCTTCTTCACCCTCTCCACCATCGTCACCCTGACCGGCGGCACCATGCTGCTGATGTGGATGGGCGAGCAGATCACCAGCCGCGGCGTCGGGAACGGCGTCTCGCTGATCATCTTCGCCGGCATCGTCGCCGGCCTTCCGACAGGCGTGATGCAGCTCCTCACCGTGATGCGCACCGGGCAGGTGTCCAGCTTCGGCGGGGTCATGATCTTCCTGCTGGCGATCGCGGTGATCTTCGCGATCGTCTTCATGGAGCGGTCCCAGCGCCGGATCCTCGTCCAGTATCCCAAGCGCCAGCAGGGCAACCGGATGTTCGGCGGGGAAAGCTCGTTCCTGCCGCTGAAGGTCAACACCGCGGGCGTCATCCCGCCGATCTTCGCCTCGTCCCTGCTCCTGCTGCCGGCGACGGCCATGGGCTTCCTGGCGACGGCGAACCTGCCCCAATGGCTGCAGTGGCTGCCCGGCGCGGTGGCCCAGCTCCAGCATGGCCAGCCGGTCTTCATGGTGTTCTACGGCGCCCTGATCGTCTTCTTCTGCTTCTTCTACACCTCCATCGTGTTCAATCCGGAGGAGACGGCGGAGAACCTGCGGAAGTATGGCGGCTTCATCCCGGGGATTTCCCCCGGCAAGCGCACGGCCGCCTACCTGGACCACGTCCTGACCCGGCTCACCGTGATCGGCGCGGCCTACATCACCGCCGTCTGCCTGCTGCCCGAGGCCCTGATCGCCTTCTACAAGGCGCCCTTCTATCTCGGCGGCACCTCCATCCTGATCGTGGTCAGCGTCACCATGGACACCGTGACCCAGATCCAGTCACATCTCCTCTCGCACCAGTACGAGGGGCTGATCCGCAAGTCGCGCCTGCGCGGCGGACGGGAACGCTAGGCGGCCAGGCGCAATCAAAGGGCCAGGAACAGGGCCCGACGACGGGGAGCGGCGCATCATGAACCTCATCCTTTTCGGCCCGCCGGCTGCGGGCAAGGGCACCCAGGCGAAGCGGCTCGTGGAGTCCCGCAACATGGTGCAGCTCTCGACGGGCGACATGCTCCGGGCGGCCATCGCCTCGGGCTCCGAGCTCGGCAAGCGGGTGGAAGGCGTCATGCAGCGCGGCGAGCTCGTCACCGACGAGATCGTCATCGCCCTGATCGAGGATCGCCTCCCGGAGGCGGAGGCCGCGGGCGGCGCCATCTTCGACGGCTTTCCCCGGACCCTCGCCCAGGCCCAGGCCCTCGATTCCATGCTGAAGGGGAGGGGGGCCGCCATCGACCTGGTGATCCGCCTGAAGGTCGACGACGAGGCCCTGACCCGCCGGATCGCCGGCCGCTTCGCCGAGTCGGGCCGGCCGGATGACAACCCCGAGAGCTTCAAGGTCCGGCTGGACGCCTACAACGCCCAGACCGCCCCTCTGATCCCCTATTACGCCGATGCCGGGAAGCTGGTGGAGATCGACGGCATGGGCGACATCGAGTCGGTCGCCGGGGCCATCGACCGGGCCCTCGGCCGGTTGTGAGAAAGGAATTCCCGGGTCCGGGATCCGAGTATCCCCGGGCCCACGGAAGCGTTTCGTTTGGAGTGAGTTCCCGAAGTCGAAAAAGGCGAAGGCGCCATTGACGCGGACGGATCTATTCCATACACGAGGCCCTTCCGCGAAACGCGCGAGGGACGTTCTGGCCTTTTGACCCGGTCAGGGCGGCGCTCGCGCATCTTTGCGTGATCAGGAGAGCATCAGACGTGGCCCGTATCGCCGGCGTAAACATCCCCACGAACAAGCGCGTCGTCATCGCGCTTCAGTACATCCATGGCATTGGTCCGAAGTCCGCCAAGGACATCGTCGCCAAGGTCGGTATCGAG
>JAPOKE010000155.1 GCA_029977805.1 Phenylobacterium parvum | reverse complement strand
CCGGTGAGGGGCCACGCCGCGGACTCCGCTCTTCGCCGCCGAGAACCGGTAGGGCGACTGGGGGATGGGCCGGGTCCCGCCCTCGCGGTCGTCGATGTCGACGATCGAGCCCCTGTGGACCAGGGTGGGCTGCTCGCGAAGGTGGGCGCCGTCGCGCACCTCGCCCCAGGCGATGTTCATGGCCGCCATGGCCTCGGTCACCTTGCTCCAGTCGGTCAGGCCCTGCATGAGGTCGCCCACGGCGGCGCGGCGCAGGGCGATCTTGCGGTCGAGGTCCGACACCCCTTCCGCGGGGTCCTTCAGGCCCAGCTTCGCGGTGAGCTGGCGGAAGAGGTAGCGGAAGTCCGCCGAGACCAGGATAGGCCCCGCGCCCGTCTCCCAGATGTCGGAGGGCAGGTCCATGGTGTCCTCGGAGTCCTCGGCCTCGTAGTGGAACTGGTCGTCGGTCACGAGGGTGGCGTCGACCATGGCGATGTCGATGTGCTGGCCCCGGCCCGTCCGCTCACGGAGGATCACCGCCGAGAGGAGGCCGATCAGGCCGTGCAGGGAGGCGTTGGTGTCGGCCACCGACAGGGGCAGGTCGGTCTTCGGAATGCCGTTGCGCCGGGCCTGGCGGGCGATCAGCCCCATTTCCGCGTGGACGATGGGGGCATAGGCCGGACGCCGCGACTCCGGCCCGCCGGCGCCGAAGCCGGAGATGGACAGCATGATCAGGCGCGGGTTGGCCCCGGACAGGACGTCGTAGCCCAGGCCCAGGCGGCCCATGACGTCGGGCCGGTAGTTCTCGATCAGGATGTCCGCCTGGCGGACGAGGTCCAGCACCAGTTCCCGGGCGCCGGGCGCGCGCAGGTCGATGCAGATGTTGCGCTTGCCGGCGTTCTGCTGGTGATAGAAGCCCGGCACGCCGCCCTTCACCCGCCCCCAGTTGCGGGTGACGTCGCCCTCGGGGGGCTCGACCTTGACCACGTCGGCGCCGAGGTCCGACAGCAGCCGCCCTGCAAAGGGTCCGGCGAGGACCCGCGAGAAGTCCAGGACCCTCAGGCCGGACAGCGGATAGTCTGCGGATGCCTCGGCCATGGTCCCCCCTCAAGGCGCTTTGAGCGGCCGGTATGCTAGAGGCGCGCCTTGGGGGCGACAAGGGCGGTTGACGGTCCATCCCCGGCCTGACCCAATACCCGGAAGGACGTGCTTGGGGGTAGGGATGACTTCAGCAGCGGCGCCGGCGGCGGACGGGCGGCTCGACCGCTCCACGCGCTTCTTCTACGGGCTCGGCTCCGTCGCCTTCGGGGTGAAGGACAACGGCTTCAGCTTCATGCTGATGCTCTTCTACAACCAGGTGCTGGGCGTGCCCGCGAGCCTGGTGGCCCTGGCCCTCCTGACCGCCCTGGTCTTCGACGCCGTCATCGACCCGATGATCGGCCACGTCTCGGACAACCTCCGCTCGCCCTGGGGACGGCGGCATCCCTTCATG
This sequence comes from Phenylobacterium parvum, assembly GCA_029977805.1. Taxonomy (GTDB): domain Bacteria; phylum Pseudomonadota; class Alphaproteobacteria; order Caulobacterales; family Caulobacteraceae; genus Phenylobacterium; species Phenylobacterium parvum_A. Next base: position 1,994 of record JAPOKE010000155.1, on the reverse strand, counting down.
TACGCCGCCGCCCTGCCGGTGGCGATTTCCTACGCGGCCCTGTGGAACCCGCCGGACCTCTCGCCCCAGGGCCTGTTCGTCTACCTGACCGTGCTGGCGGTGGTGATCCGCGCCTTCATCGCCTTCTACGAAGTGCCCTCCTCGGCCCTCGCGGCGGAGTTCACCTCGGGCTACGACGACCGCTCCGTCCTGCTGTCCTACCGCTTCTTCTTCGCCTGGATCGGCGGCCTGTCCATCCAGGCCCTGGCCTTCGGGGTCCTGCTCAAGCCCGACGCCACCCACGCCGTGGGCCAGCTCAACCCCGAGGGCTATGCGCGCTATGGCCTGATCGCCTCCATCGTCATGCTGGTCGCAATCGTCGCCTCTGCGGCGGGAACGCACCGGCACATCCCGACCCTCCGGGCGCCGCCGGAAAAGCGGAACCGCTCACTCGGCCAGACCCTGTCCGAGGTGCGGGAGACCCTGAGCAACCGCTCCTTCCTCTTCCTGCTGGCCTCAAGCATCGCCACCGCCCTGGCCGGCGGCCTGGTCGCCTCCATGAACGGCTACTTCAACACCTTCTTCTGGGGCTTCACCGCCGCCCAGATCTCGGTGATCACCCTGGGGGTCTTCGTCTCGGCCTTCGTCGCCCTGCCGACCGCCCCGATCCTGTCGCGCCGGTTCGGCAAGAAGCACACCGCCATGCTGCTGGCGGTCCTGTCCCTGGTGATCGGGATCGGACCGGTGCTGCTGCGCCTCGCCGGCCTGTTCCCCGCCAACGGGACCCCGCAGCTGTTCGGCATCCTCTTCACGACCTCCATCGTCGGCGTGACCTGCGGGATCATCGCCTCGACCATGGGCTCGTCCATGATCGCCGACGTGGTGGAGGAGGCGGAGCTGAAGACCGGACGCCGCTCGGAGGGCCTGTTCTTCGCCGCCTCGGCCTTCGTCGGCAAGTCGGTGTCGGGCTTCGGCATCCTGGCCGCCGCCCTGCTGATCGACGCCATCGGCCTGAAGCCCGGCGTGGCCCCCGCGGACATGCCCGCAGATGTCATCCACCGCATGGGCGCGGTCTACGCCCCGGTCATCATCGGCCTCTACATGACCGGCTTCGCCCTCCTGTCCGGATACCGGATCAGCCGGGAGTCGCACGCGGCCACCCTGCGCGCCCTCGCGGCGGATGCGGAGGAGGCCGCCCACCCCTTCCCGGTGAAGGAAGATGACCGCTGACGCCGCGTCACCCCTTCAAAAACGGTTGGCGAACGGACCCCTGCTGCCATACTGATTGTTCAGATTGCAGCCGCAGGGCGCGGCGGCGGCCGACGCGAAAACCGGGCCGGGACCAACGGCCGAGAAGGACAGGACAGAGAGCATGAACACCCATACGCCACCCCCCGCCAAGGCCGCCTTCGGCTTCGACCCGCACGACGACCTGAACGACCTGCGGATGAGCGAGAAGGCGACGCCGCTCTACGAGCACGTCAAGCGCTTCGTGCAGGAGACGGTCGCGCCCATGTCCGAGAAGTTCCACGCCCTCGGCGAAGGCCGGGCCGACCGCTGGAGCTATGTCCCCGGCCAGCTGGAGCTGCTCGAGGAGGCCAAGAACCAGGCGAAGAAGGAAGGCCTCTGGAACTTCTTCCTGCCCGACGCCGAGACCGGCGAGGGCCTGTCCAACCTCGACTACGCCTACATCGCCGTCGAGCTCGGCAAGGTGCCGCTGGCCTCTGAAGTGATGAACTGCTCGGCGCCGGACACCGGCAACATGGAGGTGCTGGCCAAGTACGGCAACGACGGGCAGAAGAAGCAGTGGCTCGAACCGTTGCTGGCCGGAGAGATCCGCAGCGGTTTCTCGATGACCGAGCCGGCGGTGGCCTCCTCCGACGCCCGCAACATCCAGACCGAGATCACCCGCGACGGCGACCACTACGTGATCAACGGCCGCAAGTGGTGGACGTCGGGCGCCAACGACCCCCGCTGCAAGGTCCTGATCGTGATGGGCCGCACCAATCCCGACG
>JAPOKE010000154.1 GCA_029977805.1 Phenylobacterium parvum | reverse complement strand
GAGGCCATGGGCGCCTTGCCCAGCTCCACGGCGATGTAGGCGTAGTCCAGGTTGGACAGGCCCTCGCCGGTCTCGGCGTCGGGCAGGAAGAAGTTCCACAGGCCTTCCTTCTTCGCCTGGTCCTTGGCCTTCTCGAGCACCTCGAGCTGGCCGGGCGCGAAGGTCCAGCGGTCGGTATGGCCCTCGCCCAGCGCCTGGAACTCCTTCTGCATGGGCACGACCGTCTCGGCGATGAAGCGCTTGACGTGCTCGTAGAGCGGCGTCGCCTTCTCGCTCATCCGCAGGTCGTTCATGTCGTCGTGCGGGTTGAAGCCGAAGGTCAGCGGGCCCGCAGAGGGGGGCGTGGGGGCGTTCATGGGGGTTCCTTCCTGAGCGGTCTGGATGTCGCGCGCGATTAAGGCCGCAGCGGCCCCGGCTGACAAGCCTTCCCCTTGCAGCCCGGGGTCCTACCGGACCTGAGCCGCCAGGAAGTCGAGGGTCAGCCGGGTGGTCGCGTCACCCTCCGCCCCAAAGCCGTAGTTGAGGCTGTTGTGGCTCTCGCCCTCGGCCTCATGCACCTCGGCCACGCCGCCGGCCGCCCGCAGGGCCCCGGCCAGCGCCTCCGCCTGGCCCTCCGTCTCCGGGTTGCCCGCCGCCAGGTGCAGGATGACGGGCGGCGGCGGCCGGCCCATGGCGGCGTGGCTGACCGGCGACATGGCCGTCCAGCCCGCCGGGTCGGGGCCGAAGACCCGGGCGTAGACCGGATCGCCCGTCTCCCGGACATGCCGGGCGATGTCCAGGCCGTAGGCGTCCAGCAGGACCACGGCGCGGATCGCTTCCGGGGGTACGCCGGCCCCCTCCAGGTAGGACTCGTCCAGCGCCACCAGGGCCGCCAGGTGCGCGCCCGCGGAATGCCCCATCAGGATGATCCGGCCGGGATCGAGCCCGCACCCCTTCGCCTCGCGGCGCAGGAAGGCGACGGCTTCGGCGATGTCGCGGGCGGCGTCCTGCGGCGGGCCGTGCCGGCGAAGGCGGTAGTTCACGGTGGCGTAGGCGTAGCCGGCCTGCCGGAAGGCCCGGGCCTGGGTCGCCGTGCCGGCGTACTTGCCCCCGTACATCCAGGTCCCGCCGTGGACGAAGACCACCAGGGGGGCGGGCAGGGGCGTCGCCCCCGGCCAGATGTCCAGGCGGTGGACGGCGGCGGGCAGGCCGGGCGCCGCCGGAAGGTAGGCGAGGTCGCGGACAGGCCGGTCGGCGCCGGGCGCGAGGCCGGCGCAGGCGCCCTCCGCCCGCGCCGGTCCCGAGGCCGCAAGGACCATCGCGGCGGCCAGGAAGCCGGCGGCGAGGCCGGCCCACGGTTGCGCAGCCCCGCCCGGGCCGTGCAGGATCGTCCCTGAACCCACTGTCCTCATTCCCGGAAGCATGCCCATGCGCCTGACCCGCCGCAACCTCCTCGCCGCCGCCGCCGCCACGCCCCTGGCCGGGCTCGGCGCCCCGGCCCTGGCCGCTGCACCCGCCCTGCCGATGGCGAGCCCCGCCGCGGCAGGCTTCGATCCGGCCCGGCTGCAGGCCCTCTCCGCCGACCTCCAGGACCTGGTCGACCGGGGCCAGCTGGCCGGGGTGACGACCCTGGCGGCCCGGAAGGGGAAGGTCTTCCACTTCGAGACCCGGGGCCTCGCCGACGTCGAGACCGGCGCCCCCGCCCGCCCGGACACCATCTGGCGCATCGCCTCCATGACCAAGCCGGTGATCGGGGTCGCCATGATGCAGCTCTGGGAAAAGGGCCTCTGGAAGCTGGACGACCCGGTCGCCCGGCACATTCCCGAGTTCGAGGGCCTGAAGGTGAGGGCCGCCGACGGGAGCCTCGTCCCCCAGGCGACGCCCATGACCATGGCCCAGCTTATGAGCCATACCGCCGGCTTCGACGTCAGCGCCGGCTACGCCCAGGCCGGCCTGCGCGCCGGCGACCTGAAGGAGATGATCCGCCGGCTCGCCGCCCTTCCCCTGGCCTGCCAGCCGGGGACGGACTGGCGCTATGGCCCCTGCGTCGACATCCAGGGCCATGTGGTGGAGCGGCTCTCGGGCGAGCGGCTGGACGCCTATCTCGCGCGCAACGTCTTCGTCCCGCTGAACATGGTCGACACCGGCTTCCACGTTCCGGCGGAGAAGGCGGCCCGGGTGGCGCGGATCCACACCTACCGGGATGGCCGCATCGTCGCCGGTCCGCCGCAGGCCATACCGGTCACGCCGCCGGCCTTCCTCTCGGGGGGCGGCGGCCTGCTGTCGACGGCCTCCGACTACTTCCGGTTCTCCCAGGCCCTGCTGGACGGCGGCGTCCTGGGCGGGAAGCGGATCCTCAGGGCGGACACGGTGAAGCTGATGCGCCGCAATGTCCTGGCGCCCGGCGTGAAGGTGGACCTCTATGGCCCCTCCCAGGACGGGGTGGGCTTCGGCATGGACTTCGCCGTGATCGAGGACCCGGCGGCGGCGCGCACCCCGCAGGGTCGCGACACCTTCTACTGGGGCGGCGCCTTCGGGACCTGGTTCTGGATCGACCCGACCAACGACGTCGTCTTCGTGGGCATGATCCAGAATGTGAACGGCAGCGTGCCGGGCGCCGGATCTCCGAATGTCCGGGAAATCACGCCGAGGCGCCTCTACGCCGCCCTGAAGTCCCCCGCCGCATGAGGGGGTCCGGCCTCCCGCGCCGCGGCCTCCTCGCGGCGGGCCTCGCCCTGTCCCTGGCGCCCGGCGCCGCCCGCGCCGCCCCCGGGCGGATGGTGGGCTTCCTCTCGGACTTCGACGAGATCGACGACGCCGTCGCCATCTGCCGGGCGGTGATCCTTTCCCTCGCCCCCGAGGCCCGCCTCCTGGACATCACCCATCGCGTCCCGCCCTACGACGTCGCCGCCGGCGCGCGGCTTCTGGCGGGCTCGGCGCCCTGGCTGGCGGCGGACGCGGTGATCGTCGTCGTGGTGGACCCCGGCGTGGGCTCCGCCCGGCGCGCCATCGTCGCCCGCACCCGCCGCGGGCAGAGCCTGGTCCTGCCGGACAACGGGCTGGTCACCCTGCTCGACGCCGCGGATCCCATTGTCGCCGCCCGGGAGATCAGGGCGGAGTCCTGGATGATCGGCGCCCGTCGCTCCTCGACCTTCCACGGCCGGGACATCTTCGCCCCCGTCGCCGGCCGGCTGGCCCGGGGCGACGACTGGGCGGGCGTCGGGCCGGAGATCGACCCGAAAACCCTGGTCCGCCTGGACCTCGCGCCGCCGCGGCTCGGGCCCGACGGCGTCCGGACCCGGGCCATCGGCACGGACGGGCCCTACGGCAACCTGATCCTCGACCTCTCCGCCGAGGCCTTCGCCGGCCTGGGCTGGAGGCTGGGCGAGACCGTGCCCCTGACCGTCGCCGGCCGGCCCGAGCCGGCGCCCTATGTCCGCACCTTCAGCGACGTGCCCGGGGGCGCGGTCCTGCTCTACCCGGACTCCCGGGGGCGGATGAGCCTGGCGCTGAACATGGGGAACTACGCCGCCGCCCGGGGCGTCGGCCCCGGCGCCGAGGTCTTCATCCCCCGGCGCCGCTGACCCCCTCAC
>JAPOKE010000153.1 GCA_029977805.1 Phenylobacterium parvum | reverse complement strand
CGGCGACGCCTGCTGGTGCGTGAGGGCCACGGCGATGTCATACATCCGCCAACCGAAGGCCGCGTCGTCGAAGTCGATGATGGCGAGGCCCTCCGGCCGGATCACCAGGTTGCCCGGATGCAGGTCGGCGTGGATCATGCCGAAGACCGCCGGGTCCCGGGGCAGGGCGGTCAGGCGGGCGTAAAGGCGGTCCCGGGCGGCCAGCGCCAGGTCCCGGTCCGCGGCCGAGAGGGCCGCATGGTCCCAGAAGGGCCCCCAGCGGGGCGCCGCGCCCATCAGGCCGTCGGCGTCCAGGGAGGGGCGGGCGAAGCCGGCGGGCGGGGTCCAGGCCTCCGACTGCCGGTGGGCGCGGGCGACGAGGGCGCCGAGGCGGGCGAACCAGCGGGGCCGCTCGCCGGCCCAGGCCGGATCCTTCAGGAGGCCCTCCAGGATCTCGCCCTCGATCCAGTGGGTCACGCCGACAAGCCGGGTCTCCCCCGCGCCCTCGACCCGCTGCGGGACGAAGGCGCGTCCGTCCCGGGCCGGCAGGGGTTCGGGCGCCTCCAGCCCCGCCTCACGCAGGGCCGCCGTCCAGACGCGCTCGGCCTCCAGTTCGGCGGCCGAGTTGTAGCCGGGACGGTGCAGGCGCAGGACCCAGTCCTCGCCCGTCCGGCCGTCCGTCAGGCGGAAGGTGACGTTCTCCGAGACGGTGACCAGGGACAGCCGGGGCTCGTCCACCGGGAAGGCCCCGGCGGCCTCCTGCGCCGCGGCCAGGAAGAGCCGCTCGGCCTCAGCCCGCTCCATGGAGGGCGTCCAGGGTCGCGTCGAAGGCGGGCAGGAAGGCCTCGGCGTCGGCCTGGCTGAAGACCAGGGGCGGGCGGATCTTGACCACGTTGTTGAAGGCGCCGGCGTTGGAGGTCAGGAAGCCCCGGTCCTTCAGGCCGTTGCAGATGGCGCGGGCCCCGGCGAGGTCAGGCGCGCCGTCGGGGGCGACGATCTCCACCCCGAGGAAGAGGCCGCAGCCCCGGGCGTCGGCCACCCCGGGCCAGCGCCCGACCCGGGCCTTCAGCTCCGCCTTCAGGAAGGCGCCCACCCTTTCCGCATTGGCCAGGAGGTCCCGGCTCTCGATCTCGTCCAGCACGGCGTGGCCGGCCGCCGCCTGCAGGGGGCTGGAGGCGAAGGTGTTGAAGTAGCGGGTCCGGGACCGGAAGGCCTCGACCAGGCTGCGCGAGGCGGTGGTCGCGGCCAGGGGCACGCCGTTGCCCATGGGCTTGCCCGTCACCACGATGTCCGGCGTGAAGCCGGTGACCTCGTAGCCCCACCAGCGGCCCGTGCGGCCGTACCCGGACTGCACCTCGTCGGCGATGACCAGCCCCCCGCGGGCCCGCACCCGCTCGGCGGCCCGGCCCATGAAGCCGGGCGGGATGTCCGGCAGGCCCTCATTGGCCAGGATGGAGCAGACGATCAGGGCCGCCACGCCGTCGCCGGCGGCCTCGAGGGCGTCCATGGCCCGGTCCAGGCCCGCGAGGTAGGCCTCGGTCAGGGCCTCGCCGGACAGGCCCCGCTCCGGCGTCCGGAAGGTCTGGGGGAAGGGAAAGCTGCGGAAGCCCCGCGCCCGGTCCGACCCGGCGGGCAGGCCGCTCATGGCCCCCACAAGTTCCGAGTTGCCGTGGTAGGTGGCGTCCGTGCAGACGATCCCCCGCCGGCCGGTCGCCATGCGCGCCATGCGCAGGGCGATCTCGTTGGCCTCGGTGCCGGAGCAGGAAAAGATCACGCTCTCGGCGAAGTCGCCATGCAGGCCCGCCACCCGCTCGGCCAGGCGGACGATGTCCTCGTGCAGGTAGCGGGAATGGACGTTCAGGGTCGCCTGCTGCCGCCCGATGGCCCCGGCCACCGCCGGGTTGCCGTGCCCCACGCAGGGGACGTTGTTGTACATGTCGACGTATCGCCGGCCGTCGGCGTCGTAGAGCCAGGCGCCCTCGCCGCGGACGATGTGCAGGGGGGTCTCGTAGAACAGGGCCGCGCCGGCGCCGAAGGCGCGGTTGCGGCGCTCCAGCAGTCCGTCAGACAACCGCCGGGCCCCCGTTGGCGATGGACCAGGCCCGGGCGGCGTAGCGCTGGATCGAGGGATAGGCCTCGACATACCGGTCCGACGAGGCGTTGCCGTCCAGCCCGCGCTTGTAGACCCCCTGGTTGATGGCCGCGATGCGGAACAGGGTGAAGGCCAGGTGGAAGCTCCAGTCCTTCAGGGGCGGGCGGCCCGAGGCCTCGGCGTAGATCTCGAACATCTCGGCCTGGGACGGGATGCCCAGGTCGGTGATCGTCTTCTGCGGCGTCTCCCCCATCATGAACAGGGTCGTGTAGGCGACGTCCGAATAGGGATCGCCCAGGGTCGAAAGCTCCCAGTCCAGCACCGCCGCGAGCCTGGGCTCGGTGGGGTGCAGCATGCAGTTGCGGATCGAGAAGTCGCCGTGGACGATCCGCGTCTCGCTCTCCGCCGGCATGTGGGCCGGCAGCCACTCCATCAGCCGCTCCATGTCGGGATGGTCGTCGGTCTGGGCGGCCTTGTACTGGCGAACCCAGCGGCTGATCTGGCGTTCGTAGTAGTTGCCCGGCCGGCCATAGTCCGACAGGCCGACCTCGGCGGGGGCGATGGCGTGCAGCCGGGCCAGCACCCTGAGGTAGTCGGTGAAGACCGCCCGGCGCTCGGCCGGGGTCATGCCGGGCAGGGAGGGGTCGAGGAAGATCCGTCCCTGCACCCAGTCCATGACGAAGAACTCGGAGCCGATGACCGACGCATCCTCGCAGTGCAGGCGGACGGTGGGCACCGGCACGCCGGAGCCGCCGAGGGCCTTCAGCACCGTGTATTCGCGCCCGACCTGGTGGGCCGAGGGCAGGAGGTCGCCGGGGGGCTTCTTGCGGACCACCCAGCGCCGGTCCGGCGAGGAAATCAGGAAGGTGGGGTTGGAATGCCCGCCCTCGAACTGGCGGACGGTCAGGGGCTTGCGGAACCCTTCGAGCCGGCCGTCAAGCCAGGCCTCCAGCCGGGCTTCGTCAAAGCGGTGCGCGGCGCGCACCTCGGTGATCTCGGCTTCGCCTTCGGACATCCCCGCCTCCCGTGGAACGGGACGGCGACCCACCGGGCCGCCGTCCGCGCGTCCCGTCAGTTCCGCCAGACGACGCCCGAGGTCTGGTCCTCGCCGCCGCCTTCATACTGGCGGATCTCATGGCGGCCCACCACCAGGTGATGGACCTCGTCCGGGCCGTCGGCGAAGCGCAGGTGCCGCACGTCGGTGTACATGGAGGCAAGCGGCGTCCACTGGGAGATGCCGGTGGCGCCGTGCATCTGGATGGCCTGGTCGATGATCTGGCAGACCCGCTCCGGCACCATGGCCTTGACCATGTGCACCCAGACCCGGGCCTCGCGGTTGCCGAGCACGTCCATGGCCTTGGCGGCCTTGAGCACCATCAGGCGCATGGCCTCGACCTCGATGCGGGCCTTGGCCAGGACTTCGACGTTCTTGCCGAGATTGGCGATGGGCTTGCCGAATGCCTGCCGCGCCAAACCGCGACGGGCCATCAGTTCGATGGCTTTTTCA
>JAPOKE010000152.1 GCA_029977805.1 Phenylobacterium parvum | reverse complement strand
GCCCGGGGAAGGGACCCTCGGCGAGGGGGCTTGACCCCCTCACCGGACTTCGTCCGGAGCTCCCCCTTGGGGGAGCAATTGCTGGGTCATTCCTCCCAATCGGGGGGAGAGCGCCCGGCGTAGCGACCGCTACAGGCCGGGGATCTTGATCTTGGAGCTGCGCTCGCGGGCGATGACCACGGTCTTGTCGCCGATCAGGGACTTGATCCGGGCCTCCTCGGCGGCCGGGTCGATGGGCGCCGGCGCATTGTCCGCCTCCGCAGCGGCGGCGGCCGGGCTGCGCGGGTCGCCGGGCTTCCAGAACATCACCTTGTCGGCGAAGTTTTCTTCCTTGTGGGCGATGTCGCCGTTCTCGTCGTCGATGACGAAGCGGATCAGGGGGTCGGCCTTGTCGGCGCCGGCCTTGGCGACCAGCAGCTTCTCGCCGTCGGAGCGGGTCTCGGAGAGGGAGCGGCCGATCAGCGCATTCCGGGCGGCGCTCTCGGGCTGGAGCTCCTGGGGGCGGGGCTGGCCGGGCGCCGGCGGGCGCAGGGCGAAGTCCGGCGGCACCACCAGGGGGGCCTTGGAGACGACGCGGAATTCGTCGGGGGTAACCTTGGTCATGCCCAGGGCCTGGCGCGTCGACTGGCAGCCGGCGAGGCCGGTCGCCCCGGCCAGGACGGCGATGACCGCGATGTGTTGGAACTTCATCAAGACACGGCTCCTCGGGCCGCCCCCGGCCACGCGCCTCAGATAGCGCAAAGCCCGCCAAGCGCCAACCGCCTCTGGAGGTCCAATGCCCAGGGGGCCGCAGACCCCCTCCCGCGCACTGCGCGGTCCAACTCTCCCTCGGGGGAGTGTTTAGGGGGCGGTGGGGGAGTCCTTTCGGAAGGAGTCCAGCAGCATCAGGAGGACGCCGATGGTGATGGCGGCGTCGGCGACGTTGAACACCCAGGGGAAGAAGCCCAGGGCGCTGACGTCGATGAAGTCCACCACCGCGCCGAACCGCGCGCGGTCGATGGCGTTGCCCACCGCCCCGCCGATGATCAGGCCGAGGGCCACGCCCAGGAGGCGCCGGTCCGCCCGGCGCGCCCAGGCCGCCAGGGCCAGGGCCACGACGAGGGCGAAGGCGGTGAGGCCCCAGCGGGCGAGGTCGTGTCGCGCCTGCAGGAAGCCGAAGCTGACCCCCTCGTTCCAGACCATGGTCAGGCGCAGGGGCCCGATGAGGTCCACCGACAGGCGCAGGGGCAGGTCGATGCCCTCGAGGATCCAGGCCTTCACCGCCTGGTCGACGACCAGGACGGCGGCGGCGAGGCCAAAGGCCAGCCGGCCGGCCGGGCTCACCTCAGCCACGGGCCGCGTCCCAGGCGGCGACGGCGTCGGCGTCCCGCAGGGACAGGTCCGGATAGCGGGGGTCCTCGCCCACTTCGGGCAGGATGCGCCAGGAGCGGGCGCACTTGCGGCCCTCGGCCTTCCGGGGCTCGACCTTGACGCCGGGGACCTCGGCGAGGGCGAAGGCCCCCTCCGGTCCCGCCCCGGCGAGAAGGGTGGCCTGGGAGGTGCGGAAGACCTCGGCCGGGTCCAGGCCCTCGAAGGCCGCCAGCAGTCCGGCGTCCGCGACGTGGACCACGGGTGCGGCGTCGAGGGGGCCGCCGAGGCGCTTCTCCCGCCGTTCGGCCTCCAGGGCGCCCATGACCACGCGGGTCACGGCCTGCACCTTCGCCCAGCGGTCCGCCTCGTCCGGATGGCTCCAGGCGGCGGGGGTGTCGGGGAAGATGCGCAGGCAGTTGGAGCCGGCCTCGGGGAAGCGGGTGGTCCAGGCCTCTTCCATGGTGAAGGGGATCAGGGGCGCCAGCCAGATGGTCAGCCGCTCGAAGACCAGGTCCATCACCGTGCGGGCCGCCCGGCGCTTCAGGCTGTCGGGCCTGTCGCAGTAGAGGGCGTCGCGGCGGACGTCGAAGAAGAGGGCCGACAGGTCGGTCTGGCAGAACTCGGTCAGGGGCCGGGCCACGTCCTGGAAGGAATAGCGGGCGTAGGCCTCGCGCACCTGGCCGTCCAGCTCGTGCAGGCGGTGCAGGATGTAGCGCTCCAGGGGCGGCATGTCGGCCGGCTCGACCCGCTCGGCGTCGGAGAAACCGGCCAGGGCGCCCAGCAGGTAGCGCAGGGTGTTGCGCAGCTTGCGGTAGGCGTCGGTGGTGGTGGCCAGGATGGTCTTCCCGATCCTCTGGTCCTCGGCGTAGTCGACCATGGCGGCCCACAGGCGGAGGATCTCGGCGCCGGATTCCCGGATGACGGTGTCGGGCTCCAGGGTGTTGCCCTTGGACTTCGACATCTTCTCGCCGTTCTCGTCGACGGTGAAGCCGTGGGTCATGATGGCGTCGTAGGGCGCCCGGCCGCGGGTGCCGGAGCTTTCCAGCAGGGACGACTGGAACCAGCCGCGGTGCTGGTCGCTGCCCTCCAGGTAGAGGTCGGCCGGCCAGCGGGTGTTCTCCCGCCCTTCCAGGGTGAAGGCGTGGGTCGAGCCGGAATCGAACCAGACGTCGAGGATGTCCTCGACCTTCTCGAAGCGCGCCGGGTCGTGGCCGCCGAGGAAGCTCTCCGGCGGGTCGGTGAACCAGGCGTCGGCGCCGCGCTCGGCGATGGCCGCCACGATGCGCCGGTTGACCTCGGGGTCCACGAGGGGCTGGAAGGTCTCCCTGTCCACGAACATGGCGAGCGGCGCGCCCCAGGCCCGCTGGCGGCTGATCAGCCAGTCCGGCCGGCCCTCGACCATGGAGCGGATGCGGTTGCGTCCGGCCTCCGGGTAGAAGGCGGTGGCGGCGATGGCCTTCAGGGCCGTCTCGCGCAGGGTGGCGCCCTTCAGTTCCGGCGTGTCCACGGCCTCGTCCATGCGGATGAACCACTGGGGCGTGTTGCGGAAGATGACCGGCGCCTTGGAGCGCCAGGAGTGGGGATAGCTGTGCTCCAGCCGGCCGCGGGCCAGGAGGTTTCCGGCCTCGACCAGCCTGTCCATCACCGCGCCGTTGGCGGGTCCGAACTTGCCGGCCTTCTTGCCCTCGGTCTCCAGCACCTTGAGGCCGCCGAACAGGGCGACATGGGGCAGGTAGGCGCCGTCGGCGTCCACCGTCTCGGGGATCTCGCGGTGGCCGTGGGCCAGCCAGACCAGGTAGTCGTCGACCCCGTGGCCCGGGGCGGTGTGGACGAAGCCCGTGCCCGCGTCGTCGGTGACGTGGTCGCCGTCCAGCATCGGCACGGCGAAGCCGTAGTGGTCGTCGAGGGCCGCCAGGGGGTGGCGGCAGACCATGCCCGAGGGGTCGACGTCCTCGACCCGTCGCCAGCGGGCGATCTTCGCGGCGGCGGCCACGTCGGCGGCCCGGGCGTCGGCGACGACCAGGCGGTCGCCCGCCTTCGCCCAGGGCTCGAAGTCCAGCCCCGCCTCCATGGCCTCGACCTCGTAGACCGCGTAGGCGATCTCCGTGGAGAAGGCGATGGCGCGGTTGGCCGGCAGGGTCCAGGGCGTGGTGGTCCAGATCACCACCGACAGCGGCCCCTCACCCTTGTGACCATCGACGTGGTGGCAGCGCGCCAGCAGGCCTTCC
>JAPOKE010000151.1 GCA_029977805.1 Phenylobacterium parvum | reverse complement strand
CGCATGTGGGCGGGCGAAGGCCGGCCGCGCGCCATCGTCGAGGCGCAAGGGCTCCAGCAGGTGTCGGACACCGGCGCCCTGGAGTCGCTGGTCGACCAGCTGATCGCGGACAATCCCGGCCAGGCGGCTGCGGTGCGTGAGAAGCCGCAGGCGATCGGCTGGTTCGTTGGCCAGGTCATGAAGGCGACGGGCGGAAAGGCCAATCCCGGCGCCGTCAACCAGATCCTGAAGGCGAAGCTCGGGCTCTGACGTCCGGGCAAGGGGAGGCGGCGGCATGGCTTCGGCGTTCGAGACGGACTGGACCTGCTTCCAGGTGACCCTGGAAGACCGGGTCGCCCACATCCGGCTGAACCGGCCCGAGGCCTTCAACTCCATGAACCGGGCGTTCTGGAACGAGCTGCCGGCCATTGTCGACGACATCAGCGACAACGCCCGGGCCCGGGTGATCGTCATCTCCTCCACCGGACGGCACTTCACCGCCGGCATGGACCTGCAGAACTTTTCCGGGGTCGGCGGCGGCGCAGCCGAGGGATCCCGGCGGTCGGACATCGCGGGCGAGGCCTCGCGGGCCCACCTGGAGTCCCTGCAGGACGCCTTCTCCTGCCTGGACCGTGCGCGGATGCCGGTCATCGCCGCCATCCAGGGCGGCTGCGTCGGCGGCGGGGTGGACCTGACCGCCGCCTGCGACATCCGCTACGCCAGCGCCGACGCCTTCTTCTGCATCCAGGAGATCAACATCGGCATGACCGCCGACGCCGGCACCTTTCCGCGGCTCTGCCGGCTTATCCCGCAGGGCTGGGTGCGCGAGCTGGCCTATACCGGCCGCCGCCTGCCCGCCGACCGGGCGCGCGAGATCGGACTGGTCAACGAGGTCCTCCCGGACGCGGGGGCTGTGGTCGCCCACGCCCTGGCCGTCGCCCGCGAGATCGCCGCCAAGTCGCCCCTGGCGGTGGCCGGCTCCAAGGTGATGATCAACTACGCCCGAGAGCACGACACCGAGACGGCCCTCGACTACCTCCGGGTCTGGCAGGCGGGCATGTTCCCCGCCGCCGACATGGCCGAGACCTTCAGGGCCCGGCAGGAGGGGCGCGAGCCGGACTTCCCCGACCTGCGCCCCGTCCACCGGGGGATGTAGGCGCCCTTCAGCGCGGCGCCGCCGTCCAGCGGTCCAGCCAGCCCATGACCTCGTCGTGCCACTGCACCGAGTTGCGGGGCTTCAGGATCCAGTGGTTCTCGTCCGGGAAGGTGACCAGCCGGCTCTCGATCCCGCGGCGCTGCAGGGCGGTGAAGGTTCCAAGACCCTGCTCCAGCGGCACCCGGTAGTCCCGGTCCCCGTGCAGGACCAGCATGGGCCGGTTCCACTTGCCGACATGGAGGACGGGATTGAAGGCCTCGTAGCCCGCCGGATTGTCGTGCGGCATGCCTCCGTTCTCCCACTCGGTGAACCAGAGCTCCTCGGTGGAGTAGGCCATGGCCCGGGTGTCGAACAGGCCGGCGTGGTTCACGAGGCACTTCCAGGGCCCGTTCCAGTTCCCGGCGATCCAGTTGACCATGTAGCCGCCGTAGGAGCCGCCCAGGGCGCAGGCCCGGTCGCCGTCCAGCCAGGGGAAACGCTCCAGCGCCGCCGCCCAGCCCTTCTGCAGGTCCTCCAGCGGCCGGTCGCCCCAGTGCCGGGAGATGGAGTCCGTGAAGGCCTGGCCGTAGCCGGTGGAGCCGTGGAAATCGATCATCACCACCGCATAGCCGCGGCCCGTGTAGGTCTGGGCGTTCCACCGGTAGTGCCAGAGGTTGCCGAAGGAGCCTTGCGGGCCGCCGTGGATCAGGAAGGCGACGGGGAACTTCTCGCCCGGCTTTGCGCCCGGCGGCCGCACCACATAGCCATGGACGGTCTCGCCGTTCCAGCCGGCGAAGGAGAACTGGGTCGGCTCGCCCATCTTCACCTGGGCCAGCCGCTCGGCGTTGTGCCAGGTCAGCTGGACCGGCGAGGCGCCGTCGGTCCGCGCCTTCCAGACCTGGGCCGGTCCGGTCAGGGTGTCGTGGATGAAGACCAGGCCCGAGGTCCCGACGTCGTAGCCGCTGGCGTGGCCCTCGCCCGTCAGGGGGCGAGGCGTTCCGCCGCGCGCCGCGTCAAAGACGAAGAGGCGCTGCTGACCGACGTCCTGGGCCAGGGCGTAGAGCCGGCGTCCGTCCGGCGACCACTTCAGCCCCTCGGCCGACCGGTCCCAGCCGGGGGCGAGCTCCCGGGTCCGACCTGTGGCCAGGTCGCGCACCATGATCCCGTTGCGGTCGGCCTCGAAGCCGGGCCGCTTCATGGCCAGCCAGGCGAGGGTGCGCCCGTCAGGCGACAGGACCGGAGCCGAGTCCCCGGCGGGGTTCTCCGGGGTCAGGTTGACCGGTGCGGCCCCGCCGGCCAGCGGAACCTGGAAGAGGTCGAAGTTCGTGCTCCAGGCCTCTGTCTTTCCGGCGATACGGGCCGAGAAGATCACCGACCTGCCGTCCGGGGTTATCGCGAAGTCGTCCTCGCCGCCGAAGGGCTTGCCCGGGACGTCGCCGTCGAGGCCGGGGGTCAGGGGGATCGGCGCCTGGCCCGCCAGGGCGGCTTCGACCCCCAGGGCGTAGAGGTGGTTGCGGGTCCCGTTCGCCCAGGTGTCCCAGTGCCGGGCGAACAGCCGGTCGTGGGTCCGGCCCGACGGGACCTTGGGCGCGGCCAGCCTGTCCGCCGTGCACTTCAGGTCGCCGCAGTCGGGGAAGACCGCCAGGCCGAGCACCAGGGTCCGGCCATCGGCCGACAGCCGGTAGGCCTCGACGTCCAGGGGCAGGCGGGTCACCGCCTCGGGGGCGCCGCCGGCCGCCGGGGCCCGCCAGACCTGGCTTGAGCCCGAGCGTCCCGACAGGAAGTAGATCCACCTGCCATCGGCGCTGAAGCGCGGCGATCCCACGTCGTCCCCCACCGCCGGCAGGGGCGCGGGCTCGGCATTGCGGGCGGAGAGGTCGATCCGCCACAGGGAGGTGCGGCCGCGGTTGGCCTCCCAGTCGGTGCGCCGCACGACATAGATCGCCGAGCGGCCGTCAGGGGCCAGGCGGACCTCCGAGACCCGGTCCAGCGTGACCAGGTCCCTGGCCGTCAGGCCGCGGGGGGCGTCGGCATGCGCGGTCGGGGCGCCGACGGCGAGAAGGGCGAGGGCGGCGAGGCCGGCCAGAAGGGGGCGTGCGGGGGCAGGGCGCATCAGGAGGTCTCCGGGATCATCCGACGCCCGGTTAGCACAGGCCGGCGCCGGACAGGAGGCCGTTGCGCCGCGAGCCCCCCTTCGGCTAAGAGGGGCCTCCCGCGCGCGGGGTCTGGTGACGTGGCCGAGTGGCTGAAGGCAACGGTTTGCTAAATCGTCATACCCGAAAGGGTATCCAGGGTTCGAATCCCTGCGTCACCGCCACCCACCCTCCCGACATCCCTGCCTGAGCAGACCGGTTCCGCCATGTCGCGGAATGTGCGGGCCTATTCGCGCCCGAACCGTCTGTGGAGACGCCCCTGGGGGCGGCGGAGAAGCGGCTTCAGGTCTGGTGGCCGAAGGGTGAGGGGCGGGGGGGCGGCCCAT
>JAPOKE010000150.1 GCA_029977805.1 Phenylobacterium parvum | reverse complement strand
GGGAGATCACCTGGGTGACCTTCCGCGACATGGGCGCCGCCTTCGGCGTGGCCATCCTTGGAATCTACGTCCTGGTGGTCGCCCAGTTCCGGAGCTTCAGGCTGCCGCTGGTGATCCTGACGCCCATACCCCTGACCCTGGTCGGGATCGTCATCGGCCACATCCTGTTCCGGGCGCCTTTCACGGCGACCTCCATGATCGGCTTCATCGCCCTTGCGGGGATCATCGTGCGCAACTCCATCCTGCTGGTGGACTTCATCCGGCACACGCCAAGGGAAGGCCGCTCCCTGCGTGAAGTCCTGCTGGAAGCCGGCGCCATCCGCTTCCGGCCCATCGTGCTGACGGCGGCGGCGGCGATGATCGGGGCGGCGGTGATCCTGTTCGACCCGATCTTCCAGGGCCTGGCGATCTCCCTGCTCTTCGGCCTCGCCTCCTCGACCCTGCTGACCGTCCTGGTGATACCGGCTATCTACATTGTCCTGCGTGACGACGGCGCGCCCCTGCCCTCGGGAGATTCGCATTGAACGAACTGGCCCCACACCTCCGGATCGCCGACCTCCAGGCCCGGGCCGGGGCGGCGGCGCGCCTCCTGAAGCTGATGGCCAACGAGCAGAGGCTGCAGTTGCTCTGTCGCCTGGCGGACGGGGAGGCGCCGGTCGGGGAACTGGCGGCCTGCGTCGGCCTGACCGCCTCCGCCACCAGCCAGCACCTGGCGCGGATGCGGGCGGAAGACCTCGTGGCCACCCGCCGGGAGGCCCAGACCATCTATTACCGGCTTGCCGACCCGGCGGCGGAGCGGGTCCTCGAGACCCTGTGCGATGTCTTCGGCGCGCCCGCCCACGGCGGACGCTGACACCCGCCGCGATCCGGGGCACCATGCCCGCATGGAGCTCGTCCAGGCGGGGGACCGCCGCATCCTCTTCATCATGGCCGCGCCGCCGGAGTACGGCCCGGCCCTGCGCGCCCGCTTCACGCCCCTCATGACCGGGGTGGGGCCGGTGGAGGCGGGGCTCGCCGCGGGCGCCGCCCTGGCGCGCCTCGAGGCCCGGGGCGAGACGCCGGACCTGGCGGTCTGCCTGGGCTCGGCCGGCTCGCGGACCCTGGAGCAGACCGGGGTCTACCAGGTGGCCAGCGTCAGCTACCGCGACATCGACGCCTCGCCCCTCGGCATCCCCGCCGGGCTGACGCCCTATCTCGACCTGCCCAGGGAGCTTCCCCTGCAGGTCCTGCTTCCCGACCTGCCCGCCGTCCGCCTCTCCACCGGCGGGGCGGTGATCTCGGGGTCGGCCTACGAGGCCATCGACGCCGACATGGTGGACATGGAGACCTTCGCCGTCGCCCGCGCCTGCATGGCCCACGGGGTGCCCCTGGCGGGCCTGCGCGGCGTGTCGGACGGGGCAGAGGACCTGCGCCACATGGACGACTGGAAGGCCTACCTCCACGTCATCGACGAAAAGCTGGCGGCGGTGGTGGACCGCATCCTGGCGGCTGCGGACTGAGGGAGGACGGCATGGCGGGACGGAAGCCGGGCAGGACGGGCGGCGCCCCCACCGGGCGCATCGAGGACGCCCGCCACGCGGCGCTCAAGGCCCGGCAGCGCGCCCTGCGGGACGGGTTCCCCGAGGCCCTGAGCCTGCGCGTGCACCGCGCCCTCAGCTGGCTGGACCGGGCCGAGCGGGAGGTCGAGGACCATGACACCCGCTTCATCCTGCTCTGGATCGGCTTCAACTCCGCCTACGCCAGCGACATCGGCGAGGACTACGTCACCGAGCAGAGCCGGTTCCGGGCCTTCTTCCGCACCCTCGCCGAGCTGGATTCTGACGGCGACATCCATGGCGTCCTCTGGTCACGGTTCTCCAACGAGGTGCGGACCCTCCTGGTGAACCCCTACGTCTTCCCCGCCTTCTGGAAGCACCACAATGGCGAGCCCGGCTTCGCAGACTGGCGCGACCGCCTGGAGGTCGAGCGCAAGGCGACCTTCGCCAGCCTTGCGGAGAAGGATGCCGGAAAGGTGCTGGGCCAGGTCTTCGAGCGGCTCTACGTCCTGCGCAACCAGCTGGTCCACGGCGGGGCGACCTGGAACGGCAATGTCAACCGCGCCCAGGTCAGGGACGGCGCGGCCCTGCTCGGCCGCCTGTTGCCCGCCTTCATCGACATCCTGATGTCCCACCCGGACCGCGACTGGGGCCAGCCCTACTATCCGGTGGTGGCGGAGGCAGGCGCAGGCCCCGTCAAAGCCTCAGGCCGAGGCGCGAAGCCCCCCAGAGGGTGAGCAGGTAGAGCCCGACGGTCAGGGCGCAGCCGGCGCCCAGGGCCGGCCAGAACCCCACGCCGCGGCGCAGGAGCCAGGGCATCAGGGCGAACATCGGCAGGGACGGCAGGACAAAGACCAGCGTCCCGGCGGCGTGGTCCGCCAGGCGCACCGGGTCCCGGCTCTCCGACCAGATCCAGATCATGCCGAGGATCGAGACCAGCGGCAGGGAGGCGACAAGCCCGCCGAACCCGGGATTGCGCCGGGAGATCTCCGAGACCAGGGCGATGATGACCCCGGACAGGCCGGCCTTCAGGACCAGGTAGAGCATGGCCGTTCCTCCCGCCGCGATCCGGTGAGGACGCCCGGCGAATCCGGCCTGCGTCAAGGGCGGAACCCGAAGGCGGCGCTTGACTGGCGTAGGGTCAGCCTCTCGAAATACAAGCCAAATCCCCCGCCAGCGGGGAGAGGACGGGACGGAAGGCGCATGAACCTCGATTTCTCCGACGACCAGAAGCAGCTGCAGGACCAGATCCGGCGGTACCTGACCGAGAAGTGCACGCCGGCGGTGGTGCGCGCCGGCCTGGAGGGCGGGGAGCCCTTCTCCCGCGACCTCTACCGGGGCCTGGCCGAGATGGGCGTCCTGGGCGTCGCCATCCCCGAGGCCTATGGCGGCGTCGGACTGTCGCACCTGGAGCTCTGCCTGGCCGCCGAGGAGCTGGGCCGGGCCCTGGCCCCCGTGCCCGTCGCCTCGTCCATCTACCTGGCCGCCGAATTCCTGCTGCAGGCCGGATCCGAGGCGCAGAAGAAGGCCTGGCTGCCCCGGCTGGCCAGCGGCGAGGCCGTGGGGACCTTCGCCTTCGTCGAGGGCCAGGGCCGGATGACCCCGGACAAGGTCGCCGCCGCCGTCCGCGACGGCCGGCTCTCCGGCGCCAAGTCCCCCGTGCCGGACGGCGACATCGCCGACCTCGCCATCGTCGCCGCGCGCTCGGGCGCCGGGCGGGGCGAGCAGGCGATCAGCCTCTTCCTCGTCGACCTGAACGGTCCCGGCGTGACCCGCGAGACCCTGGCCTCCATCGACCCCACCCGCAGCCAGGCCCGCCTCGCCTTCGAGGGCGCCCCGGCCGAGCGGCTCGGCGGCGAGGGCGAGGGCTGGGCCATCGCCAGCCAGGTCATGGACCGGGCCGCCATCCTGATGGCCTTCGAGCAGGTCGGCGGCGCCGACCGCGCCCTGTCCATGGCCCGGGACTACGCCCTCGACCGCATGGCCTTCGGTCGCCAGATCGGCTCCTTCCAGGCCATCAAGCACATGCTGGCCGACATGTACGTCTCGGCCACCCTGGCCCGGTCGAACTGCTACTACGGCGCCTGGGCCCTGGCCTCGGGCAGCTCCGAGCTGCCGGTCGCCGCCGCCACGGCGCGGGTCTCGGCATCGGTCATATGGGTGGCGTGAATCAGGCACCAGCGCGGCCCGACCGCCGCGTTGTTCAACAGCCAGTCGACCGGGCGGGCGCCATAGGCG
>JAPOKE010000014.1 GCA_029977805.1 Phenylobacterium parvum | reverse complement strand
CGGTGACCGATCGAAGGGCGGGGGTCGTCTACCGGGCCCGCGCCTACGACGCCCCCGACGACCCGTTCACCTCCAGCGGTCCGGCCTTCCGCTACGACGACGATCTCGGCCTCGCGGTCTCCGACGACGGCGTGATCGCCGACCGGCTCGGCCTCAGGCCAAAGTCCTGAGCGGGCGCTGGGCCTCAGAGCCTTAGGGTCATGAAGACGCTGAAGGGATCCGGGCCGTAGCTGTCGAAAGGACCGCAGGTCGTGAACCCGACGCTCTCGTAGAGGGTGCGGGCAGGAATGAAGCCGTCCACCGCGCCGGTCTCCAGCCAGAGGGCCGCAAGCCCCATGCCCCGGGCCTCAGCCAGGATGTGCTCCAGGATGGCCCGGCCGACGCCCTGGCCCAGGAAGGCGTCCGCCACCCGCATGGACTTGATCTCGCCGTTCTCCGCATCGATCCGGCGCAGCGCGCCCATGCCGGCGAGCGTCACGCCGCTCCAGGCGCTCCAGAAGCGGATGGAGGGCGCCTTAAGTCCCTCGAGGGCGAGGGCGTGGACGCTTTCCGGGGGGCTCTGTGCGTGCATGCCAGCCAGGTGACGGGCCACCAGGTCCCGGACCGGCTGTCGGGAGAGATCGTCCAGTTCGAACCGGAGATTATCTGGAAGTCGGTCGCCGCTGGGCACACCGCCACTGTTCATCTGACTTCCGGGCCAGTCAACCTGAACCGAAGCCGGACACTTGAGGGAGCGACGCAGCGCCATCCCGGCGTACGCCTCCGAACGACGGGGCGGGGGGTTGATCCCTGCGCCGACTGCCCCGAAAGTTCACCCCGTCAACAGACCAGAGGGGAGACATCCGGGCATGATCAAACATCAGGCCAACCGCCGTCCGCCCAAGGCGCTTGCCGCCGCCTTGTTGGCCGCCACGGCCCTCGGCGCCTGCGCCTCGACCCCCCAGAAGACGATCTCCCGGCTCGACGAACGCGACCCGAAGTATTCCTCTCAGGAGTGCCTCGACGCCCGGAACATCGCCCTGAAGTACGACGACAAGACCCTGTCCCGCATGGGCACCGGCGTGGGCCTCGGCCTCCTGCTGGGCCCCTTCGGCATCCCGCTGGCCGGCATGGCGGACATGAGCCAGAACGACAAGCGCGCCCTGATCAACAAGGAAATCGAGCGCCGCTGCACGACGCCGCGCTGAGGGTGGGCCGGGGCGGCGCCGGGCGCCGCCCGTCCTACTCCGCCGCTTCGGCCAGGATCACCGCCTCTCGGCCGCCCCGGACGAGGCCGCCGGGGAGGGCGCCGGTGTGCTGGCCGTCCTCGAAGGTCACCTGGCCGGACTTGACCGTGTAGCGGTAGCCCTCGGCCCGCTGGACGAGGCGGCGACCGCCGGCCGGCAGGTCGTGGATCGCCTCGGGGCGGAACAGGCGCAGGGCGTCGAAGTCGATGACGTTCAGGTCAGCCAGCAGGCCCGGCTCCAGCCGGCCTCGGTCGTTCAGGCCATAGGCCCGGGCGGTGTCGCTGGTGAGCTTGCGGACCAGGAACTCCAGCGGGAACTGCTCGCCCTTCACCCGGTCGCGCGCCCAGTGGGTCAGGATGAAGGTCGGCATGCCGGCGTCGGCGATGACCCCGCAGTGGGCGCCCCCGTCGGACAGGCCGAACAGCACGTTGGGGTGCTGCATGTTCTTGCGGAAGAAGTCGAAGTTGTAGGTCTGGTAGCCGCCGAGGGGCTGGTAGAAGAGCTCCTTGCCGCCGTCACGCAGCAGCAGGTCGTACATCATCTCCACCGGCGAGACGCCCGCCGCCTCGGCGAGGCCGGCGACGCTCTGGTCCCGGTCCGGCTCGTAGTTGGGGCGCTCGCCCAGGGGGAAGATGCGCCACAGCAGGCCCTCGATGCCCGCGACCTGGCCGCCGACCGGCGGGGCCGTGGCGGCGCGGATCAGGGGCGAGTCCTCGGAGAGCAGGGCGGCGCGGATGTCCGGCCGGGACATGGCCGCGACCTTGTCCGCGACGGAGAGCGCCTCCAGCTCGGACTTCCAGGTCGGGCTGGCGAGGAAGATGTGGAAGTTGGAGGTCAGGCCGTGCAGCACCCCGGTAGGCCGGCCGGCGATCTGCGGGCGGATGTCCATGCCCTTCTGGCGGGACTCCTCGGCGATGTTGAACATCTTGTCGCCCTGGTAGGCGCCGGCCGAGGTGGCCACGAGGGTGACGGGCAGGCCGGTCTCCTCGACGAAGCCCTTGACCCAGCTCCACTCGTCATCGTCGCCGAGGTGGTCGGAGACCATCTCGAAGACCCCGTGGCTGAGGCCCTTCATGGACAGGCCCAGGGCCAGCATCTCGTCCGAGCCGGCGAAGGTGCCGGGGACGTGGACGCCGTGGACGTCCTTGTGCAGCAGGGTGCGGGAGGTGGAGAAGCCCAGGGCCCCGGCGGCCACGCCCTCGCGGACGATGCTGGCCATCTCGGCGATCTCGCCGGCGTCGGGCCGGTAGTCGGTGTTGCAGCGGTCGCCCAGAACGTAGGCGCGGACCGAGCCGTGCGGGACGTGGACGCCCACGTCGATGGCCCGGGGCTTGGACTCCAGGGCGTCGAGGTATTCGGGGAAGGTCTCCCACTTCCAGTCGATGCCCTCGGCGAGGGCGGCGCCGGGGATGTCCTCGACCCCCTCCATCAGCTCGATCAGGAAGTCCTGCTGGCCGGGGCGGACCGGCGCGAAGCCGACGCCGCAGTTGCCCATGATGGCGGTGGTCACGCCGTGCCAGCTGGAGGGCGCCATGACGGCGTCCCAGGTGGCCTGGCCGTCATAGTGGGTGTGGATGTCCACCCAGCCCGGGGTGACGATGTGGCCGGTCGCGTCGATCTCCCGCCGTGCAGGGCCCTCGACCTTGCCCACCGAGACGATCCGGTCGCCCTGGATCCCGATGTCGCCGACGAAGGGCTTCGCGCCCGTCCCGTCCACGAGGGTTCCGCCGCGAATGATGAGGTCCAGCATGTCCGTCCCGCCTGGTTTCGCCGTCCGGTCGGTCGCCGGACTGTCGCCGGGCGTGAGTTTAGGGCTGAAACCCGCCGGCTTTCCAGCCCCCCGGCGCCCGGCCGCCGCTATTGCCGGCGCAGGGCGGACTCCAGGGCCAGCTGCGGGTCGGCCTGCTGGTCGTCGCCCAGCTCCACCTCGATCCGGTCCAGGACCCCGGTGAAGGGGAAGGGCGCCGTGAAGTCGGAGACCGCCGGCTTGGGCGCCCGGCCGACCTCCAGTCCGATGAAGGAGGCCTGGGCGCGATAGGTCTGGGGAAGGTCGGCCCCGCCGCAGGGCGCATCGTCGATCAGGAGGGTTCCCTCGGCCCTGTACTCCCCGGTCTTGCGCACCACCCAGCTGAGGGTGTGACGCCCCGGCGGCACCGGGCGGTCGGACCGCGCCACATAGTGGCGGTTGACGAAGTTGTAGTCGTGGATGAGGTGGCCGTCCTTCAGGTAGAGGGCGTAGCCGCCGCACCAGTCGCCCTGGGCGACCAGCACCCCTTCGGCCCCGCCCTCGGGGATGTCGACGTGGGCGGTGATCCGGTAGGAGCGGTTGCGGATGTCCGGCGCTGCGGCCTGCGGGATGCGCCCGCCGCCCGGCTGCAGGACCCAGCTGCGGCGTGAGGCCACGCTGTGCGGGTTCGAGCTGACGAACCGGTTCAGGGTGTCGTCCAGGGGCAGGACGTTGCAGGCCCCGGCTTCCGAGAACCAGCGCGCGATCATGGCCTGGAGGCGGGCGGGCTCCTGCTCGGCCAGGTCGTTCATTTCATTGAAGTCCTGGTCCAGGTGGTAGAGCTCCCACCGGTCGGCGTCGAAGTCGGTCCCGGGCCTGTGCCAGGTCACCGCCTTCCAGCCCTCGTGCCAGATTCCCCGGTGGCCCAGCATCTCGAAGTACTGGGTGCGCTTTCGCGTCGGTTGGGCCGGATCGCCGAAGGTGTAGGCGAAGCTCACGCCCTCGATGGGCTGCTGGGTCACGCCGTGGATCTGCGCCGGCGGGGTCACGCCTGCGGCCTCGAGCACGGTCGGGGTGATGTCGCAGACGTGGTGGAACTGTTGGCGGATTCCGCCGGCCTCGCCGATGCCCGCGGGCCAGTGCACGATCATCGGGTCGCGCACCCCGCCGCCGTGGGTGTTCTGCTTGTAGCGCTTGAGCGGGGTATTGCCGGCCATGGCCCAGCCGAGCGGGTAGTTGTTGTTGAGGTGCGCCTCGCCGATGGCGTCGATGTGCTCGAGGTTCTCGGCCAGGGTGTCGCGGACGCCGTTGAAGTAGCGCAGGGCGTTGACCGTGCCGAAGGGCGAGCCTTCCTGGCTGGCGCCATTGTCCGAGATCAGGGTGATCAGGGTGTTGTCGAGGCATCCCTGGCCGCGCAGCCAGTCGACCAGCCGGCCCACCTGCAGGTCTGCGTGCTCGAGCATGCCGGCGAAGGCGGCCTGCAGCCGCACCGCCAGCCGGCGTTCGTCGTCGCTGAGGTCGTCCCAGGCCTTCACCCCCGGATTGCGCTCGGGCAGCACGGTGTCGGCGGGAACCAGGCCCAGGGCCTTCTGCCGGGCGAGGCGGTCGGCCCGGGTGGCGTCCCAGCCCTTGGCGAAGACGGACTCGTAGCGGTCGATGAAGGCCTTCGGCGCGTGGTGCGGCGCGTGCTGGGCGCCCAGGCACATGTAGAGGAAGAAGGGCTTCTCCGGCGTGATGGTCCGCTGGGCGCGGATGAAGCCGATCGACTGGTCCACGATGTCCTCGGACAGGTGGTAACCCTCGTGGTCGGGCGCCTCGATGTGGTGGTTGTCGAGCACCAGCTCCGGATGCCACTGGCTCGTCTCGCCCTCGAGGAAGCCGTAGTAGCGGTCAAACCCCCGCTGCAGGGGCCACTGGTCGAAGGGACCGGCCTGGGAGGTCTCGAAGGTGGGCGTCAGGTGCCACTTGCCCGTGGCGAAGGTGTTGTAGCCGGCGGGACGCAGCATCTCGGCCAGGGTTCCGGCGCTGCGGGCGATGCGGCCCCGCATGCCCGGGAAGCCCAGGTCCCAGTCCGCCAGCCCGCCCATGCCCACCGAATGGTGGTTCCGCCCCGTCAGCAGGGCGGCGCGGGTCGGCGAGCACAGCGACGTGGTGTGGAAGTTGGTGTAGCGCAGGCCGCCCGCGGCCAGGGCGTCGATGTTCGGCGTGGCGATCTCGGAGCCGTAGCAGCCGAGGTCCGCGAAGCCGAGGTCGTCGAAGACGATGCAGACCACGTTGGGCGCGCCGGCCGGCGCCCGGGCGGGCTCGGGCCAGTGGGGGCGGGACTCGCTGGCGGTCAGGCCGAGGCCGTTGCGGTTGGGCGTCTGGCTCATGGGGTTTCCTTGGATCGAAATTCCGGAGGGAAGGCGGGGGCGGCGCAGCGAAAACCCATGTGGCCGGCGGTGGCCTCCGGCAGGTTGGCGCTGCGTGCGGCCACGCGGAAGCGGAAGCAGTAGCTCTCGTGGCAAAGATGGCTGCCGCCGCGGATCACCCGGCGGGGGCTCCCGACCGGACCGACGGGATCGTGTCTCAGGTCCTGCGGGTGGTCTGCGGTGAAGCCATCGGCGCACCATTCCCAGACATTGCCGCAGACGTTGTGCAGCCCGAAGCCGTTGGGCGGGAAGGCGTCTGCCGGCGCCAGCCCGACGAAGCCGTCGGCGCCCTCGTCGTGCATCGGGAACCGTCCCTGCCAGACATTGCAGAAATGCTCTCCACCCGGGGTCAGCTCGTCGCCCCAGGGGTAGCGCTTGCCTGTTAGCCCACCCCGGGCGGCGTACTCCCACTGGGCCTCGGTGGGCAGGGCGAGGCCGGCCCAGCCGCAGAAGGCGAGGGCGTCATGCCAGCTGACATGGACCACCGGGTGATCGGGCCGGGCGCGCCAGTCCGAACCCATTCCCTCGGGCTTGCTCCAGCAGGCGCCCGGCGTCTCGCGCCACCAGGGCGCGTCGGCGAGCCCGCGGGTGGGCGGGAAGTCGTCCGGAAGGAGGCCGGCGAAGACAAAGCTCGACCCGACCTCCTCGGCGTAGGTCACGTAGCCGGTGGCCTCCACGAAGGCGGCGAACTGCCGGTTGGTGACGACGGTGCGGGCGATGCGGAAGGGCGAGAGGCGAACGGGACGCGCGGGTCCCTCGCCATCGCCGGGCTCACCCTCGCCGGCGTCGCTGCCCATCAGGAACTCGCCGCCGGGCAGGTCCACCAGGGCGAGGCCCGGGACAGGTCCCTCGGCCGGCTGCGGGGCCTCCATGACCCCGGACCCGGATGGCGCCTTCCCCGTGATCCATCCGGCCGGCGCGCAGCAGGCGGGTCCGCTCATCCTGTCCGCCCCTCCCGCGCGGTTCGCCTCTCCGGCCGGAGGGCTTCTGAAGGGGGAACGATAGGGCCGAAACCCCGGCGTCCGCCAGTGCTAGCGGCCGAGGTCGCGCAGCAGGGAGTCCCAGTGGACGAGCGCCCCCGGAATGGCGGCGAGGGGCGCGCGCTCGTTCAGGCCATGGGCATAGGTGTCGTCGTCGCGGGTGAAGAGGCCGGAGACCCCGTAGCTGGGGACCCCGGCGGCGCGGAAGTACATGCTGTCCGTCGCCCCGGCCGACTGGGCGGGAACGATGGCGAGGCCCGGGTGCACGGCGTGCACGGCCCGGGTCACCGCCTTGACGACGTCCGGCCGGAGCGGCGAGGGCGGGCTGTCGATGGACCCGTCGTCGTTGCGCGTCACCTTGATGGAGGGATCGGCGACGACATCCTTGAGCACCTGCAGGACGGAGGCCGAGGGCGTGCCGGGGAAGATGCGGCAATTGACGTTGGCGCTGGCCCTCTGGGGCAGGGCGTTGCTGGCGTGGCCGCCGCTGACCAGGGTGGCGACGCAGGTCGTGCGCAGGTAGGGCGCCCAGGACGGATCGTCCGACAGGATCTTCGCCGCCTCTGCATCCGCCGGATTCGCGGAGAAGCGCCGCAGGGCGTCCCCGGTCGGGCCGTCGAGGCTGCGTCCGCTGGCGGCCAGCGAGGCGAGGGTGATTTCGTTGGACTGGACGGGGAAGCGGTGGGCCTCGACCCGCTCCAGCGCCCGCGCCAGCCGGTAGATCGGGTTGCCGGGGGTGGGCCGGCTGGAGTGTCCGCCGGGGTCCGTCACCTCAAGGGTGAAGTCGGCGTAGGTCTTCTCCGCGCCCTGGATCCCGTAGGAGATGGCCTTGCCGGACGCATCCAGCTCCCCGCCGCCGCCGTCGGCGTTGAGCACCAGGTCGGCGCCCCTGAGCTTCTGTGCGAGGACGGCGGTGGATCGCATGAGCGTCTCCTCGTCCCCCGACAGGGCGAGGATGACGTCCCGTCCCGGCCGCCAGTTCTCGGCGCGGAGGCGGGCGAGGGTGGCGACCACCATGGAGACGTCGAACTTGTTGTCGGCCGCCCCGCGCCCGAAGACGTAGCCGTTCTCGACGACCGGGATGAAGGGATCGCGGGTCCAGTCCTCGGCCCGGGCCTCCACGACGTCCATGTGGCCCGAGATCACCAAGGGCTTCCGGGCGGGATCCCGTCCCGGCAGGCGGGCGATCAGCGTGGCCGTTCCCGCCACCGGTTCGACGGCGATGTCCGACGGGCTGTAGCCCGCCTTCACAAGCACGTCCCGGATCCACCCGGCATAGGCCAGCATGTTGGCCTGGCCCGCGCTCTCCGTGGTGCGATGGCTGATGGAGGTCTTGAGGATCTCCAGGGCCCGGGCCTGGTCCGCCGGGCCGGGCGAGGCCGCGACGGCGGGTGCGGCGGCGAGGAGGGCGGCGGTGAAGGCGAGGACGCGCATGGGCGGGCTCCGGGGCCAGGGGGAGGTTGCGCCCTGCCTAGCCCTCCCGGAAGCGGATGTCAGCCGTCGAGAAGGGCGCGCGCGCGGCGGAAGACCGCCTCGAACATCTCCGGGGTCAGCCGGCCGGTGTTCGTGTTGAGCCGGGAGCAGTGATAGCTGTTGAGGACCCTGTAGGGGCCGGCGTCGAACTCTGCGCCGTGTCCGGACGTCCCCGCCGAGGCCGGAAGGCCGAGGGCGCGCAGCAGGTTGCGTCGCGCCACGTCGCCGAGGGTCACCACCACCTTCAGCCGGGGCAGGGCGGCGAGCCTGGCGGCGAGGAAGGGTCGGCAGGCGGCCTCCTCGGAGGTCTCCGGCCGGTTGCCGGGCGGGGCGCATCGCACGGCGTTCGAGATCATGCAGTCGACGAGCGACAGGCCGTCATCGGGACGCGCGCCATAGCTGCCCTCGGCGAAACCCGTGCGGAGCAGGGTCTGGAACAGCAGGACGCCCGCATGGTCGCCCGTGAAGGGCCGGCCCGTCCGGTTCGCGCCTGTCCGGCCGGGGGCGAGGCCGAGGACCAGCAGGCGGGCGTCCGGTCCCCCGAAGGAGGGCGCAGGACCGTTCCACCAGTCGGGGTTCCGCGCCTGGTTCTCGCGCCGGTAGGCGACGAGCCGGGGACAGAGGCTGCAGTCGCGGGGCGGTTCGGGAACGGCCGCCGCGGGCGTCACGGCCATGGTCAGGCGTCCGGCGCGTCGCGGTCGGCGCCCACGCGGCTCTCCTGGATGAACCGCGGCAGCCGCGAGGGGCGGCCGATCAGGTCGGCGAGGTCTGCGAGGTCGATGAAGGCGTCGGCCTGCCGCCGGAGGTCGTCCGAGGCCATCGGCGGCTGGGACTTCACCGTCGAAACCACGGTGACCCTCGCGCCCCGGCGCTGGACCGCCTCGAGCAGGACCCGGAAGTCCCCGTCGCCGGAGAACAGGACCATGTGGTCGGCGTGGGCGCTCATCTCCATCATGTCGACGGCGATCTCGACATCCATGTCGCCGCGCCAGCGCTTGCGGCCCTGGGAGTCGGTGAATTCATGGGCGGGCTTGGTGACAAGGCGGAAGCCGTTGTAGTCCAGCCAGTCCACGAGGGGACGGATCGGGGAATACTCCTGATCCTCGACCAGCGCGGTGTAGTAGTAGGCCCTGACCAGAACGCCGCGCTTGCGGAACTCGTCGAGGAGCTTGCGGTAGTCGATATCGAAGCCAAGTCCCTTGGCGGCGGAGTAGAGGTTGGCCCCGTCGATGAAGAGCGCCAGCCTGTCGGTGGGGTAGAAGGTCATTGAGTCAGGGTTTTCCGGAGTCTGGCGTCGTCGCCGGGAGGCCTGTCCGGGCCGTCGTGGCGCTGGGGTCCAATCTGCCCGGCGCCCATGGGTCGCCGGAGGATCTGCTCGAGGCCGCTCTGTCTTTCTTCTCGGAGGCGGGATTGCCGATACTGCGCCGGTCCAGCTGGTGGAGATCCTCCCCCTGGCCTGACCCGTCCGGCCATGAGTATCGCAACGGGGTCGCGATTGTCGAGGCGACGATCGATCCCCCGGAGACGATTCGGCGGCTGCTTGGTATCGAGACGCGCTTTGGCCGGGTCCGCGGCGCGCGCAACGCCGACCGGACCCTGGACCTGGACCTGATCGACCACGGGGGACACGTGATGCAGACGCCCGGCCTGACCCTCCCGCATCCGCGGGCGCACGAGCGCCTCTTCGTGATGGGTCCCCTCGCCGAGATCGCCCCCGACTGGCGTCACCCGCTGCTGGGCCGGACGGCCTCCGAGCTCGCCGCGACAGCCGTCGCCGGGCGTGATGCGAGGCCGGCGTCATGACCCGCGCCGGGGCGAACCGGGCCGGGGGACTGGCGCAGGGCGCGGCAATCGTGCAGCATCCTGCGCCGGAAGAGGGGAAGGGCGAGGGACTTTCGTCCCCCGGAGGGAACGGATTGGCCTATCGGCTCGTCATCTTCGACTTCGACGGCACCCTTGCCGACAGCGCCGACTGGTTCATCAGCATGACCAACGAGGTCGCGCGCCAGTTCCGCTTCCGGCAGATCACCGATGACGAAATCGCCATGCTGCGGGGACGGTCGAGCCGCGAGGTGGTCGCCTACATGCGCGTGCCGGCCTGGAAGATGCCCTTCATCGCCCGGCACACCCGGCGGCTGGTTTCCGAGAACACCTCGAAGATTCCCCTGTTCCCGGAATCCCCGGCCCTGATCCGGAAGCTGCACGAGGCCGGCGTCGTCCTGGCCCTGGTGAGCTCCAACTCCGAAGCCAACGTCCGGAAGATCCTGGGTCCTGAGCTGGCCGCCTGCATCAGCCACTATGCCTGCGGCGCCTCGATGTTCGGCAAGACGCCCAAGTTCAGGAAGGTCATCCGCCGGGCGGGCGCCCGCCACGGCCAGGTCCTCTCCATCGGCGACGAAACCCGGGATATCGAGGCCGCCTCCCGGGCCGGGATCGACTCCGGGGCGGTGACCTGGGGCTATGCCCGCCCCGAGATCCTCGAGGCGCACCGGCCGACCTTCCTGTTCAATACGATGGACGACATCGCCAGGGCGGCCCTAGGGGCCGGCTGATCCCCGCCGGGGGGCCTGCGGCGTTGCACAATCGGGCCCAAGGCTCTATGTGGGGCGGTTCCATCCGCCTGCCGAGGTAGCCATGGCCCGCGTCACCGTCGAAGACTGCATCGAGAAGGTCCCGAACCGCTTCAGCCTCGTGCTGCTGGCGGCCCACAGGGCCCGCGGCATCTCTGCGGGCTCGCCCCTGCTGGTCGACCGGGACAATGACAAGAACCCGGTCGTGGCCCTGCGCGAGCTGGCCGATGACGTGGTGGATCCCGAGGAGCTCAAGGAGAGCCTGATCACCACGCTGCAGCGGGTGGACGAGCGCTCCGAGGCCGAGGAAGAAGAAGAGACCCTGGCCCTGCTCTCGGATCCGACCCACCAGCAGATGAGCGAGCTTGAGCTCATCCGGGCCCTCCAGAGCGACCGCGACGGCGGTCAGGAAGAGCGCTACTGAGCCCTGAGGCGCCAGTCGGTCGTCCGCCTGCACCGCAGGCCCCGGTCTCCGAGACCCCCATCTCAGGGACCCCGGCCCCGCAGGCTGGGGTCGCACTCGTCCCGCCGCCTGCCGAGCCTGCGCCCCGCCGGGCCATGCTTCGCCAGTATGAGCTGATCGAGAAGGTCCGCTCCTACGACCCCAGCGCCGATGAGGCCATCCTCAACCGGGCCTACGTCTACGCCATGCGGATGCATGGCTCCCAGAAGCGCGCCTCCGGCGATCCCTACTTCGCCCATCCGATTCAGGTGGCCGGCATCCTGACCGAGTACCGGATGGATGCGGCCACCATCATCACGGCCCTCCTGCACGACACCGTGGAGGACACCGACGCCACCTCGGCCGAGATCGGGCGGCTCTTCGGCGCGGAGATCGCCGAACTGGTCGAGGGCGTGACCAAGCTCACCAAGCTGGAGCTTAACAGCGAGCACACCCGCCAGGCCGAGAACCTGCGGAAGTTCATCCTGGCCATCTCGAAGGATGTCCGGGTGCTGCTGGTGAAGCTGGCTGACCGCCTGCACAACATGCGGACCCTCCAGCACATCAAGGCTCCCGCCAAGCGGGAGCGGATCGCCCGCGAGACCCTGGACATCTACGCCCCGCTCGCCCGGTCGATCGGCTGCCACCGGATCTGCTCGGAGCTGGAGGAGCTGGCCTTCACCCACCTGAATCCCCTGGCCCGCGACGCCATCGAGCGTCGGCTGAACGCGCTGCGGACGGAACAGGGCGGGGCGGTGGCCCTGGTCTCCCAGGAAATCGTCAGCCGGCTCGAGGCCGCGGGGGTGCCCTGCCGGGTCCTCGGGCGCGAGAAGAACCCCTATTCGATCTGGCGCAAGCTCCAGCGCAAGTCGATCGGCTTCTCCCAGCTGTCCGACATCTACGCCTTCCGGGTGATCGTCGATACCGAGGAGGACTGCTACCGCGCCCTGGGCGTGGCGCACCGGGCCTGGCCGTCCGTTCCGGACCGGTTCAAGGACTACATCTCCATGCCGAAGCGGAACAACTACCGCTCCCTGCACACCACGGTGGTGGGGCCCAGGGGCATGCGCATCGAGATGCAGATCCGTACCGAGGCCATGGATCGCATCGCCGAGGAGGGCGTGGCCGCCCACTGGCGTTACAAGGATACGTCCTACGGCTTCGACGCCGAGCACCAGGCCGAGCAGGGCGGACGCGACCCCCTCGTCAACCTCCGCCACCTGGTCCAGGTGCTGGAGCACGGCGGCGACGTCGAGGAACTGGTCGAGCACGCCAAGCTCGAGATGTACCTCGACCAGACCTTCGTCTTCACCCCCAAGGGCCGGCTGGTCAGCCTGCCGCGCGGCGGCCTGCCCCTGGATTTCGCCTACGCCCTCCACACCGACATTGGCGACACCTGCATCGGCGTGAAGATCAACGGCGAGCCGCGGCCCCTGCGCACGCCCCTCCAGAACGGCGACGTCGTCGAGGTGGTCCGGGGTCCCAAGCCCGTGGTGCCTGCGGACTGGCGGTCCCTGACGGTGACGGGGCGCGCGCGCTCGGCGATCCGCCGGCACATCCGCCTGACCGAGAAGGAAGAGTTCACCCGCCTCGGCCTGGCGGCCCTCGACCAGACCTTCGGCCGGGCCGGAAAGGCGCGGAGCGATGTCTCGCTCGCGCCCGCGCTCGAGCGGCTTGCGGTCGCCTCCGCTGACGAGCTCTTCGAGCGCGTCGGCCGGGGCAGCATCTCCCCCGCGGAGGTCCTGGACATCCTGTTTCCCCGGCTGGAGCCCGCCGCCCGGGAGGCGGCGACGGCGGTCCGCCGGATCGAGGGCGGGGCGGGCGCCCAGCTCTATGTCCGGGGCGGCGGCCTCACCCCCGGGATCAGCCTGCACTTCGGAGCCTGCTGCACCCCCGTCCCCGGAGACCGCATCGTCGGCATCCTCGAGGGCGATGGGCAGGGACTGACGGTCCACACCATCGACTGTGCGGAGCTGGCGGCCTTCGAGGAGAAGGAAGACCTCTGGCGGGACCTCCAGTGGACCCCGGAGGCCGAGCGCGACACCCTGACCCAGTCCCGCCTGACCGCCACCATCCGAAATGCGCCCGGCGTGTTGGGGCAGGCCTGCACGACCATCGGCGAGGCCGGCGGCAACATCGTCAACCTGCGCATGCACCGGCGGATGACCGACTTCTTCGACGTCGACTTCGACATCGAGGTCAAGGACGCGCGCCACCTGACCAACATCGCCGCCGCCCTTCGGGCGAACCCGGCCATCGAGACGGTCGAGCGCTCCAAGCGGGCGGGCTGACCCGCCTCAGGCCGGGTCGACCGTGACCCGGCGCATGTGCCGGCGCTGGCCGGGATAGTCGTTCAGGGCGAAGTGCCAGACCTGCCGGTTGTCCCAGAAGGCCACGGACCCGGGCTTCCAGGCGAAGCGGCAGGTGTAGCCCTCATAGCGGCAGTGCTCGAACAGGAAGTCCAGCAGGGGCTTGGACTCCCGCTTGGTCCAGCCCTCGAAGCGCATCGTGAAGGCCGGGTTCACGTAGAGGGCCTTGCGGCCGGATTCCGGATGCGCCAGCACCACCGGGTGGATGAACTCGCCCACTGCGCCCTCGGCCTCGGCGACGCTCATGGAGGACCGCTTCTGGGCGGAATGGCCCTGGGCGGAATACTCGCGGCCTGCGGAATGCACGGCGCGCAGGCCTTCCAGCGTCGCCTTCATCCCCGTCGACAGGGCCTCGTAGGCGGCGACCTGGCTGGAGAACAGGGTGTCCCCGCCCCACTCCGGCAGCTCGATGGCGTGCAGGATCGACCCGATGGCCGGTCGCTCGAGGAAGGAGGTGTCCGAATGCCAGCCGCCGCCGAAATTGGTCTTGTCCCCCGGCTCCTTGATGATCTCCATGACCTCGGGATACCCCTCCATGCCCCGGACATAGGGGTGGATGTTCAGGGGACCGAACCGCCGGCCGAAGGCCACCTGGCGGGCAGGGCTGAGGTCCTGGTCGCGGAAGAAGATGACCTGATGCTCGACCAGCGCGGCGCGGATCTCCGCGACCACGCCGTCCGGAAGGTCCTGCGACAGGTCGACGCCCGAGATCTCGGCGCCCAGCGCCCCGGCGACCCGGCGGATGGTCAGGCTCATGCGGTCCTCCCTTGCGGCGGCGCACATTGCCCGCAAGCGCGAGGCTTGCAAAGCCGGACGAAAGCCGCTTTCTCGGCCCTGCGCGGGGAGGGCGCCAAATGACCGCACTGTCCTGGCGCCACGCCCTGCTCGCCCTCGCCGTCGTGGCGGTCTGGGGCAGCAACTTCGCCGTCATCAAGTCGGCCCTCGCCCACTTCCCGCCCTTCACCTTCGCGGTCCTGCGCTTCTTCTTCGCCTTCCTGCCGGCGGCCTTCTTCCTGAAGCGTCCCCAGGTCCCCTGGCGCAACCTCGCCGCCTACGGGCTCCTCATCGGCGTAGGCCAGTTCGGGGTCCTCTACTTCGCCATGGACGGCCGGATCTCGCCGGGCCTCGCCTCCCTCGTGGTCCAGAGCCAGGTCTTCTTCACCATCGGCCTGGCCATCTGGCTGAAGGGCGAGAAGCTCAGCGGGCGCCAGGGCCTGGCCCTGGTGCTGGCGGCGGCCGGCATCGGCGTGATCCTCATGCACGTGGACGCCGTGACCACGCCCCTGGGCCTGGTCCTGGTCCTCGTCGCCGCCCTGAGCTGGTCGCTCGGGAACATGGTCCAGAGGGCCACCCCGGAGGCCCCCAGCCTGGCCTTCGTCGTTTGGGCCAGCCTCTTCTCCGTGCCTCCGCTCCTCGTCCTCGCCCTGGTGTTCGAGGGCGCGCCGGCCATGGTCGCCGCGGTGACCACCATGACCCCCGTGGTCTGGGCCGAGCTTCTCTACCAGTCGTTCGGCAACACCCTCTTCGGCTACGCCGCCTGGGGCTGGCTTCTGGCCCGGCACCCGGCGGCGGTGGTCTCGCCCTGGGCCCTCCTGGTGCCCGTCTTCGGGCTGACCGCCTCGGCCCTGGCCCTCGGCGAGCCCCTGCCGGCCTGGAAGCTGGCGGCGGCGGCCCTGGTCATCGGCGGCCTCGCGCTCAACACCCTTCCGGCGTCCGTCCTGCGGCGTGACAGGCCCGGCGCCGTGGGCTAATCCGGGCGCGCAAGGAGCGCCCCATGAACACCGAACAGGTCCTCGACGAATTCCGCGCCGCCGGCGCCCTGCGCGAGGGGCACTTCGTGCTGTCCAGCGGCCTGCACTCCGGGGTCTTCCTGCAGAAGAACCTCGTCTTCCAGCACCCGGACCGGACGGAGCGCCTGTGCCGCGCGCTGGCCGCGAAGATCCGCGCCGCCGTGGGCCCCGTCGACATCTGCGTCTCCCCGGCCGTGGGCGGCATCATCCCGGGCTACGAGACGGCGCGACACCTCGGCGTCCCCTCGGTCTATGTCGAGCGGGAAGGGGGCGAGTTCCGCCTGCGTCGCGCCTTCGAGATCCCGGAGGGCGCCCGCGTCGCCATGGTCGAGGACATCGTGACCACCGGCCTGTCGTCGCGCGAGTGCGTGGAGGCGATCCGAAAAGCGGGCGGGAATGTCGTCGTCGCCGCCTGCATCGTCGACCGCTCGGGCGGCCGCGCCGATCCGGGCGCGCCCCTGGTTTCCCTCGCCCAGCTGGACGTACCGGCCTATCCGGCGGACCAGCTGCCGCCGGAGCTCGCCGCCATCCCCGTCGAGGACCCGGGCAGCCGGCGCCTCTCGAAATGAGCCGTCTCCGCCTCGGCGTGAACATCGACCATGTCGCCACCCTGAGGAACGCCAGGGGCGAGAGCTATCCGGACCCGCTTCGAGCGGCGGAGGTCGCCATCGCGGCCGGGGCGGACGGGATCACCGCCCACCTGCGCGAGGACCGCCGGCACATCCGCGACGCCGACATCGAGGCGCTGGCGGCCCTCTGCGTGCGTCTCGGCCGGCCCCTGAACTTCGAGATGGCGGTCACAGGCGAGATGGAGGCCCTGGCCCTCCGGCTCCGGCCCCACGCCGCCTGCCTCGTGCCGGAGCGGCGCGAGGAGGTCACCACCGAGGGCGGCCTCGACGTCGCGGGCGGGTTCGACCGTATCGCACCCTCTGTCCGCCGCATGGCGGGCGCCGGGATCCGGGTCAGCTGCTTCATCGACGCCTGCGACGACCAGGTGGACGCCGCCGCCGCCGCCGGGGCGCAGGTGGTGGAGTTCACCACAGGGCCCTACTGCGACGCCGTCCGGGCTGGCGACCCTGAAGCCGGCCTGTATCTCGAACAGCTCCGCCGCGCCGCGCAGAGGGCCTCGGCCGCGGGACTGGAGGTCCACGCCGGGCATGGGATCGACTTCGATACGGTCGCTCCCGTGGCGGCCATCCCCGAGATGCGCGAGCTCAACATCGGCCACTTCCTGATTGGCGAGTCGGTCTTCATCGGACTGCCCGCTGCGATCCGCGGGATGCGCGAGCGCATGGACGCCGCCCGGGGAGGGGCGGGGGCGTGATCCTCGGGATCGGCTCCGACCTCAGCGACATCCGCCGCATCCAGGCCAGCCTGGACCGGTTCGGGGACCGCTTCCGGAACCGCTGCTTCACGGACCTCGAGCGCCGGCGCTCCGAGGCCAAGCCTGACGCCGCCGCCAGCTACGCCAAGCGCTTCGCCGCCAAGGAGGCCTGCGCGAAGGCCCTTGGGACCGGGCTCAGGCGCGGCGTGTTCTGGCGCGACATGGGGGTGGTGAACCTGCGCTCGGGCCAGCCGACCCTGGCCCTGACGGGCGGCGCGGCGGCCCGGCTGGCGGAAATGACGCCCCCGGGGCAAAGGGCTGTGATCCACCTCTCCATGACCGACGATCATCCCTACGCCCAGGCCTTCGTCATCATCGAGGCCCTGCCCGACGCCTAGCGCTTGCCAAGATTTCACGTGCGGGCGGGCCGGTTTGCGGTATGTCCGGGCGGAAACCTGATCCGGAATCCCCATGACCGAGACGACCGCTCCGCCCAAGGGCGAACGCAACGAGACGATCGAGATCCTCAAGACGGTCGCGGTGGCCCTGCTGATCGCCCTGTTCCTGAGGGTGCTGCTCTTCCAGCCGTTCACCATCCCTTCGGCGTCCGAGGAGCCCAACCTCTACGAGGGCGACTACGTCATCGTCACGAAGTTCGACTATGGATGGTCACGTCATTCCATCCCCTTCAGCCCGCCCCTGTTCGACGGCCGGCTCCTGTCCCGTGCGCCGGAGCGCGGCGACATCATCGTCTTCAAGCTGCCGCGCGACGGCCGCACCGACTACATCAAGCGCCTCGTGGGAATGCCGGGCGACCGGGTCCAGATGCGCCAGGGCCTGCTTTACCTGAATGGCGAGCCGGTCCAGCGCCGGCAGGTTGAACTGGTGAACGAGACGGGCGGAAGCGGCATGGTGCGGCCCGTGGCCCGGGTCGAGGAGACCCTTCCCGGGGGACGTCGCTACATGACCAACGACTTCGGGACCGGGGGAGACCTCGACGACACCCCCGAGGTCATCGTTCCGCCCGGCCACTACTTCTTCATGGGCGACAACCGCGACAACTCCGCCGACAGCCGCCTGCCGCCCGAGATCGGCGTCGGCCTGGTCCCCGAGGAGAACCTGGTCGGCAAGGCGCGCCTTGTGCTCCTGTCCTGGTCGCCGGGAGCCTCCCTGTTCAAGCCCTGGACCTGGGTCCTGAACCTGCGGCCCAGCCGGTTCGGAAAGGTGCTGCACTGACCCGTCCGGACAGGCGCAAGGCCGCCGTGGCGGCCCTTGAGGCGCGGATCGGCCACGTCTTTGCAGACCGCGACCTCCTGGAACGCGCCCTTACCCACGCCAGCGTCGGGAATGGCGGCGCGCCGGGCCGGGACAACGAGCGCCTCGAGTTCCTGGGGGACCGGGTCCTGAACCTGCTCGCGGCCGAGCAACTCTTCGCCGCCTATCCCGCCGCCCGGGAAGGGGACCTCGCCCGCCGCCTCAACCGTCTCGTGAACTCCGGCGCCTGCGCCGAGGTCGCGCGGGCGATCGGCCTGCCCGAGGCGCTCCGGCTCGACCCCAGCGCCACCCGGGTCGGCGCCCGCGACAGCGACCGCGTGCTCGGCGACGCCTGCGAGGCCCTGCTGGCCGCCCTTTACCTGGACGCCGGCCCCGACGCCGCGCGGGTCTTCTTCCAGAGCGCCTGGGCCGACCTGGCCGCCAGCCTTGACCGGGAGCCGGAGCGCGATCCCAAGACCCGCCTCCAGGAGTGGGCCATGGGGCTTGGCCTGCCGCCTCCCGACTATGTCGTGACGCGGTCCGAGGGACCGCCCCACGATCCCCGTTTCACCATCGAGGCCCGCTTGCCCGGTCTCGCCCCGGCCTCCGGCGCCGGTCGTTCCAAGCGCGAGGCCGAGAAGGCCGCCGCCGCACAGTTCCTCGAGAGGGAGAAGATCCAGCCATGACCCGCGCCGGATTCGCCGCCATCATCGGCGCGCCCAATGCGGGCAAGTCCACCCTGACCAACCGGCTGGTGGGGGCCAAGGTCTCCATCGTCACCCGCAAGGTGCAGACCACGCGCTTCCCGGTCCGGGGCGTCGCCCTTTCGGGGGAAAGCCAGATCGTCCTGGTGGACACACCCGGGATCTTCGCGCCCCGCCGGCGCCTCGACCGGGCCATGGTGCGTTCGGCCTGGGGCGGGGCCGAGGAGGCCGACGTCGTGGTCCACCTGGTCGACGTCCAGGCGGAGCTGGCGGTGGACGCCGGCGAGGCCCGCGGCGCCGACCGCAAGGCGCACGAGGACGTGGAGACCATCATCGAGGGCCTCAGGGCCTCCGGCCGGCAAGCCATCCTGGCGCTGAACAAAATCGACGGCGTCAAGCGCGAGCGGCTGCTCGCCCTGTCGGCGCGGCTGTTCGACACCGGGGTCTATTCGGAGGTCTTCATGATCTCGGCCGCCGATGGGTCCGGGGTCGAAGACCTCCTGCGCCGCCTGGCCGGGCTCATGCCCGAGGGGCCCTGGCTCTATCCCGCCGAGCAGACCGCCGACCTGCCGGTCCGCCTCCTCGCCGCCGAGATCACCCGCGAGAAGGTCTACCTGCGCGTCCACGAGGAGCTTCCCTATGCGGCGGCCGTGGAGACCACCGCCTTCAGCGAGCGGCGGGACGGTTCGGTCCGCATCGAGCAGACCATCTATGTCGAGCGCGAGAGCCAGAGGCCGATCGTCCTGGGCAAGAACGGCCAGACCCTGAAGTGGATCGGCCAGAAGTCGCGCGAGGAACTGACCGAGCTCCTGGACCGGCCGGTCCATCTCTTCCTGACCGTCAAGGTCGACGAGCGCTGGGCCGATCGCCGGGAGTTCTACGGCGACGTCGGGCTCGACTTCGAGGCCTAGGGGGCGGCGGTGGAGTTCGAGGACGAGGCCTTCGTCCTGGCGGCCCGGGCGCACGGCGAGAACGGCGCCATCGCCGAGCTCCTGACCCGGGATCACGGCCGGTATCCGGCCTTCGTCGCCGGAGGCGGCTCGCGCCGGATCCGGCCGCTGCTGCAGCCGGGGACCCGGGTCACCGCACGGTTCCGCGCCCGGACGAGCGAGCAACTGGGCTCCGCGGCCCTCGAGGCCTCGGGCGCCGGCCCCTCGGACCTCTTCGACGACGCCTTCGCCCTCGCGGGCCTCGCTTCCGCCGCCGCAGTCGCCGCGGGGGTCCTGCCGGAACGCGAACCCCAGCCCGGCGCCTTCGCCGCCTTCGAGGCCCTGTCCGCCGCCCTGCGCCACGACGCCATCTGGCCGGCGGTCTATGTCCGCTTCGAGTCCGGCATCCTCCAGGCCCTGGGCTTCGGGCTGGACCTGTCCCGCTGCGCCGCCACCGGCGCCCTGGACGACCTGACCTGGGTCTCGCCCCGGACAGGGCGGGCCGTCAGCCGGGCGGCGGGCGAGCCCTACAGGGACCGCCTCCTGCGCCTGCCGCCCTTCCTCCTGTCCGCCCAGGGCGGCCTCTCGGCGGGGGACATCGGCGACGGCCTGGTCCTTACCGGCCATTTCCTCGAGCGTTGCCTCTTCGCTCCCCTGAACCGGCCGCTCCCGGCCGCGCGGGTCTGGCTTGTGGACAAGCTCACCGAGGCGCAGCGTCTCTGAGGGTCCGGGATGACGCGGTCGCCCGCCCGGCCTAAGCAGGGGCGGGCGGCGCCGCCGCCGATTCGACGCCGATCGCCTGATGACCGACACCCTTGCTCCGCCCCCCGAGGGCGACCGCACCATCGATGAGCCGCTGAGCGAGGCCCTGTCGCGCAGGTACCTGGCCTATGCCCTCTCGACCATCACGGGCCGCGCCCTCCCGGACGTCCGCGACGGCCTGAAGCCTGTCCATCGGCGCCTGCTCTACGCCATGCGCCAGCTGCGCCTGGACCCGACCTCCACCGCCAAGAAGTGCGCCCGCGTCGTGGGCGACGTCATCGGCAAGTACCACCCGCATGGGGACTCTGCCGTCTACGAGGCCCTGGTGCGCCTCGCCCAGGACTTCGCCCAGCGCTATCCCCTCGTCGACGGGCAGGGCAATTTCGGCAATATCGACGGCGATAACGCCGCGGCCATGCGGTACACCGAGTGCCGCCTGACCCTCGCCGCCCAGCTGCTCCTCGAGGGCATAGACGAGGACGCCGTCGACTTCCGCGCCACCTACGACGGTGAGGAGGAGGAGCCGGTCGTCCTGCCGGCGGGGTTCCCCAATCTCCTTGCGAACGGCTCCAACGGCATCGCCGTGGGCATGGCGACC
The DNA here is from genome assembly GCA_029977805.1 of Phenylobacterium parvum. Taxonomy (GTDB): domain Bacteria; phylum Pseudomonadota; class Alphaproteobacteria; order Caulobacterales; family Caulobacteraceae; genus Phenylobacterium; species Phenylobacterium parvum_A. The sequence goes on along the minus strand of JAPOKE010000014.1, from coordinate 11,836 downwards.
TCCATCCCCCCGCACAATGTCTCCGAGCTGATCGAGGCCTGCCTGCGGCTCCTGGAGCAGCCGGACATCTCGACGGCTGAGCTCCTCGCCATCACGCCCGGCCCGGATTTCCCGACCGGGGGCGTGATCGTCGAGCCGGCCTCCAGCCTGCTTGAGGCCTACGAGACGGGGCGGGGCGGGGTGCGCGTCCGGGCCCGCTGGACCCGCGAGGACCTGGGGCGCGGCCTGTGGCGGATCGTCGTCACGGAAATCCCCTACCAGGTGAAGAAGGCCGACCTGGTCGAGCAGCTCGCCGAGCTGATCGAGAACAAGAAGGCGCCCCTGCTGGGCGACGTCATGGACGAGAGCGCCGAGGACGTTCGCCTCGTACTCGAGCCGAAGTCCCGCAATGTCGAGCCGGAGGTGCTGATGGAGAGCCTGTTCCGGCTCTCCGCCCTCGAGGCCCGGATCCCGGTCAACATGAACGTCCTCGACGCCCGCGGCGCCCCGGGCGTCATGGGACTGAGGGCCCTGCTCCAGGCCTTCCTCGACCACCGGCGCGAGGTCGTGGTCCGCCGGGCCCGCCACCGGCTGGCCCGGATCGAGTCGCGGCTTCACATCCTCGACGGCCTGATCATCGCCTTCCTCAACCTGGATGAGGTGATCCGGATCGTCCGCCAGGAGGACGAGCCCAAGGCCCGGCTGATCGAGGCCTTCGACCTCTCCGACCTGCAGGCCGAGGCCATCCTGAACACCCGCCTGCGCCAGCTCGCCCGGCTGGAGGAGATGGAGCTCCGGCGCGAGCACGCCGAGCTGGCCGAGGAGCGCGACGGGCTGAACAAGCTGCTTGGATCCGACCGCGCCCAGTGGAAACTGGTCGGGGTGGGCCTGCGCGATGTCCGCGACCTGCTGGAGAAGGACGGCGCCCTGACGCGGCGGCGGTCCACCTTCGAGGCGGCGCCCTCGGTGGACGCCGAGGCGGCCCTCGAGGCCCTGGTCGTGCGCGAGCCGATCACCGTCATCCTCTCCGAGCGGGGCTGGATCCGGGCGGTCAAGGGCCGCGTCGAGGACCCCTCCGAGATCAAGTACAAGGAGGGCGACGCCCAGGGCTTCATCGTCCCGGCCGAGACCACCGACAAGCTGCTGCTCTTCGCCTCCGACGGACGGTTCTTCACCCTGGCCTGTGACAAGCTGCCGGGCGGCCGGGGGCATGGCGAGCCGGTTCGCCTCATGCTCGAGCTCGACGACCGGACCGAGATCGTCGCGGTCTTCCCCCACCGGCCCGGCGCCCGGCGTTTCGTCGCCTCGAAGGAGGGCTACGGCTTCCTCCTGCCGGAGGCCGAGGCCGTGGCCATGCGTCGTGCAGGCAAGCAGGTCCTCGCCGTCGGCAAGGGTGGGGCGGCCTTCGCCCTGCCGGTGGAAGGCGACCATGTCGCGGTGGTGGGGGACAACGGCAAGATCCTGGTCTTCCCCCTGGAGGAACTGCCGGAGATGGCCCGCGGCAAGGGCGTCAAGCTGCAGGCCTACCGTGAGGGCGGGCTGCGCGACGGGCTTGTCTTCCGGGCGGAGGAGGGGGCCTCGTGGATCGACTCCGCCGGCCGCACCCGGGCCTGGGCCGACTGGCGCGACTGGTCGGGTCGCCGGGCGGGCGCCGGGCGCGTGGCGCCCCGGGGGTTCCCGGCGAGCCGCCGTTTCCGACCGGCCTGAGGACGCAGGCTCAAATCCCCGGTTTGCGGCGGGGCGGCGCCCCGTCTAACCTGTCCGCCATTCGATATGGGGGGATTCCATTGACTCAGTTGTTCCGCAGCCTGGCGTCGGCCGTCGCCGTCGTTGCACTCATTTCCGCACCCCAGGCCCTCGCCGCGCCGCGCAAGGCCGCTGAGGTCAAGCCAGAGGCGGTGGGCTTCGACGCCGCCCGGCTCCAGCGCCTGGACGAGGCCATGGCCAAGGTGGTCGCCGACGGGCGCGTTTCCGGCATGACCACGCTCCTGGTCCGCCACGGGCAGGTCGTCGATTTCAAGACCTACGGCAAGAAGGACCTGGCCACCGGCGCGCCGATGGAGAAGGACACCATCTTCCGCATCTACTCCATGTCCAAGCCGATCACCGGCGTGGCCATGATGATCCTCTACGAGGAAGGGAAGTGGAAGCTGGATGACCCGGTGACCAAGTTCATCCCCGAGTTCAAGAACCTCAAGGTCATGACCGGGGTGGACGACAAGGGGAACATGATCACCGTTCCCGCCGAGCGCCCGCCCACCATGCGCGAGATCATGAGCCATACGGCCGGCTTTGGTTACGGCCTCGGCGACCGCCATCCCGTGGACCGGATGTTCCGCGACAGGCGCGTGCTTGGGTCGAACGGCCTCAACGAGATGGTCACCCGGGTGGCCGACATCCCCCTGATGTTCCAGCCCGGGACCGCCTGGTCCTATTCGGTCTCCGTGGACATCCAGGGCGCGATCGTCGAGCGGATCACCGGCAAGACCCTCGGCGCCTTCATGGACGAGCGGATCTTCCGGCCGCTGAAGATGGTCGACACCGGCTTCTACGTCCCGGCCAACAAGGTCGACCGGCTGGCCGCCCTCTACATGACCGATCCCAAGACCTACAAGAATGTCCCGGCGACGGCCCTCTTCGGCAATGCGCCGCCGGACTACACCAAGGCCCCGGCCATGGAGTCGGGCGGCGGCGGGCTGGTCTCGACCACCTCGGACTACGGTCGGTTCTCGCAGATGATCCTGAACGGGGGCGAGCTGGACGGGGTGCGCATCCTGTCCCCGGCCTCGGTCGAGCTGATGCGGACCAACGTCATTCCCAAGAGCGTGCTGGTCACCACCAACGGCACCTCCGGCTCGCGCTTCAACGAGGCGGTGGGCTTTGGCCTCGACTTCATGGTCAACATGGACCCGCGGGCCTCGGGGAGCCTCGAGGGCGCCAACACCATGAGCTGGGGGGGCGCCGCCGGAACCTGGTTCTGGATCGACCCGACCAATGACCTATACTTCGTGGGCATGATCCAGCGCCTCGGCGGCACCGGCGGCGAGGACCTCGGCACGGCCGCCCGGACCCTGACCTACCAGGCCCTGGTCGACCCGAAGAAGTAGGCGCCGGGGTCGGCTTCGGCCGGCGCGCGGGGGGCGGAAACCTTGACTTTCCGCCCCTTGCATGCGCCCTTCCGCGCCTTGGATTCCGGAGCCCTTTCGACCCCATGCACGCCTATCGCACCCACACCTGCGGCGCCCTGCGCGCCTCCGACACCGGCCAGTCCGTTCGCCTGTCGGGGTGGATCAATCGCAAGCGCGACCATGGCGGCCTGGTCTTCGTGGACCTCCGCGACCACTACGGCCTGACCCAGCTGGTCTTCGCGCCCGAGACCCCGGGCTTCGCCACCATCGAGCGCCTGCGCGCGGAGAGCGTCATCCGCATTGACGGCGAGGTGGTCGCCCGGACGCCCGAGACCGTGAACCCGAACCTCGCCACCGGCGAGGTCGAGGTGCGCGTGCGCGCCGTCGAGGTCCTGTCCGAGGCCGCCGAGCTGCCCCTGCCGGTCTTCGGCGAGCCTGACTACCCGGAAGAGATCCGGCTCAAGCACCGCTATCTCGACCTGCGGCGCGAGACCCTCCACCGGAACATCGTCCTGCGCTCGAAGGTCATCCACTCGATCCGCAACCGGATGATCGAGCAGGGCTTCCTGGAGTACCAGACCCCCATACTGACGGCTTCGTCGCCGGAAGGCGCCCGGGACTTCCTGGTGCCTTCCCGGATGCACCCTGGGACCTTCTACGCCCTTCCGCAGGCGCCCCAGCAGTTCAAGCAGCTGCTGATGGTGTCGGGCTTCGACCGCTACTTCCAGATCGCCCCCTGCTTCCGGGACGAGGACCTGCGCGCCGACCGCAGCCTGGAGTTCTACCAGCTCGACGTCGAGATGAGCTTCGTCACCCAGGAGGACGTCTTCGCCGCCATCGAGCCCGTCATGCACGGCGTGTTCGAGGAGTTCGCGGAGGGCAAGCCGGTCACCCCCTATCCCTTCCCGCGGATTCCCTACCGGGAGGCCATGCAGAAGTACGGCTCGGACAAGCCGGACCTGCGCAACCCCCTGGTCATGCAGGACGTCTCCGAGCCCTTCCGGGGCGGCGGCTTCGGCGTCTTCGCCCGCATGCTGGAAAGCCCGAAGAACGCGATCTGGGCCATTCCGGCGCCCGGCGGCGGCAGCCGGGCCTTCTGTGACCGCATGAACAGCTGGGCGCAGTCCGAAGGCCAGCCGGGCCTGGGCTACATCTTCTGGCGCGAGGGCGAGGAGGGCGGCGCCGGGCCGATCGCCAAGAACCTCGGTCCCGAGCGCACCGAGGCGATCCGCGAGCAGCTGGGCCTGAAGGTCGGCGACGCCGCCTTCTTCGTGGGCGGCGATCCCAAGGTCTTCACCAAGTTCGCCGGCCTGGCCCGCACCCGGGTCGGGACCGAGCTGGGCCTCGTGGACGAGAACCGCTTCGAGTTCGTCTGGATCGTCGACTTCCCGATGTTCGAGCTGAACGAGGAGACCGGGCTGGTGGACTTCTCCCACAACCCCTTCTCCATGCCGCAGGGCGAGCTGGAGGCGCTGAACACCCGCGATCCGCTCGACATCCTGGCCTACCAGTACGACATCGTCTGCAACGGCTACGAGCTCTGCTCGGGGGCCATTCGGAACCACCGGGCGGACGTCATGCTGAGGGCTTTCGAGATCGTCGGCATGGGGGCGGAGGACGTGGAGAGCGCCTTCGGCGGCATGCTCAACGCCTTCCGCTATGGTGCGCCGCCGCACGGGGGCCTGGCGCCCGGCATTGACCGGATCGTCATGCTGCTGGCCGGCCAGACCGCCATCCGCGAGGTCATCGCCTTCCCGATGAACCAGCAGGGCCAGGACCTGTTGATGAGCGCGCCGTCGCCCGTCGAGGACAAGCAGCTGAAGGAGCTGCACATCCGCAAGGCCCTGCCGATCAAGGCCTGAGGCCCGGGCTAGTCCCGGGGGCAGGCGCGCAACCCCAGGCCCCGGGGCAGGCGGACGGCGCCGATCGCGCAGGCCACGTCGAGCTGTTCCTGCCGCAGGTTGCGCGCGGCGCTCAGGTCCACGCCCTGGAAGACGGCGCCCTTGAAGCTTGCGCCTTCGAAGTCCGCGCCGCTGAAGCTGGCCCCGCGGATCCTTGCGCCGTCGAGCCGGACGTCCTTCATGCGTGCGCCGTCGAAGTCCGCGCCGTAGATCTCGGCGTCGCTGAGGTCGCTGCGGGACAGGTCCGATCCGCTGAAGTCCGCGCCGGTGAAGTGCACTGCGCGCAGGTTGGCCCCGACCAGGGCCGAACCCGAGAAGTCCGCGCCCAGGAACCTGGCCCCCGAGAGCTGGCGCCCGGAAAGGTCGCAGCCGACGCACGGGCCCCCGAAACTGACGGCGCGGGGAATGTCCTTGCCGCCGAGCACAACCAGGGCGTGTGCGCAGAAGGGCAGGGCGAGCACGCCGGTGGCGAGGAGGACGGACAGGCTCCGGACGGCGCGGCAGGCGGCGGTGGAGGTCATGGCCGCGCTATGCCGCCGCAGGGCGTGCCGCGCCACTTAAATTGCTGTAACTGGGGGCGAAACATCCACCGGGAGTCCCGCCATGAGCCTGCGTCCCCCCCGGCTAGGACAAGGGGCGTCCCCCGGTCGCGAGACGGGCCTCAGCGTCCTTGAGGCCGAGATGATGTCCGAGGCGGCTGCGGCCCTGGGGCGGGCCGGCGCCCGGGCGGAAGCGGCCCTGGCGCGGCTGCAGGATCCGGTCGCACTGGAGGAGACGGGCCGGGAGGCGCTGCTGAAGGCGGCGGCGGAGGCGGTGTGGAGCCTCTTCATCCAGCGGGAGGCCTGCGGGATGCGCGACCAGAGGCAGGTGATCGCGGACCTGGGCATTCCCCGGGCCGTGCTGGTCCGGCTGGGAGCCCGCTGAGGTCAGCGGTCAGCCGGCCAGGTCGCTCTCGGCGTGGGCGCCGCAGGTGTCGCAGACCAGGTCCGAACCTCGCCGGACGAGGGCGGTGTCCCCGCAGGCCGGACAGACGTCCGCATCGCGGCGCATCCCGCCGCCGGCCCCCCGGCCCTGGGCCGTCGGCAGGAAGACCAGGTTGTCCGGCGTGGCGCCCCGCGAGAAGCCCTTCGAGATGAAGCGCGAGACGGGCTGGGGCTCCGGTTCGCCCAGGGGCTGGCCATCCGCCGCCCCGCGGCCGAGGCCGTCGGCGTTCAGCTCGCCGTCGGCGTTGGCCAGGTCATTCCGGCCGAGATAGGAGATCCCAAGTTCGCGGAAGATGTAGTCGAGGATCGAGGTCGCCGAGCGGACGGTGTCGTTCCCGGTCACCTGTCCGGCGGGCTCAAACCGGGTGAAGACGAAGGCGTCGACGAACTCGTCCAGCGGGACGCCGTACTGGAGGCCGAGGGAGACCGACACGGCGAAGTTGTTCATCAGCGAGCGGAAGGCGGCGCCTTCCTTGTGCATGTCGATGAAGATCTCCCCCAGCTCGCCGTCATCGTACTCGCCGGTGTGGAGGTAGACCTTGTGCCCCCCCACGGAGGCCTTCTGGATGTAGCCCTTCCGGCGGTCGGGAAGCTTGCGCCGAGTCGGCGGCCGCTCGACCTCGACCAGGCGTTCGACGATGCGTTCCTCGATGACCTGCTCCCGGGGTGCGGCTTCAGCCTCCGCGGCGCGGGCCGCCTGGCGGGCGGGCAGGACCAGGGGACGACGTCGCAGGCGGGGCTGGAGCACGACGCCGGGGGCTTCCGGCAGGACGGCCAGCAGGGCTTCCAGTCCAGAGGCCGTCTCGGCCTCGACAGGCGCCACGGGCGGCGCCGCGAGGTGCGGGGCGAGGGCGGCGGCCATGGCCAGGCGGGCGTCCAGCCCGACCTCGTCTCCGAGGGAGAGGACTTCAGCCTGCTCGGGCGTCAGGCCAGGGAGCCCCGAAAGGCCGCCGGCGCCCGTGATGGCCGCATCGGCCTGGGCGATCTGCTCCTCGGTGAATCCCATGCGGGCGGGAAGGTCGAGGTTCGGGTCGGCCAACTCCGCGTCGCTCAGGCCCAGAACGTCAGTCAGGAAGCCGGGATCAATCACTGCCGGCGAGAGGGCGTCGGCAAGACGGGTCGCAAACGGCAGGGCGGACTCCACGGCCGCGATCTCGTGATCGGTGAAGCCCCGCGACTCCAGGGCGACGCGGTCCACCCCCGGAAGCCCTGACAGGTCGCGCACACCAAGGGCGTGAAGGCGTGCAGCGGCGGGATCGAGGCCCAGGAGGTGGAGCGCCCGCAGGGCGGGCCCCGAGAGCGCGCGCATCAACACCCCGTCGGCGGTCTCGATGGGCATTACGCCGCCCGTAGAGGGGAGGCCGGAGGGATCCGCACCCCCGAGCCTGAGGGCCAGTTCGGGGTCGTGGAAGAGGGCGAGGCCCACGTCGAGGCCTTCGGGAAGGGCGCGACGCGCGCGCTTGAAGAGGCTCTTCGCCGCCTTGCGGCCAGCCTCGGAGCCGTAGGCCAGGCCCTGGGCCAGAAGCCAGTCGCCAAGCCCGGCCAGGCCGATCAGCCCAGGCCGCCCGGAGGCGGCGAGGGCCAGGGCCAGGTCGGCGACCGCGCGGGTGAAGCCGGCCAGGTCGAAGTCCTCGCCGAGCCCGAAGGCGCAGAGGTTGACGGCCCCTCGCACCCCCGACGGGGCCGTCGCCATGGCGACGGCGGTGGCGGGCGAGTCGGCCAGGCCCGTAGCGGAGGTGAGGCGCCTTGCGAGTCCCGGGGGCAGGGCGCGGGACGTGAGGACAATCCGCAGGGTTTCCGCCGCCGGTTCCGGCAGGTCCTGCGTCCAGGCGGTGCAACCTTCCCGGGCCAGGTCCACGGCTTCGCTGACCAGGGCTTCCGGAGCCCCCGCCTCGAGGGCGCGTGCGATGGCGCGGGCCAGGCCCGGATTGTCGACCGGCGAGGCGCAGGCGGCCGGGTCTCCCTCGCACCGCGACACGGCGTCGAGCACGTCCTGCAGGGCCGCGCCCGCAGCCTCGGCGGCGGCGCGGGCGAGGCTCTCGCCCCGGAGGCGCGCCGCCAGCGCCTCCAGGCGCACTCCAAGTCCGGGCTCGGCGGCGTCGACCGCTTCCGGCGCGGGAGGCGAGGGCCTGCCGATCGCGACGGCGGCGTTGAGCATCAGTGCGGCGAGACGTTCCGCCAGGCCCTTGTCCACAGTTCGCAGGACCGATCCCTTAGCGGCCGGCGCCGAGCCTGTCCGGGTCCGGCTTCGCGCCGCGGCCGCGATGTCCGAGGCCAGTCGGCCGATCCCGGCGCCGAGGTCCGCTTCCCCGCCCAGGGCCTCCATCCAGGCCTCCGCCTGGACGTCCGTCCAGCCGACGGGCGCGACGACTTCGACACACCTGTCCCGCAATTCGACCTGACGGGGCTCCAGAACGGGCGGTGTCTGCATGAAAATGGCCTCCAGTCGCGTGAGGTTACGGGTGGGCCTCCCAGGCGGCAACACATCTTGCGGTCGCGGGGCCGGACATCCACAAGATGTTGCGGTTGCGTCGTCGCTGGACGCTGGGGGCCACGCAACCTATAGTCCGGCCGCGTTGAACCTGAGCGGACCCGTACAGGCGTGCTGAAAGCAATCTTCACCTGGTGGAACGGCGCCACAATCGGCGCGGGATTTCACATCAAGCGCCGCGGCGCCCTCGTCGGCCAGGACGACTATGGCAACCGCTACTATGAGGCGCGTGACTCCAAGGACTCCTACGATGGCCGCCGCCGCCGCTGGGTGATCTACAAGGGTTACCCGGACGCCTCGAAGGTGCCGGCCGAATGGCATGGCTGGCTGCACTACACCTTTGACGAGCCGCCGACCGTGGCCCCGCTCGCCCGCCGGTCCTGGGAAAAGGACCACCTGCCGAACCTGACGGGCACTGTTCACGCCTGGCGGCCCAAGGGCTCCATCGCCAGGGGCGGTGAGCGCGCCCGCGCCGCTGGCGACTACGAGGCCTGGCGGCCCGAATAGCATGCCCATGCGTCCGCAGGCCCGGGTCGTCTCCGCCATCCTGCTGGCCTCCGCGGCCCTGCTCGGACCTGCGGGACTCGCCCCTGCGCAGCAGGCGCCGTCGCCGGAAGCCGCCCAGGACGCACCGCCGGTCGCAACCCTTCCCCCGCCGCCGGTGATCGAGGAAGAAGCGCCGCCCGCCGTGGTCGAGGCGCCTCCGCCCGCCGTCGCGCCGCCCGTTCCCGCCTCACAGGTCCAGCCGGCCGAGCCGCCGGAACGTCAGGTCGCCGAGAAGCCCGTCGAGAGCACGAAGAAGCGCGAGCGCTACAACGTCGCCGTCCTCCAGGCGGTGGACAAGGTGACCGCCGAGACCATCCGCTTCGAGGCCCCGGTGGGCCAGCCCGTCCGCTACAAGTCGCTGATCCTGACCGTCCGGGCCTGCGAACGGACCGCGACGGATGAACCGGCGGAGGATTCCATCGCCTACCTCCACGTGGACTCCCAGCCCCGGGCCGCGGCCGGACGCCCCGCACCGGGCGGGCGACAGGTCTTCCGCGGCTGGATCTACGCCTCCTCGCCCGGCCTCAACGGCCCGGAGCACCCCGTCTACGACGCCTGGCTGATCACCTGCAGGACCTCCGCGCCGCTGAGGGCGGAGGGCGGTCCGATCACCCCGTCGGCCTCGAGCGCGCCCGCCAGCCGTTCGAGGTAGACAGACCGCGGGATTTCCTCGGCGCCCAGGCTGGCGAGGTGCTCGGTGATGAACTGGGCGTCCAGCAGCCGGAACCCGCCCAGGATGAGCCGGGCGGCGAGGTGGGCGAGAGCCACCTTCGAGGCGTCTGTCTCCACCGAGAACATGCTCTCGCCGAAGAAGGCGCCCTTCAGGCTGACGCCGAACAGGCCGCCGGCCAGCCGTCCGTCCCGCCAGGACTCCAAGGAGTGGGCCGAGCCTGCTGCGTGCAGTTCCAGGTACATGCGGCGCAGGGCCGGATTGATCCAGGCGCCGGGCCTGTCGGGTGCGGCGCAGGCCTCCAGGACCTCGACGAAGGCCGTGTTCGCCCTCACCTCGAAGCGGTCCTGGCGAATGGTCCGCTGGAGGCGGCGCGGGAGCCTCAGGCCCCTGAGCGGAAAGACGCCCCGGAAGTCGGGCTCCACAAGGAAGACCGAGGGATCGGTCGCCGACTGCGCCATGGGGAAGATCCCGCGCGCATAGAAGTCGAGCGCGGGGTGGCGTCGGGGCGCGCGGCTCACCCGGCCTCCGACTGGTCCTTCAGCCAGCGTTCCAGCCAGTGGATCGTATACTCGCCCATCAGGAAGTCGGGCTGCAGGAGGAGGTCCTGGAAGAGGGGGATGGTCGTGTCGACCCCGCTCACCACCATCTCGCCCAGGCAGCGGCTGAGCCGGGCGATGCACTCCTCGCGGTCCCGTCCGTGGACGATCAGCTTGCCGATCAGGCTGTCGTAGAAGGGCGGGATGGCGTAGCCGGCGTAGATGGCGCTGTCGAGGCGCACCCCGAGGCCCCCCGGGGCGTGGAAGTCGGAGATCAGGCCGGGGGAGGGGGTGAAGGTGCGGGGATTCTCGGCGTTGATCCGGCACTCGATGGCGTGGCCCTCGAACACGATGTCCTTCTGGGAGAAGGACAGGGGAAGGCCGGCGGCGATGCGGATCTGCTCGCGCACCAGGTCGATGCCCGTGATGGCCTCGGTGACGGGATGCTCGACCTGCAGGCGGGTGTTCATCTCGATGAAGAAGAACTCGCCGTTCTCGTAGAGGAACTCGATGGTCCCGACGCCGAGATAGCCGATGCGGCGGACGGCCTCGACCACGACCTGCCCGATCTTCGCCCGGGCGGCGGCGTCGATCACCGGGGAGGGGGCTTCCTCCAGGACCTTCTGGTGCCGGCGCTGGAGCGAACAGTCGCGCTCGCCCAGGTGGCAGACATTGCCGAAGCGATCGGCGATCACCTGGAGCTCGATATGGCGCGGCCCCTGGAGGTAGCGCTCCATGTAGATGGCGTCATCGCCGAAGGCGGCCTTGGCCTCGGCCCGGGCGGTGGAGACCGCCTCGGCGAGATCCTCCTCCGTGCGGGCGACCTTCATGCCGCGCCCGCCGCCGCCGGCGGCGGCCTTGATGAGAACCGGGAAACCGATCTCGCGGGCGGCGGCGAAGGCCTCCGCCTCTGTCGTGATGGCGCCGTCCGAACCCGGGACAACCGGGATCCCGGCCTCCCGCACCGCCTGCTTGGCGGTGATCTTGTCGCCCATCATCGTGATGTGCTCGGGCAGGGGCCCGATGAAGGTGAAGCCGTGAGCGTTCACGATGTCCGCGAAGCGGGCATTCTCCGACAGGAAGCCATAGCCCGGGTGGATGGCCTGGGCGCCGGTGATCTCGGCCGCGGCGATGATGGCGGGGATGTTGAGATAGCTTTTCGCGGCTGACGCGGGACCGATGCAGACGCTCTCGTCCGCCAGGCGCACCCACATGGCGCCGGCGTCGGCCTCGGAGTGAACCGCGACCGTGGCGATGCCCATCTCCTTGCAGGCGCGGTGCACCCGCAGGGCGATCTCACCCCGGTTGGCGATCAGGATCTTGTCGAACATGGCCTAACCGATGATCGCGAGGGGTTCGCCGAACTCGACGGGCTGGCCATTCGCGACCAGGACTTCCAGCACCTTCCCGGCCCGGGGGGCGGGGATCGGGTTCATGGTCTTCATCGCCTCGACGATCATCAGGGTCTGGCCCTCGGACACCGTGTCGCCGACCTTGACGAAGGACGGGGCGTCCGGCTGGGGCTGGAGGTAGATGGTCCCGACCATGGGCGACTTCACGGCGTCGCCTGCGGCCGGCGCGGCGGCGGCGGGGGCCGAC
>JAPOKE010000149.1 GCA_029977805.1 Phenylobacterium parvum | reverse complement strand
CCATGCCGCCGACAGAAGGCGCCACTGCAGCGGCGCCCTCGACCTGGCGCCTGATGGCCTCTGCATCGCCGTCGGTGAGCCCCTGTCCAGCCCCGGACCCGCCCATGACTCCGCCGGAGCTCCGGGGTTGTTTCGGGCTGACGATGATCAGGTTCGATCCCAGTCCGGAGATCGTGTCCGTGACCTGTCTCTGCGCACCCATGCCGATCGAGGTCATCATCACCACCGAAGCGACGCCGATCACCACTCCCAGGGAGGTCAGCCCCGACCTCAGGGGGTGGGCGACGATGGCGCCTGTGGCGAAGCGGACGATCTCGAGCGGGGAAGCGCCGGTCATGACCTGACGTCCTCGGTGACCCGGCCGTCCCGGAAGGCGATCCGCCGCCGCGCCGCGTCGGCTACGCCGCGGTCGTGGGTGACCAGCACCACGGTCAGGCCGTCGGCGTTCAGCTTCTGGAACAGGGACAGCACCTCCACGCCGGTGGCGCTGTCCAGTGCGCCCGTGGGCTCGTCCGCGAGGAGGAGGTCAGGCTGGTTGGCCAGGGACCGGGCGATCGCCACCCTCTGCTGCTGCCCCCCTGAGAGCTGGTTGGGCCGGTGGCCCATCCGGGCGCCCAGCCCGACCCGCTCCAGCAGTTCGGCGGCCCGGTCACGGCGGACCCGGGGCGGCTGCCCGCCGTAGATCATCGGCAGCTCCACGTTCTGGAGGGCCGAGAGCCGGGGCAGGAGCTGGAAGGACTGGAAGACAAAGCCGATCCGCCGGTTGCGGAAGTCCGCAAGCTGGTCGTCGGAGAAGCGGGCGACCTCCTCGCCCTCGAAGCGGTAGCGGCCGCCGATCGGCCGGTCGAGGCCGAGGATGTTCATCAGGGTCGACTTGCCGGAGCCCGACGGCCCGATGATGGCGATGCTCTCGCCCCGGGCGATCGAGAGGCTGACCGAGTCGAGGGCCGTGACCGTCTCCTCGCCCATGACGTAGGTCTTGGTCAGGTCCTCGATCTGGATCATCGCCGCGTCGGACATGGCCGGTCAGTCCACGCCCACGCGCATCCGGGGCTTGGGCCCGCCGCCGAGGATCAGGTCCTCGCCCGCCTTCAGGGCCCCCCTGACCTCGGTCATGGCCCCGTCGCTCGCCCCGACCCGCACCACGACGGGCTGGGGCCCTTCGGGAGTGAGCCTGTAGACGGCGCCGGCCACGAAGCCCTCCGCGTCCGGACCGACGTCGAAGGCGAGGGGCCGGATCGCCTTCAGGCGGGCCTTCTGCTTGTCGTCCAGGCGGGCCTCGAGACGTGACAGTCCCCGGTCGACCACCGCAGCCACGGCCTTCCGGCTGGCCTCGCGGTCGGCGCCCGAGCCGGCGGCCGCCGTGGCCTGGACGCGCAGTTCGGCCTGGATGTCGGCCCAGGCGCGCCGCTGCTCGGGGGTCAGGGACAGTTGGCCGACCACCTTCTGGACCGGCGCGGAGCCGGGATAGGCGGGGCCGGCGTCCCGGCGGATGGGCGTCCCGGGGGGGCCGCGCGGGGCCGGCTGGACCTGCGCCGGCGGCGACCAGCGAAGGGCGGCCACGGGGACCTTCAGCACCCCCTCGCGACGCTGGATGACGATGTCGGCGTTGGCGGTCATGCCGGGCATGAGGCGGCCGCCGGTATTCTGCGCCTCGGCCATGACCGTGTAGGCGACGACGTTCTGCTCGGTGACGGGCTGCTTGCGGACCTGGGTGACGATCCCCTCGAAGACCTGGTCGGGGAAGGCGTCGACGGAGAAGGTCACCGCCTGACCTTCCTTCACCCCGCCGATGTCCGCCTCGTCCACGGAGATCTTCACCTTCACCCGGTCGAAATCGCGGGCGATCCGGAACAGGACGGGCGCCTGGAAACTGGCGGCGACGGTCTGGCCGGGCTCGATGGCCCTGAAGACCACCACTCCGTCGATGGGCGAGACGATGCGGGTCCGGGACAGGTCGACCTCGGTGGTCCGGAGGCTGGCGCGGCTCTGCTGCACCCGGGCCCGCGCCGCCTCGAGGGCCGCGGCGCTGGTCCGCGCCTGCGCCTCAGACGCCTCCAGGGCGGCCGGGGAATAGTAGCCCTGCGCGGCCAGGGACTTGCGGCGGGCCAGCTCCTGGCGGGCCTGCTGGGCCTGGGCCTCCGCCTGCCGGACGGCGGCCTCGCCGGCGGCGACATCGGCCTGGCCCAGCCGCAGCCGGGACTGGAAGGTCTGGGGATCCAGCTCGGCGAGGACCTGGCCCGCCTTCACCCTGTCGTTGAAGTCCGCCATGATCGCCTGGATCTGGCCGGAGATCTGGGACCCGACCTCGACGGTCACCAGGGCCTCGATCACCCCCGAGGCCGAGACCGTCTGGACCAGGGCGCCGGATTCCACCTGGGCGGTCCGGTAGGGCGGGGCCTCGGGCTCGGACCGGCAGCTCCTGAGCCCGGCGCCGGCGAGGGCGAGGACGGCGATCCCGCCCAGAACGTAGAGGGCGCGGCGGCGCCAGTTCGGTCGGGTGCCTGGAGTCATGGCGCTTGTGTCCCCCTCGCTCGCCCGTGGGATATGGGCCTCAATCCGGGGCTTGGGAAGGGTTTCCGCCCGCCAGGAGCAGGCGCCGCTCGTCGGGTGAAAGGAAGCGCCACCGGCCTTCGGGGAGTCCGTCCAGGGAGAGCGGTCCGATCCGCGTCCTCTGCAGGTCGAGCACCCTCAGGCCGACAAGCTCGCACATCCGCCGGATCTGCCGGTTCCGCCCCTCCACCAGGACAAAGCGCAGCCGGTCCTCGCCCTTCCGGAAGACGCCGGCCGGCCTGAGGGGGCGTCCGTCGAGGGACAGGCCATGCCGCAGCCTGTCGATGGCGGCCGGGGCCAGGCGACCCTCGACCCGAACCTCGTAGGTCTTCTTCAGCGGCGACTCCGGGGCGATGAGGGCCCTCGCCACGACGCCGTCGGAGGTCAGGACGAGAAGGCCGCGGGATTCCCGGTCCAGCCGCCCGGCCGGCGGCAGGCTGAGGTCGGGCGGGGGCGGCGCTTCACCCAGGGCGGCCCGCCCCGCCACGAGCAGGCTGCGCGCCTCGTCCTGCCCGGGCGCGGGATGGGCGCTCACCAGGCCGGGCGGCTTGTTGACCAGGACCGTGAGCGGGCCGCCGGCATCTTCGGCGGCGTCGGAGACGTCGATGGCCTGGCCCGGAAGGATCTTGCGCCCGGCGTCCGAGACGACCTCGCCGTCGATCCGCACCCGACCGGCGGCGATCAGCGCCTCGGCCTCCCTGCGGGAGCAGACCCCCCTGTGCGCCAGCCACCGGTTCACCCGCTCCGGCGCATTGCCATCGAAGACCGCCGTCCAGGCCATCAGGACCCCCGTTTTCAACACCCTTCCCTGATCACAGACGGAGGGTGGAGGGAAGCGCACGGATATCCTAGCCTGACGGCGATGGGCGGTATCGCCATCCTGGGAAGAGGGAAGGCGTCCATGACCCGTTGGCGGGATCGTAGGTTCGAAATGCCGGGCCCTCTGCGACTGCTGCATGGCTCCCACGCCACGCCCCGGGAGCTCTTTTGGGTCTACCTGGGCGCCCTTGCCTTCACAGGCAGCTTCCTTCTCGCCTTCCGCCAGGATTTGGCGTCGCTTGATCCCCTCAGGCTCGGCGTCCTGGTCGTTGCCGCGCTCGACATGGCCGGGGGCTCGATCGCAAACCTGTCCCCGGGAACCCGGGCCTACTGGCGTTCAAGGCCCGCCAGCCTGCAGATGACATTCCTTGCGGTCCACGGGGTCCATGCTGCAGCCGTGGCCTTCGTCTTTCCTGGCTCAGGTCCCGCGGCGCTTCTGGCGTGGGGCTGGGTGTTGGGCGCTGGCGCCTTCCTCATCCTGTCCAGGGGTGCGGCCCGGGGCGACGCCTCAGCCATGGCGCTGGCCTTCCCGGGGGTGGCGGCTGT
>JAPOKE010000148.1 GCA_029977805.1 Phenylobacterium parvum | reverse complement strand
CCACCCCATGGTGGCCAGCTACATCGACGTCATCAACGGCAAGGCGAAGGTCGGCCGCAAGGTGGCGATCATCGGCGCCGGCGGCATCGGCTTCGACGTCGCGGAACTGGTCAGCCACGCCGGGGTCTCGGCCTCCATGGACGTGGACGTCTTCGCCGCCGAGTGGGGCATCGACTTCAGGAATCATCCCCGGGGCGGGGTCACCGGCGTGGTCCCCCACGTCGAGAAGGCCGACCGCACCGTCACCCTCCTGCAGCGCAAGGCCGAGTCCCTGGGCCGGTCCCTGGGCAAGACCACGGGCTGGACCCACAAGGCCACCCTGCAGAAGCGCGGCGTGCAGATGATCGGCGGCGTGACCTACGAGAAGATCGACGATGCGGGCCTGCACGTCCTGATCGGGACCGAGCCCCGCCTCATCGAGGCCGACACCATCATCGTCTGCGCCGGCCAGGACCCCCTGCGGGCCCTGCACGACGAGCTGGCCGCCCTCGGCGTGGCCTCCACCCTGGTGGGCGGCTCGGACGTTGCGGCGGAGCTCGACGCCAAGCGGGCCATCAACCAGGCCAGCCGGCTGGCGGCCACCATCTGATTTCAGCGACCGGTCGGGTACCGGCGCCCGTCGACGCATTGCCTTGACGGGCGCCGGGGGCTGGGTTTGAGTCCCCTGTCCGAAGGTTGGCGGCGCAGCTGCGAAGGGTCGCAGACCGTGTCCGGGACAGCCTGACGGGGGGAAACCGATGAGTGTAGACTCCGCAGCCGGCGGCGCGCCTGCGCCCAGGATCGAGACGACCAAGCCGTCCCGCTGGACCAAGATCTCCTACGGGTTCGGGGCAATAGCCTTCGGGGTCAAGGACAACGGCTTCAGCTACTTCCTGCTGATCTTCTACAGCCAGGTGATCGGGCTCGACGCCCGCCTGGTGGGCCTGGCCCTGACCCTCTCCCTCCTGGTCGACGCCTTCTTCGACCCTATCCTCGGGTATTGGTCCGACAACCTGCGCTCGAAGTGGGGCCGGCGGCATCCCTTCATGTACGCCGCCGCCATTCCCATCGCGGCGACCTACTTCCTGCTCTGGAGCCCGCCCAAGGGATGGGAGGAGCTCCACCTCTTCCTCTACCTGCTGGGCCTCTCAATCCTCGTACGGATGCTGATCTCGATCTACGAGATCCCCAGCACCGCCCTGGCGCCCGAGCTGACCGACGACTACGACGAGCGCAGCTCCCTGCAGGCCTACCGCTCCTACTTCGGCTGGACCGGCGGCAACGCCATGTCGGTCTTCAACTTCATCGTCCTGTTCCCGCTCTTCGCGACCGCGGCCATCCCGAACGGACAGTTCAACCCGGAGGCCTACCGGACCTACGGCATGATCGCCTCGGGCCTGCTGCTGGTCTCTGTCCTGGCCTCGGCGATCGGCACCCACAGCCGGATCGCCCACCTGAAGCCGGCCCCGCCGAAGCGGCGCCTGGGCCCGCTCATCATCTTCAAGGAAATCTTCGAGACCCTGTCGAACCGGTCCTTCCTGGCCCTGTTCGTCTCGGCCATCTTCGGATCGATCGCCGGCGGCCTCTCCGCGGCCCTCGCCTTCTATTTCTACACCTACTTCTGGGACTTCAGCACCGAACAGTCGGGTATGATCACCAGCGGCGTCTTCGTCTCGGCGATCCTCGGGGCGGTCCTCGCTCCCATCGTCAGCCGGACCATCGGCAAGAAGAAGGGGGCCATCATCATCGGCCTCATCGCCTTCCTCGGCTCGCCCATGCCGATCGTCCTCCGGCTCCTCGGGATCCTTCCGGACAACTCCAGCCAATGGGTCTTCTGGTTCGTCTTCTTCACCACCATGATCGACGTGGGCCTGATCATCTGCTTCCAGATCCTCTCGGGCGCCATGATGGCGGACCTGGTGGAGCAGGCGGAGATCAAGACCGGAAGACGGTCTGAGGGGATCTTCTTCGCCGCCTCGGCCTTCATCCGGAAGGTGGTCGGGGGACTGGGCCTGACCGCCGCGACCTTCGTGCTGACCATGGCCGGGCTGAAGGCCGGCGCGGACCCGAGCCAGGTCTCGGACGAGACCCTGTTCCGGCTCGGCCTATTCTACGTCCCGACCATCCTGGCCCTCTGGCTCACCATGCTGGGCGTGATGCTGACCTACACCATCACCCGAGACGGCCATGAGGCGAACCTGCGCCTCCTGGCGGAGATGAAGGGCAAGGAGGGCGACGGCGGCGACGACTGAGCCGCCGCCGCTCACACCCTCAGGCCACAAGGCCCTGCAGGGCCGCCGCCTCGGCGCGGACAGCCTGCGGGCCGCCCAGGACCTGGCGGTTGAAGCCGATCCGCTTGAACCAGTAGTGCAGGCCGACAAGGTCGGTGAACCCCATGCCGCCGTGCACCTCGGTGGAGGTGCGGGCCACGAAGGTCCCCACCTCGGACAGGTGCGCCTTGGCGTGGCAGGCCATGACCGGGGCCTCCTCCGGCAGGTGGTCGAGGGCGTGGCCGGCGTACCAGACCAGGGACCGGCAGGGCTCCAGCGACGCCGCCATCTCGGCGCACATGTGCTTGACGGCCTGGAAGGTGGCGATGGCCCGGCCGAACTGGACCCGGCCCTTGGCGTAGGCCACGGCCTGGTCGAGCATGTCCTGGGCGGCGCCCAGGGTGTCGGCCGCCAGCATGACCCGGCCGGCGTCGATCATGGCGCGCACGGCGGCGGGACCATCCCCGGCCTTCAGGGGCTCGGCCGCGACGCCGTCGAAGACCAGCTCGCCGGTCGGCCGGGTGGCGTCGATGGTGCGGAAGTCCGTGCGGGTGAGGCCGGGGGCGTCCGCCGCGACCAGGTGCAGGCCGCGCGTCCGGTCGGCGACGATGTAGAGGTCGGCCTCATAGTCCACCACGAACTGGGCCCGGCCGTGCAGGCGCCCGTCGCGGGCCTCGACCCCGGCCCCGTCCCGGGCGCCGGTGATCTCCGACAGGGCGACCCCCGCCACCGCGGCGCCCGAGGCCAGTTTCGGAAGCCAGGCCGCCTGCTGGCCGGCGTCGCCGGCCTTCAGGAGGGCCAGGGGCGCCATGACCGCCGTGCCGGCGAAGGGGACCGGGGCGACGAAGCGGCCCAGCTGCTCGGCGGCGAGGGCGGCGTCGAGCAGGGACAGGCCCACCCCGCCGTGCGCCTCGGGGATGACCAGGCCGGTGACGCCCAGCTCGGCCAGGCCCTGCAGCACGTCCGGCGCCCGCCGGTCCTTGCCGGCGGCGAAGGCGCGGGTGCGGGCCAGGCCGCCGGTCCCGGAGAGGAACCGGGCCAGGGCGTCCTGCAGCATGACCTGCTCTTCGGAGAGTCCGAATTCCATGGCGTGTCTCCTCAGGCCCTGGCCAGCTTGGGCTCGCGGGGCATGTCCAGCCCGCGCTCGGCGATGATGTTCTTCTGGATCTGCGACGTGCCCCCGCCGATGATCAGGCCGAGGAAGTACATGTAGTCCCTCTGCCAGGAGCCGCCGCCGCGCAGGCGGGGCGTGTCGCCGTAGAGCAGGCCGAGCTCGCCCATGACGTCGATGGCGAAGCCCTCAAGCTCGTGGCGCAGCTCGGTGCCCTGCAGCTTGACCACCATGCCCGCCAGGGGGGCGGACTGCCGGTTCACCGCCGCCGAGAGCAGGCGCAGGTCATTGCAGCGCAGGGCCTGGACCCGGCCCTGGATGGCCATCAGCCGGTCCCGGTAGACGGGGTTGTCGATCACCCGGCCGCCGTCGAGGGTCTCGGCCTTCATCAGGTCGATCAGGGCGTTCAGCCGGCTCTGCATGACGTTGGGGTCGGCCAGGGAGCCGCGCTCGTGGCGCAGGATGGCGTTGGCCACCTTCCAGCCCTCGCCCCGCCGGCCGACGATCTGGTGCGCCGGCACGCGGACGTCGGTGAAGAAGACCTCGTTGAAGTTGGCCGCGCCGGTCATGTCCACCAGGGGCCGGATCTCGATGCCGGGGGTCTTCATGTCGAA
>JAPOKE010000147.1 GCA_029977805.1 Phenylobacterium parvum | reverse complement strand
CCACGCGCTGGACATCGAAGTCAGGGCTGGAGGCGATTTCCTCGCCGAACTGTCCCGTGGTTGTGTTGTAGGTGTAGGCGGCGCTCTTGTCGGCGCCGTCCCGACGCGCCAGGACGATCATCTCGTTCGGCTTCACGCCGGGTGAGACGGGGGTGAAGGTGGGCGCACTGTTGGCGCCCTCAGCACCCTTGTACCGGATGATCTCGATCCAGTCCTTGGCGCCCGGCGGGCGGCGTTTCCAGACCAGCCCCCTTCCGCCTTCAATGATGTCCTGCCGCATGACCGGGACGCCGTTGACATCGGTCTCCCAATTGATGGTGTTGATGTCGCCGCGCTCGATCTCCTCGCGCGTCGCTGTCTCCACATTGACCCGCCAAAGCGCCGCGCCGCCTTCCTTCGGGACGATCAGGAGGACATGCTTCGGGTCCGAGGGCAGGTCGTCGACGATTCCGGCGCTCACCGACTTGTCGAAGCCCTGGTCGCGTGTCGGGTCGTACAGCGAAACTAGGCCCGTACCGTCAGTGTTCGAGGAATAGATCATCCTATAGCGAGCGACCCCGTCATCGACGTTTCCGGTCCGGTCGGCATTGGAGTTGCCATGGACAATCCGGACCCTCTGGGAGAGACCGAAGATGACCCGGCTGTTTCCCTTGAAGTAGACGAAGTCCACCCGCATGTTCTGGTCGGAGCGGGCGACTGACAGGGGTTTGACCTGGCCGGAGTCGATGTCGATCAGGACCAGGATATCGCCGACGGCCTCCCGCTTGATGGCGATGACTTTCCGGCCGTCCGGCGAGATCCTGGCAGACCTGTAGTCCGGGTATCCGACAAAGGTCTCCAACGGGACGGAAGCCTGGGCTCCCGTAGCGGCGGTCAGGGCCAGGAGACTCGCGCCAATGACCGCAGCGCCAAGGCGGGAGGCGCCTGTCCATTTCGTGTCCCGCCGTGCGGAACTTCCAACGTCCATTGAGTGTCTCATGTCGTGTTCACCTCTGGTGGTTTGCGACGTGCATCAGTTCCAGCCTGCAGCGCTCTCCGGTGTCCGGACCGCCGCCGCGCCGGCGGGCATGCGGCTCCAGGCCATTTCGTCCAGCAGGGCCTCCGCCCGGGGATCGCCGAGGACCCAGGCCGCCGCCGCGAGGGTACGGATCGAAGACCCTGACACCCCGAACAGGGTCTCGAAGGCCTGGAGCGGGCTGACTTCGGTGGTCATCCACTTCAGCCGGAGATCGGCGTTGGAGCCCGAGAGCGACCGCGCCCGGTCGACGGCGTCGTAGAAGCCGCCAACCTGGTCGACGAGCCCGAGCTCACGGGCCTGGGCGCCGGTCCAGACGCGGCCGCGCGCTATGGCCTCGACCCGTTCGACAGGTAGTCGACGACCTTCCGCCACCTTGCCGATGAACCGGGCGTAGATCTGGTCCATCCATCGGCCGAAGGCGGCGCGCTGGGCGTCCGTGAGGCCCGACCCAAGGGCGAAGGCGGAGGCGTAGTCCGAGCCGACGCCGATCTGGCGGATGTCGACACCGATCCGCGACAGGGCCTCGCCCATTGCGATCTTGCCGCCGAAGACGCCGATTGATCCGGTCAGGGTGGTGGGCTGGGCGACGATGGCGGAGGCGTTGGAGGAGATCCAGTACCCGCCCGAGGCGGCGTAGGGGCCCATGGAGACGACGACCGGCTTGCCGGCCGCCTTGGCGGCGTCGACCGCGCGGCGGACCTGCTCGGAGGCGGTGTCCGATCCCCCCGGGGAGTTCACCCTCAGGACGATGGCCTTGACGTCCTTGTCCTCGACGGCGTCCTGCAGGGCCTGCTCCAGGACGTCCGAGTAGATGGCGTCCTGCGCGGCGAAGGGATTGGCCCCGCCGCCGCCGCCCGTGAGGATCCCGCCCTCGGCGGTGACGACGGCGATGGCCGGGCCACCGGGACGGAGGTCGCGCACCGTGCGGGAATAGGCCCTCACATCGCGGAACTGTGCGTCCTTGCCGGCCCGGTCCTTCAGCTGCTTGCGGGCGGCGTCGAGATAGTCGACCCGGTCGATGAGGTTCAGCTTCAGCGCTTCCTCCGCAGACAGCGGCCCGGATTCCAGGGCCGCCTTCAGGGCGGCGGGGGTCTGCCGGCGATCGGCCGCCGCCCGGTTCAGGGCGGACCCGTAGATCGACTCCAGCATGGAGCGCGTCGCCTCACGGTGCGCCTCGGTGTAGTCCGAATGCAGGTAGCCGTTGACGGCGTTCTTGAATTCCTTGCGCTGCTCGTAGTCGGCCCGGACGCCGTAGCGGTCGAAGAGGCGCTTCAGGAAGATGCCCTCGGAGACCATGCCGGTCGCCTGGAGGCTGGCCCCCGGCTGCATCCACACCTGTCCGCCGGCCGCCGCCAGCATGTAGGTGGAGGGCGTCGCGCCCGCGGGATAGACCCCCTGGCTGAAGACGATGACCGGCTTGCCGGTCTTGCGGAACCGCCGCAGCGAGTCGGCGATCTCGTCCGCCATGGCCGGCTCCATGCCCGCCTCGGGGAGCCGGACCAGGAGGCCGCGGACATGGTCGTCCGTCTCGGCCTTCCTGAGGCTGGTGATGATCCGCATGACCGACAGGGTCGGTTGGCCGAAGGCGGAGAAGGGGTTGGCCTGGTCCTGGTCCGTCAGGGCCTCGCGCAGATCGAGGACAAGGACGGTCCGCGCCGGGGCGGGCTCGGGCCGCGAGGCGCCGGCGGCCAGGACGATCAGGAGGAAGGGCACGCCGACCAGGAAGAGCATCAGGCCAGCGAACACGCCGGCCATGGTCAGGAGGAATTGCTTCATGTCGCGCCCGGGGAGGGATCAGGAGCGTTCAGCCTATCCTGAGACGCGCGCCGCGCCAATGGAGCAACCGGCCGGTCCATGGGCCTCAAAGGAACTGGGTGATGGCGAAGACCTTTGAAAAGTCGCCAGACCGAGCGTCCCGCTCCCGGACCCAGAAGAACAGCCGTCCGTTCCGGAACCCGTCGAGGCCAGCCCCGCGGTCGCTGTCGACCTGCAGGAGGAGCCGCCAGTCCTGCGCCGCGGCCAGTTCCGCGGGGGTCGGGTCATCCTCCCCCATCTCGCGCAGGTCTCCGCCGCGCGCAGCGGCGACGGCGCATTCGATCTCCATCACGTCGCCCTGCAGGTTACCGGGATAGCCCCCGACCTGGTGGGCGGGTTCCGGAGACAGGAAGCCCAGTATCGCGGCGTCGAGCGTCCGCTCCTCGTCCCGGGTGAGGCTCTTCCAGTCGATGCCGACACGCTCATCGGCGAAGGAAGTCCGCGGCTGGAAGGTCAGCGGAAAGGGCGGGATGAGATTTCGGGCGCCGAGGTCCTCCGGGGGCGCGAGCGGCGCCGCCTCGTTGCGCTCCCAGACGACCCGGCAGGCTCCCGGCTGCTCCGGCTCGAAGTCCTGGGCCCTGGCTCCCATGTCGAGGAAGACATGCAGCCTGCCCTCGTTGGGGAGCCAGTCCGGGCCGCCGGCAGAGCGGATCTCCCCGAGGTCCATCCGGGCCAGGTGGGCCATGGGGCGCCCGCCAAACCTGGGCCAGTCCCCGGGGATGTCGGGCGACCCGCCGAAGCGGGTGCGCCCTTCGCCGCCCGGAACCAGGTGGAGACAGGGGCGAGCCTCCGCGTGGATCCGGTCCAGGATGGCCTGGACCCGCGCGGTAGGCGGGGCGACTTCCCGTGCGCGCGGGGTGAAGAGCCCGGCGAGACGACTGAAGAGGCCGGTCATCCCTATTGTCCTCCAGGTTTCCGACCCGGCGACCTTGGGTTCCTTCTTTGTTCGAAATGCGGCGCCTCATCCGGAACGGCGCTTGCGGATCAACGCTTCCGGGGCTTCGGCTCCCGGGCAGTCTCAATCCCATCGGCCGTCATCGAAGCTGTGGCTGCGGGGACGGACTTCTGCCAGTCCGTCGTGCCGTACCAGATCCTCCGCAAAGGATCGTAGCGGGGCTTTCCGCCCCAGCTTCCATGCAGGC
>JAPOKE010000146.1 GCA_029977805.1 Phenylobacterium parvum | reverse complement strand
CTTGCCTCAATGGGCTTCAAGGCCAGCGATGCGACATAACGCAGGGGTCCCCTTTGGGGAGCAATTCAAGGCTGTGGGTCCTTCCCGGCGGAGTACGAGGCCGGGCCTAGAAGTCGACCGCGATGCCCTTGCGCTCCCAGTCCCCGAAGCGAGTGGGCTCGAGGCCGGCGGGGCCGCCCTGCTCGGCGAGGCGTTCGGCCTCCGCGGCCTCGGCCGCCTTGCGGGCGGCGGCCTCCTCGAGGGCCCGGCGGGCGGCGGGGGTGAGGACCTTGCCGGGGGCGGCGTTGGGCGGGGCGTCATCTTCCATGGCCCCCATCTAGGCGTCCCGGCGGACAAACGCCAGTTGCCCTTGCGCGCGGAAAGGGGCACGGGGGCCGCGTGACCGAACCCCGACTTCCCACAGGGCTGCCCGCCCGCCGCGCCGCCCTCGACCTGCTGGCCGCCGCCCTCTCCCGCCGCGCCGGCCTTGAGGACGACTCCGCCGCCCCCGGCCTCGCCGGGCTTGAGCCCCGGGACCGGGCCTTCGCCCGGATGCTGGTCCTTACCGTCCTGCGCCGGCTGGGGCCCCTCGACCGCGCCCTCGACGCCCGAATCCCCCGCCCGCCGCCGGAGATCGTCCGCAACATCCTTCGCCTCGGCGCAGCCCAGGCCCTCGTCCTCGGCGCCCCGCCGCACGCCGCGGTGAGCGCAAGCGTGGACCTGGCCGACTCCCTGCCGGCGGCCCGGCGCTTCAAGGGCCTGGTCAACGCCGTGCTGCGCGGCCTCGTGCGCGAGCCTCCCGCCCTCGATGACCCGGAAGCCCTGGCGCCCGACTGGCTGCTGGCCCGCTGGAGCGCCGCCTTCGGCCGTCCGGCGGCCCTCGCCATCGCCTCGGCGATCGCCGCCGAGCCGGAGACCGACCTGACCCTCCGCGGCGACCCCGGACCCCTGGCGGACGGGCTGGGACTGTCCCACCTGGCGGCCGACACCTGGCGCACAGCCCGGCGGGGCGAGGTATCCGCCTGGGAGGGCTTCGCCGAGGGCCGCTGGTGGGTGCAGGACGCCAGCGCCGCCGTTCCCGCCCGCCTCCTGAACCCGCGGCCGGGCCTGACCGCCCTGGACCTCTGCGCCGCGCCGGGCGGAAAGACCCTGCAGCTGGCCGCCGGCGGCGCCGGGGTGACCGCCCTCGACCGTTCCGCCGCCCGCCTGCGCCGGGTCCGGGAGAACCTGGAACGGACCGGCCTCTCCGCAGAGGTGATCGCCGCCGACGCGGGGACCTGGGACGATGGCCGCACCTTCGACGCCGTGCTGCTCGACGCCCCGTGCAGCGCGACGGGGACCTTCCGGCGCAATCCCGACGTCCTCTGGGCGGTGAAGCCCGGGGACATCGCCGCCCTGGCCGCCGCCCAGTCCCGCCTTCTGGACGCCGCCGCCCGGCGCGTCCGTCCGGGGGGACGGCTGGTCTACTGCGTCTGCTCCCTGGAGACCGAGGAGGGCGAGGGCCAGGTCGCCGCCTTCCTGAAGCGCAGCGCGGACTTCGCGCTCGACCCCATCGCCCCGGGCGAGGGCGGAGCGCCGCCCGAGAGCCGCCGGCCGGACGGGACCCTGCGCATACTGCCGACGCACCGGCCGGGCGGGACGGACGGCTTCTTCATCGCCCGCTTCGCCCGCCGGCCCAACCGACGCGCCCGCCGGGACTTGGCGCAGGCGGCGGGGGCGGCTAAGTCCGGGACATGAGCCCGCGCCCGATCATCGCCCCTTCCCTTCTCGCGGCCGACTTCGCCCGGCTGGGCGAGGAAGTCCGCGCCGTCCAGGCCGCCGGCGCCGACTGGCTGCACGTCGACGTCATGGACGGCCACTTCGTGCCGAACATCACCCTCGGGCCGGACATCGTGAAGGCGCTGAAGCCGCACGCGACGGTCCCCATGGACGTCCACCTGATGATCGCGCCGGTGGATCCCTACCTGGAGGCCTTCGTCGAGGCCGGGGCGGACATCGTCTCCGTGCATCCCGAGAGCGGCCCGCACCTGAACCGGACCCTGAAGCGCATCCGCCAGCTCGGGGCCCGGGCCGGCGTGGTCTTCAACCCCTCCACCTCGCCCTCGGTGATCGAGTGGATGATGGACGAGGTGGACCTGATCCTCGTCATGTCGATCAATCCCGGCTTCGGCGGGCAGACCTTCATGCACTCCCAGCTGGCCAAGATCGAGGCCCTGCGCCGGATGATCGACGCCAGCGGCAGGGACATCGTGCTGGAGGTGGACGGCGGGGTGACGCCGGAGACCGCGCGCCTGTGCGTCGACGCCGGCGCCACCGCCCTGGTCGCCGGCACGGCGGTCTTCCGCGGCGGGCCCGAGGCCTACGCCGCCAACATCGCCGCCCTGAGGGGCTGACCTCCCCGTCGGCGGTTTCCGGGAATCGCCGGAGGCGCTAGAAGGTCCTCGTCCTGCGTAACTGGCGACACAGGTGGGCCACCACCGGGGAGCGCACGGACGCCAATGCGCCGCTCGCCTGGGCCGACCGTCCGAACCGCCGGTTCCGCACCGCCACGGAGAGCGCCATGCCTGCCGCCCCTGACTTTCCCCCCGCCCCCGACCGCGTCCCGCTGCGCCGCGCCCTGATCTCGGTCTCGGACAAGACCGGACTGGTGGAGGCGGCGCGCGCCCTGGCGGACCGGGGCGTGGAGCTGGTCTCGACGGGGGGCACCCGCGCGGCCATCGCCGCCGCCGGCCTTCCGGTGAAGGACGTCTCGGACCTGACCGGCTTTCCCGAGATGATGGACGGCCGGGTCAAGACCCTGCACCCCGTGGTGCATGGGGGCCTGCTGGGGGTGCGCGACGCCCCGGCCCACGCCGCCGCCATGGCCGAGCACGGCATCGGCGGCATCGACCTCGTCTACGTGAACCTCTACCCCTTCGAGAAGACCGTGGCGGCCGGGGGCGACTTCGCCAGCGCCATCGAGAACATCGACATCGGCGGCCCGGCCATGATCCGCTCGGCGGCCAAGAACCACGGCTACGTGGCTGTCTGCACCGAGCTGGAGGACCTCCAGGAAGTGCTGGCCGAGCTGGCGGCGGAGGGGACCACCTCACTGGCCCTGCGCAAGACCCTGGCGGCCCGGGCCTATGCCCGCACGGCGGCCTACGACGCGGCCATCTCCACCTGGTTCGCCCGGGAGCTGGGCGAGACGGCGCCGAGGCGGCGGACCTTCTCCGGCAAGCTGGCCCAGACCATGCGCTATGGCGAGAACCCGCACCAGGCGGCGGCCTTCTACGTCGAGGAGTCGCCCCGCACCGGAGTCGCCACCGCCCGCCAGATGCAGGGCAAGGCCCTCAGCTACAACAACATCGCCGACACCGACGCGGCGATCGAGTTGGTCGCCGAGTTCGATCCGGCCAAGTCCGCGGCCGTGGCCATCATCAAGCACGCCAACCCCTGCGGCGTGGCCCTGGGGGCGGACCTGAAGACCGCCTACGCCCGGGCCCTGCAGTGCGACCCCGTCTCGGCCTTCGGCGGCATCGTGGCGGTCAACCGCCGCCTGGACGCGGCCGCGGCGAAGGAGATCATCAAGATCTTCACCGAGGTCGTCGTCGCCCCCGAGGCCGACGAGGACGCCATCGCCCTGTTCGCCAAGAAAAAGGACCTGCGCCTGCTGCTCACCGGCGGCATGCCCGACCCCCTGGCGCCGGGCGAGGTCTTCAAGCAGGTGGCGGGGGGCTTCCTCGTACAGAGCCGCGACGCCTCGCGCCTGACGGCGGCGGACCTGAGGATCGTCACCAGGCGGCAGCCCACCCCGCAGGAGGTGGAGGACATGCTGTTCGCCTTCACCGTGGCCAAGCACGTCAAGTCGAACGCCATCGTCTTCGCCCGGGACGGCCAGACCGCGGGCATCGGCGCCGGCCAGATGAACCGTCGCGACTCCGCCCGCATCGCCGCCATCCGCGCTGGCGAGGCCGCAGAGCAGGCGGGCCTGCCCGAAAGCCTCGCCAAGGGGTCGGCCATCGTGCGCCTCCTACAG
>JAPOKE010000145.1 GCA_029977805.1 Phenylobacterium parvum | reverse complement strand
TGCTCCCCCAAGGGGGAGCTCCGGGCGAAGCCCGGTGAGGGGGTCAATCGCGTCGAAGGACCGTCAAGGCTTCGCCTCGGCGTCGAGCTGGGCGGCGATGGCGGCGATCAGGGCGTCCTGGCGGGCCGAGCGCGCCGGGTTGGTGGCCTCGGGCCAGGCGCTGGAGACCACCACCACGAGCTTGCGGGCCGGGTCGACGTGCAGGCGCTGGCCGAAGATGCCCAGGCCGTTGAAGACGCCGTTCGGCTCAGTCCACCACTGGTAGCCGTAGCCAAAGCGGTCGCCCGTGGCGGCGTGCTCGCGGGTCGCGTCGGCGATCCACCCCTTCGGCAGAACCGCGCCGGCCGAGCCCTCGCCGCCCGTCCGCAGGAACTCGCCCACCCGGCCATAGTCGCGCAGGGTCATGGACAGGCAGCAGCCGCCGGCCTCCTGGCCCCGCTCGTCGATCATCCAGAGGGCGTCCTGCTCCATGCCGTAGGGCTTCCAGATCTTCTCGGACAGGTAGGCCGAGAGGGACTTGCCCGTGGCCGAGGTCACCAGGACGCCGATCAGGTTGGTCTCGCCGGTCTTGTAGACCCACTTGGCGCCCGGCGCGGCCTCGCGGGGCAGCTTGCGCATGTAGCTCACGGTGGAATCGAGCCCCGGGTCGGCGGGCACGGTGAACAGCTGGGCCACGTCGCTCTTCGGGTCGGTGTAGTCTTCGTTCCACCTGACCCCGGAGGTCATGGTCAGGAGCTGGCGAACGCTGACCTGGTCGTAGGCGCTGCCGCGCAGGCCCGGGATGTAGCGTGTGACCTTGTCATCCAGGCTCTTGATGTAGCCGTCCTTGAGGGCCGCCCCGACCAGGGTGGAGGTCACCGACTTGGCGACAGAGAACGAGGTCCAGCGGCCATCCGGGCCGTAGCCAAGGCCATAGCGTTCAAGCCGCACCTTGCCGTCCTGCAGGACGAGGATGCCGGCGGTCTTCTCCTCGGCCATGAAGGCGGCGAGGCCCGATGGCGCCGTGAGGGGGGCGCCCGGCAGCAGGGCGTGGACGCGATCGCCGCGCGGGGCGGTGCTGACCGGGAAGTGGGCCTCCATCTTCGGGAACCCGCTCTCCTTCTGGGCCTGGGACCAGAAGAGGACCGAGGACGGCGGCGGCGGCTTGTCCGCGGCGAGGGCGGCGGCGGGAAGTCCGGCAAGCGCGAGGCTGGCGGCGAAAAGGAGGGCGCGCATGGGGAACCTCTGCATTCAAGGGGGACCCAGCGGGCGGGAACCTGGACGGGCCCCCTACCCGGCGGGTCGTCGTCGCCAGGCTAGAGCTTGTTGTGGGTCCCGTCGCAGAGCGGGGCGCCGGAGGTCTGCTTGCAGGCGCAGAAATAGACGGTCCGGCTTTCCGGGGCCTCCCACTTCTGGGGCAGGAAGTCCGTGCCCTCGCGCAGGTGGGCGCCGTCGCAGAAGGGCTGGTTCTTGGAGAGCCCGCAGGTGCACCAGAAATAGGCCTTGCCGGCCTCGACCTCGACCGGAATGGGGGCCTTGCCCGCCACGACCGCCTTTTCGTTCGCCATCTTGCGTCTCTCCTCGGGCCCGCAGCGGGCCTGTTGCTTCAGGGTATCGACATCCCCGGGGGGCCGGAAGCCCCGCCGGTTCAGGAGCCCTTGGCCGGCTTGGCGCCCGCCTTTGCTGCATCCGCAGCCTTCGCGGCCTCGGCGGCCTTGGCGGCAGCCTCGGCCTCTTCCGCCCGGGCGCCGGCCAGGATGCCCGGCAGGGCGTAGTTGCCCTCGTGGCAGGCGTATTCGTAGATCTCGCCGTTCAGGGCCGAGAACTCGTACTCGCCGCCCCAGGGGGCGTCCCAGAGGGTCGGGTCCTCGACCTGGAAGCCGTAGTGGATGCGGTCCTTGGCCACGCGAGTGAAGCGCTCGGTGACCTTCAGGTTCTCCCAGGAGCCGCGATAGGCCTGGCGCGCCGGGATGTTGGTGGTCTCGACCACGAGGGTGTCGCCCTCCCAGCGGCCGATGGAATCCCCCATCCACGGCCGGACCCCATCGGTCCGGTGGGTCCCGTTCAGTCGGACCAGGCGCACGTCGTGCACCATCTCCACCAGGATGGCGACCGTGTCCGGCCCCTGAACGATCTTGTAGTTGTTGTTGTAGAAGCCGTTCGGGAACATGGGCGGGCCGGAGTTCCGGCCGAAGGACAGGAGGCAGCGCTCGCCGAGGGCGCGGGTCTCAGGATTGTCCGCCGACCGCTGGAACATGGCGGGGTTGAAGCGCTCGGGCGCCGGCGCCCCCGCCTTGCGCTTGGGCGGCTGTCCGTCCGGCGTGGTCAGGAAGGAGGTCCGCGGTTCGCCGCGCACCCGCATGACGGTGGAGCCCGGATCCAGCCAGCCGCGGTCGTACCCGCCCACGGCCCCGCCGGCGGCGGCGTATTCGGGGCGAATGCCCGCCTTGATCTCGCCGCCCTGCTTCGGCGCCCCGAGGGTGGGATCGATGCTCTGGTTGCCCTGCTCGACCTCGCTGACCGCCTGGGATTCCAGCTTCCGCACTTCTTCCTCGGTGTAGGTGGCGCGGGTCCCGAGGGCCGGGGACCGGGTCTCGGGGGTCAGGGAGGCGTTGGACCAGTTCCCGGACAGGTCCGGCTGGCCATAGACGTTGCGCGGCGCCTTGAAGGGCGGCGCCGCCAGGGCCGGTGCGGCGCCAAGGGCGAGGACGAGCGCGATGAGTGCGGGCTTGGACATGCTTCCTCCGGATGGCGCCAACTGTGGCCTGGCCGGCTAGAGCGGCCTTGGCGCCAGTGTAGGGAACGTCGCCGTGCGGGGCAATGCGCCGGACCGGCGTTCAGCGCTTCCCGGGCCGGGCGCTCAGGAAATCCGCGGCCGAGAAGCCCTCGGGCGCGGCGACCTCGGAGATGGGGTCGTCCCGGTCGTCGAATTCCAGCCTCAGGGCCCGGGTCATGATGGCGTGCATGCCATAGAGGGCCGTGATGTAGGTGAACTCGAGGATCTCCTCGTCGCCCCAGAAGGCGCGCAGGGCCTCGAACACCTCCGGCGGCGTGCGGCCCGAGCCGGTCGTCAGGCAGTCGGCATAGGCCAGCACCGCCCGCTCCCGGGAATCGAAGGCGTCCGAGACCGTCCAGGCGGGGATCGCCGCGATCTTCGCCTCCGGGACCCCCAGGCCCCGGAGCGACTTGCAGTGCTGGGAAAAGACAAACTGGCTGCCATGCGCCCAGCCGGCGCGCGTCTGGCCCAGTTCGCGCAGGACCGGATCGATCTTCCGGTCCGGATGCCGGTAGACGGCGAAACCCTCCACCGCATGGCGGAAGATGTCGGGGGCGAGGGCGAAGACCGTCCACCAGTCCCCGGGCGTCCCGGTGGCGGTGCCGGGTTCGGCGACCGGGTCCCGCCCCTCCCCGAACAGCAGGTCGTAATAGCGGTGGATCAAATCCGAGCCGACTTCGGCCCGGGGGACCTGGCGCAGGACAGGCATGGCCTCAGCCTCCCTTCCGCGCGGTCTGGATCGGCGCGCCGGCGGGATCGAGGACGAGGCCCTGGCTGCGGCCGCCATCCGCCGTCGCCGCCTCGTGCTCGACGTCCGCGGGCCCCATCGGCCGGGTCCAGGCGGCGAACTCCAGGCAGACCCCGTCGGGATCGAAGAAGTAGACCGAGCGCACGAAGACCTCGTCCGTCACCTCGGCGCTGACCTGGAAGGCCGAGTTGTCGTGGTTGAAGACGGGCGACACCTCGATGCCCTTGGCCTTCAGACGCTCCACGTAGGCGTCGAACTTCTCGGCCGGGACGTTGAAGGCCAGGTGGTTCATCGAGCCGTGCGCGGTCACCAGCCCGCCCTCGTGCGGCAGGGTGCGGGGCGAGGACACCCCGGGCGCCTGCTGCGGCGCATCGGGGAACCAGAAGAAGGCGAGGGAGTCGCCGTTGCCGATGTCGAAGAAGAAGTGCTGGCCCGATTTCATGGGCAGCTCGATGGTCTTGACCAAGGGCATGCCCAGCACGTCGCGGTAGAAGGCCACCGTCCGGGCCATGTCCCGACAGACCA
>JAPOKE010000144.1 GCA_029977805.1 Phenylobacterium parvum | reverse complement strand
CGACGGAGGGGGTCTCCTGAGGCGGGGATAGCTCCCTCACATGGCTTCGCCGGGAGCTCACCCTTGGGTTTCCTGCGGGCTTCGTCCGGTCCTAGTCGGCGGCCGGCTTCAGGAGCGGAAGGGCCTCGTCGAGGCAGGCGCGGTCGCCGGCGATGGCGATCTGGCCGCCGTTCGGGCCGATCGGCCGGCCCGCCCAGTCGGTGACCAGTCCGCCGGCCCCCGCCAGGAGGGGCGCCGCCGCCTCGATGTCCCAGCACTTGCAGGCCCGGGACTCCACGACGAGGTCGATCGTCCCCGCCGCGACCATGGCGTAGGCGTAGGCGTCGCAGCCCAGGCGAGCCAGGCGCGCGGCGCCGCGCACGCGCTCCCAGGCGGCGCGCTCGTCGGCCTCGAAATAGGCGGCGGGATCGGTGGAGGCGATGGTCGCCTCGGACAGGCCGAAGCAGGGCCGCACGCGCAGGGGGCGGCTCTGGTCCCCGCGGACCAGCCGGGAGCCCGCCGGCGAACCGATGAAGACCTCGCCCAGGTAGGGCTGGCCGATGGACGACAGGACCGGTTCGCCCCGCCAGCGCAGGCTGATCAGGGTGGTCCAGACGGGCAGTCCGGCGATGAAGGCCCGGGTGCCGTCGACGGGGTCGAGCACCCAGACGAACTCCTGCTCGGGCCGGTCCGGGCCATACTCCTCGCCGATCACCCCATGCTCGGGCACGACCTCGGCGAGGCGCTGACGGATGGCGGCCTCGGCGCCCCGGTCGGCCATGGTGACCGGGTCGAAGCCCGCCTCCCCGCCCTTGTCCTCGAGGCCGTGGTCCGACCGGAAGAGGGGCAGGATGACGTCGGCCGAAACGCGGTTCAGGTCGAGGAGGAGCCGTTCAAGCTCCTCGATGCGCTCAGGTGAGATCATGCGGCGTCTTATCGCCCGCCAGCGCTCAAGGTAAGGCGCCCCTGGCGGAAATCACGCTCTCCCCGCCGTCCTGAAGGCCCTCGAAGAAATCCATGAGCGGGACCTCGAGGGCCTGGGCGATCTTCCAGAGGCGGGAGGCGGTGATCCTGTTGGCGCCGCTCTCGTACTTCTGGATCTGCTGGAACCGCACGCCGCAGGCGATGGCCAGCTGGTGCTGGGTCAGCCCGAGCAGTCGGCGACGCCGCCGGATCCTCTGGCCGATGTGGGCGTCGATGACGGCGTCCGGGGCCCTGGCGTTGGTGGTCATCTTCTGGCCTTCGCTCGCTGTCCCGGTCGTGGACGCCCCTGAGGGTGTCCCAGATCGGGAATCCGGGGCTCGACGCCGCAAGGTCCGCGCCAGAGGCCGGATTGCCGCCGGCGCCGCCAGCGGAGTAGGGTCAGGCGTGACGGATTCAGCCCGACCCTCCCTTCTCCAGGACCTGGCCTGGCGCCTCGAGGCCTTCGCCTTCGATGTGGTGACCTTCCTGGCGCGTCTCTTCCCGATCGACGCGGTGTCCGACTTCGGGGCCGCGGTCGTTGGCGTCCTGGGCCCCCTGACCTCCACCCACAGGGTCGCGGCGACCAATGTGCGGATCGCCTTCCCCGACCTTTCCCGGGAGGAGACGGACCGGCTGCTCAAGGCCCAGTGGAAGGCCCTGGGGCGGTGGGCGGCGGAATTCCCGATCCTCGACAAGATCATCGCCGATCCTTCCCGTGTGGAGGTCGTGAACGGCGCCCGGCTGGAGGCCATCGCCCGGAACCACGAGAGCGTCGTGTTCATTTCGGGACACTTTTCGTCGATGGAAATCATGCCCGCCGTGATCATCCACGCGGGCGTCACCTGCCAGATCACCTATCGCGCCACGAACAATCCGCATGTCGACGCCCGGATCCGAAGGAGCCGGTTCCGCTATGGCGTGCGCCTCTTCGCGCCCAAGGGCGGGGATGGCGCCCGGGAACTCATCCGCGCCCTCGGGCGGGGCGAGTGCGTGGCCCTGATGAACGACCAGAAGTTCAACGGCGGCGTCCTGGCGCCCCTGTTCGGCGTCGACTGCCACACCGCCCCCGGGCCCTCGAGCTTCGCCCTGCGCTTCGGCATCCCCCTGGTGCCCATGTCGGTCCAGCGGGTGCACAAGGCGCGCTTCCGGGTGGTGGTGCACGAGGACATCCGCCTGGAGGACACCGGCGACCGCAATGCGGACATCGCGGCCGGGGTCCGCCGGGTGAACGCCTTCATGGAGGCGCGGATCCGGGACCGGCCGGAAGAGTGGTTCTGGGTCCACAAGCGCTGGCCCAACGAGGTCTACCGCCGGGACAGGTCCTGAGCCTCCGGGTCGGGGTCTTCAGGCGGGCGCGCGCACGCCCAGCAGGAGCATGGGGTCGAGCCGGCGGTCGCGCCATTTCATCCGCCAGCAGAGGTGGGGGCCGGTCGCCCGGCCCTCCTTGCCGACCGCGCCGATGACCTGCCCCCGGGCCACCGCCTGGCCTACGCGCACCCCGACCCTGGACTGGTGGAGGTAGGCGGTGACGAGGCCCTGGCCGTGGTCGATCATGGTCAGGCCGCCCTCGTAGTGCAGGCCCGTCTCGGCGAAGCAGACCCGTCCTGGCGCCGGGGCCAGGATGGGCGTTCCCTCGGGGGCCGCCAGGTCCGCCCCGTAGTGGGGGGTCATGGGTTCGCCGTTCAGGATGCGCTGGCCGCCGAACCGGCCGGACACCCGGTACTTCGAGAGGGGCGGCGTGAAACCTCCGGCGAAGTCCTCGGTGGGCGCCCGGCTCGCCCATCCCCGGGCCTTTCGCTCGGCCTCGGCGGCGATCCGCGCCAGCAGGGCCTCGCCCTGGGGCCGGACCTGCTGCGGCGGCAGGCCGTCGATGCGCTGGATGTCGAAGCCCCCGGGGGCGACGGCGAGGGTGGTCGACGCGGCCTGGCCGCCGGCGTCACTGGCCGAGATGCGCACCTGTGGGCCGCAGTCTCGGTCCAGGCCGACCACGAAGAGGCCCGAGGCCGACGCCTCCCCGACGGCCTGGCCATCGACGGCGATGCGCGCGCCGGGACCTGTCCTGCCGATCAGGGTCGCGCCCTGGCGGGCCTGTCCTGAGAGGCGGAGGGGAAGGGCGGCGGCCACCGCAGGCCAGGCTGTGAAACCGGCCCCGGCGAGGACCAGTCCGCCCAGGACGGCGCGTCGGTCGGCCCCGCGGGTCAGGGGTTCAGCCCGCGCCAGCGGGCCAGGGCTTCCGCCGGGCCGGCATAGGCTTCCTGCTGGACGGCGCTCCAGTACCGCAGCGCCTCGAGGGGGATCCGCACGCCGGACACGGCGCAGAGCACGTAGCGGCCGGGACGCACGACGGTGAAGTCGCCGTCGCCATAGTTGATCAGGGCGAGGTCCGGGCCGGCGGTCTTGTCGGGCGCGTTCATGGGGCCAGTCTAGCGATCCGCGGGGAGGGCGAAAAGGCGCCGGCTCAGAAGAGGTCGCCCTGTCGCGGCGCGGACGCCGGCGGCTCGATCACCGCCCCGCGCTCCATGTCGGCGAAGACGAGGCGCACGGGTTCCCCGGCCTTCAGTCCGGCGCCCTCGCGGACCAGGGATCCGTCGCCCCGGTGGACCCGGGCGAAGCCGCGGGCCAGGGGCGCCCCGGGGTCGGCCGATTTCAGCCGCGCCGCCAGGGCGGCCAGTCGCTCGCCGGAGCGCGACATGGAGCGGTCGAGGGCAGGCCGCATCCGCAGGGCGAGGCCGGACAAGGCCGTGGAACGGGCCTCCCGGGGGCGGGACAGGAGGCCGGGCTGGAGCCGTCCGGTCACCCGGGCGAGGCGGGTCTCGTGGGCGCCAACATTCCGGGTCAGCCCGGCGGCGAGGCGGTTCCCGGCAAGGCCAAGCCTCTGCTCCGCCAGTTCCACGAGGTCCGGTGCGCGGGCGAGGGTGCGCCCGAGGGCGCCGAGCCTGACCTGGCGGTCGGAGACGATCCGGCCCCCGGCGCGGTGCAGGCGACCGGAGAGATCGGCCAGGGCGCCCCGGAGTTCCGACAGGACCGGGGTGGCCATCTCGGCGGCGGCGGTCGGGGTCGGGGCGCGCTGATCGGCGGCGAAATCGATCAGAGTCGTGTCGGTCTCATGCCCGATCGCCGAGATCAGGGGGATGCCGCAGG
>JAPOKE010000143.1 GCA_029977805.1 Phenylobacterium parvum | reverse complement strand
CAGCTACGCTGACAGCTCCCCCTTGGGGGAGCCATTCAGGCGTTGCTAGCCTTCGACGAAGCCGGCCCAGGTGGCCATGTAGTTCACGAAGGCCGGGCCCAGGCCCTCGGCCTCGAGGTGGGCGCGGGTGACGGGGAGGCTGGCGGGGCGGAAGTCGGGGTTGGCCCGGGCCTTCTCCGGCCAGTCGTGGTGCAGGATGGCGGCGCGGCCGAGCAGGACGAAGTCGGCGCCGGCGTCCAGCATGGCCCGGGCGTCGGCGGCGCTCATGATCTTGCCGGCCACGCCCAGGCGGGTCGCCGCGCGGCAGGTCGGTGAACCAGGACATGAGGGTGCGGCCGCGGTGGGCCTCCTCCACCGGCTCCTTGAAGGAATCCCAGAGGGACATGTCGAGATAGTCGATCTTCGCCTCGGAGAGGATGCGGCCGGCGAGGTCGCGGATCTCCATCAGGCTGAGGCCGAACCGCTCGGGCGACAGGCGCAGGCCGAGGTTGAAGTCGGCGCGGCAGGAGGCCCGGACGCCGTCGAGGATCTCGAGGATGAGGCGCGCCCGGTTCTCCGGCGAGCCGCCGTACTCGTCGGTGCGGCGGTTGATCTCGGCGCTGAGGAACTGGCAGAGCACGTAGCCGTGGGCGCCGTGGATCTCGACCCCGTCGAAGCCGGCCTTGTCGGCCCGGACGGCGGCGGCGACGAAGTCGTCCCGGAGGCGACGGACCTCGTCGAGGGTCAGGGCGCGGGAGCCCGTCTCGGCGTCCTCGGAGGGACAGACCGGGGCCTCGCCGATCAGGGCGGCGGGCGATCGCATGCCAGCGTGGTGCAGCTGGACGACGCCGAGGCTGCCGGCCTTGCGGATGTCCTCGGCCAGGCGGGCCAGGCCCGGGACGTGGCTGTCGGAGAAGATCCCGACCTGGCCGGGGAAGCCCTGGCCGATCCGCTGCACGTGGGCGGCGGCGGTCATGGTGAGGCCGAAGCCACCCTGGGCGCGAAGGGTGAGCCAGCGGTGCTCATCGTAGGAGAGCGACCCGTCGGGATGGCTCTGCAGGTTGGTGAGCGGCGCCAGCATCAGCCGGTTCTTCATCGCCGGGCCGCGGATGAAGCTCATGGGCGCGAACAGGTCGGTCATCGGTTTCCCCCTTCTTGTTGTGTCGGCGGGCCCTAGCGGACCCCCAGCTCCCGGACCAGGGCGTCGGCGCCGTAGACGTGGCGCAGGGCCTCGGTGGCGCCGGCCGTGGAGACCACGACGGTCCGGTTCAGGGTCCCGTCATAGCCGTAGTTGCCGCCGAGGGAATGGATGTTCCCGTCGAAGGCGGCGCCCAGGACCTCGCCGTTGGCGCTGATCACCGGCGAGCCGGAATTGCCGCCGATGATGTCGTTGGTGGTGACGAAGTTGAAGACGGTGTCGAGGTTCATCTTGCCGCGGGCGGCGAGCCAGCGGTCGGCGACCTTGAACGGCTCGGCGCCGGTGGCGCGCTCGTAGAGGCCGGCCATACGGGTGGTCGGGGGCACCTCGGTCCCGCGCCAGGTCCAGCCGGCGACCTTTCCGTAGGACAGGCGCAGGGAGAAGGTGGCGTCAGGATAGACCTTGTCGCCGTAGACCGCGAAGCGGGCGCTGGCGATCCGGGCGGCGGCGGCCTCGGTCGGCGCCGAGACCTGGGTCTCCCAGGCCTTGCGGGCGGCGCGGGCCTCGGCGTCGATCTTCAGGGCGTAGCGGATCATCGGGTCGTCGGAGGCGTCGATGGCGGCCTGGCCGCCCTCCCAGAGGGCCTTGCGGACCGCGGGGTCGCCCAGCTTCGAGCCCGACACCAGGGCCGCGGACAGGGCCTCGGGGCTCTCGCGGCCCAGGAGCAGCCGGGTCACCGGGTCGTCGGCGGTGAGGTACTCGCGGGTCTTGAGGAGCCAGAACTCCAGCTCGAGCTGCTCGAGGGGCGCATCGACCGGGGTCGCGTCCAGGAGCTGCTTGGTCAGCAGGGGCAGGCGGGCGTCGGCGAACTCCGGCAGGCGCTCGGCGCTCGGCAGGGTGCGCTCGCGGGCGCCGCGGACCAGGATCTGGGCGAAGTTGAACAGGTCGGAGTTCCCGCCGGAATTGGACTCCAGCTGGCGGAAGCGCAGGAACTGGTCGGCGTAGACCTTCTGGATGGCGGCGATCTCGGACCAGGGGTCGCCGATGCGGGCGGCCAGGGCCGGGTCGGCGGCGACGCGGGCGCGCAGGTCCGCCTCGTCGGCGCGCTTGGCGTCCATCAGCGAGGGGGTGTTGAGGGCGAACTGCCGGCCGAAGAAGACCTTGTAGCCATTCTCGAGGCCGAACAGGGCGTCGGTGGCGATCCGGCGGCTCTCGGCGTCGCGGCGCGAGAACTCGATGAGCCGGCCCCGCAGCTCCGAACGCTGGAGCTGGCCGACCGGGATGGTCAGGTCGCGCTGGGTCTCAAGCTGGGAGACGGTGAGGAGGCGGTCGGTGGAGCCGGGGTTCCCGGCGACGAAGGTCGCCTCGCCCGGCAGGGGCGCCCGGGCCTTCCAGGCGAGGTGCCGGGGCGTGCGGACCGGCTTGCCGCCCTCGTAGAGCCGCAGGAATCCGACATCGAGGGCGTAGCGCGGGAAGTTGAAGTTGTCCGGGTCCCCGCCGAAGAAGGCGGCGCTGAGTTCCGGAGCAAAAACAAGGCGGACGTCGGAATACTTCCGGTAGCGGTAGAGCTTGTGCTGGCCGCCCCGGTAGAAGCTGATGACCTGGCACCGGACGGCCGGGTCGGTCCCGCAGGCTCCGGTCTCGAGCCGGGCGTAGGCGGCGTTCCGCGCCTTGATGAAGTCGGCTCCGGTCAGGCCCTGGGTGGCCTTGTTCACCTCGCCTGAGACGTCGGTGATCGACAGCAGGATCTCCGCCTGGACGCCCGGGCAGGTGCGCTCCTCGGCGCGGGTGCGGGCGAGGAAGCTGTCCTTCACGTAGTCGGCCGAGCCGGAGGACAGGTTCTGGGCGCAGTCGACGACGCAGTGCTGGTTGGTCAGGACAAGGCCGTCGGGGGAGACCACCGAAGCCGAGCAACCGCTGGTGAGGCGCACCGAGGCGGCCTGGACCCGGTCGAGCCACTTCTGGTCGATCTTCACGCCGAGCGACTGCTCGACACGGGCGGCGGGGAAGGCGTCGAAGGTCCACATCCCCTCGTCGGCGCGGGCGACGGCCGGGAGGCAGAGGGCGGCGGCGACCAGGGCGCCGGCGAGCTTGAGGGTCATCTGAGCATCCGTTTACGCCCGGGACGGGCGCCAGAGGCGCGTTCTAGCGAGACGGGCCGGCGGGGGCCACCCCCTGCGCAAACCCGGGAGTGCGGCAGCCTTACCTTCGATTAACGCAGTGGGTGTGAAGGTGCCGGACGGGGAAGTCCCCGCGGAGCGCTTATGTCTCTGGCACTGGCCACGCTGATCCATGAATGGCGACGCTACCTGGCCGCCGTGCTGGCGCTTGCCTTTTCGGGGGTCCTGATCCTGGCGCAGGTCGGACTGATGACAGGCGTCCTGCGGGCCTTCACGGCCACCATCGACCGGTCGCCCGCCGAGATCATCATCCTGCCCCCCAAGGCGCATACCCTCATGGGCACCACGGAAGCCGAGGTCCCAAGCCGCATCCGTCCCCTCATGTACCTCCATCCCGAGGTCGAGGCCGTCGACACCTGGGAGTTCAAGGTGGCGGACTGGACCAACATCCCCGGCCCCGGGGAGAAGCAGGTCCGGACCTTCGCGCGGGTGGCCATGGTTGATCCGGCCCCGGGCTCCGTGACCTTGCCGGTCGACTTCCCGGATCGCGCCAGACGGGCCCTGCAGGCCCCCCTGACCGTGGTCGTCGACGCCTCTTCCCTCGAGAAGCTGGGAGCCAAGGTCGGCGACTCCGTGATCGTGAGGGGGCAGACCCTTCAGGTGGCGGGCGTTGTATCGGGTTACGCCAACATCGAGCTTCCCAGCGTCTTCGTATCCCGCGACACCCTGATCCGGCTCGGCCTCATGACCGGCGGGGACAAGACCGGCCTGTTGCTGCTCAAGCTCAGGTCGCCGGACCGGGCGGCGGAGGTTCGCGACTTCCTGAACGCCGCCGCCCATTGGGA
>JAPOKE010000142.1 GCA_029977805.1 Phenylobacterium parvum | reverse complement strand
CCGACATGGGCCGTCCGCCCCGGTGAACCATAGCCGCGGACGCTCTCCGGCGCCTCGTCGGTGAGGTCGTCGATCCGTCCGTACACGGAGACCCGGTCGCCGAGGGGTGCTTCCGCCCTCAGGCCGGCGGTCAGGCGGGCCTTCAGCGGCGGGCCGCCCCAGAGGTCGCTGAGGCTCTCGCCGGCATGGCTAAGCGACAGGCCCAGCCGGGCCCCGCCCGGCAGGGTGCGGCTGACGTCGAGGGCCGCCATGTCCTTCGGTCGCCGCGTCAGGTCCCGGTCGGGGGCGCCGTCCTGACCCTCCAGCCGGGCGCGGGTGCGGGTGTAGCTGGCGTCGACGTCGAAGCCCGCCAGCCGGCCGGAGGCCGCCGCCTCCAGGCCGGTCGCCGTCGTCCGGTCGAGGTTGTCGTAGTAGCCGAAGCGGCCGCCCGTGCAGTTCGGGTCCCCGCCGCCAGTGCAGACGGCGAAGTTGACCTGGTCCTCCGTCCGCCGCCCGAAGAGGGTGAGGGACAGGCGGATGTCGCCGGCCTGGCGCTCGACGCCGAGGTCCCAGGCGAGGGCCGTCTCCGGCTGCAGGGCGGCGTTCCCGTACTCGCTGTAGAGCTGGTAGAGGCTGGGCGCCCGGAAGCCCTGTCCCAGGCTGGCCCGCACCACGGTCGTCCCGCCGCCCGGCCGCCAGGCCAGCGCCGCCTGGCCCGAGCCGTGGATCCCGAAGGCGTCATGCCGGTCGAGGCGGGCGGCCAGGGTCAGGTTCAGGTCGCGGACGGGGCTGCCCAGGGCCTGGACCCAGGCCGAGTCCACCCCGGTCGAGCGGGCCAGGGGCTGCGGCTGCGGGTCCCAGGGCGAGGGCGAGGCGATCCGCATGCGGCTGCGCTCGCCCTCTGCGCCGAAGGTCAGGCGCCAGTCCGGGGTCAGCTGCGCCTCGCCCTGGTACTCCAGCCGGCTCACCCGCCCCTCGGCCCGGAAGGTCAGCTCTGTCACCGCCTGGTCGGGATCGTAGGTCCGCCGCCGGGTGTCGGTGAGGGCCAGTCCCAGCCGGTTCCTCACCCGCCCGCCGGCGACGGGGAAGGTCACGCCGGCATAGCCGAGGGCCTCGCGCGTGCGGCCGCGCTCGCGGGTGTCGGCGAAGACGTAGGCGGGGGCGGGAAACCCGTCGAAGGCGTTGCGGGCGTCGGACCAGACCGCCCGCAGGTCCAGCCGGACGTCCGGGGCGAGATCCGCGGTCAGCCGCCCGCTGGCGCCGGTCCGGCGGTAGCCGTCCCGCTCGGTCCCGGTCCGGGCCGCCGAGACCCCGTCGGTGGCGAAGGCGTCCGCCGCCAGCCGCCAGGCCAGGGCGCCGCTTCCCCCGCCGATCCCGCCGCGCAGGTAGGAGGTCCCGAGGCCGCCGGCCTCCGCGGCCCCTTCGGCGGAGAAGGCCCCCGACGAGGGAAGGCGGGTCTCGAGGCTGACCCCCCCGCCAATGGCCTGCCCGCCCCAGACGGCTGACTGGACGCCGCGCAGGACCTCGATCCGCGAGATGTCGCCCACCAGGAGGTTGGCGGCGTCGTAGGCCCCGCCGATCACCGAGGGGTCGTTCAGGCGCACGCCGTCAATGACGAAGAGGGTCTGCTCGGCCTCGGCGCCCCGGATCCGGACCGCCGTCACCCCGCCGGGGCCCCCATTGCGGGTGACCCCCACGCCGGGGGTCGTCGCCAGCAGGTCGGACACCACCAGGGCCTGGCGGTCGCGGATCACTTCCCCCGGGATGACGGTGACGCTTCGGCCGCTCTCCGCAGCGGCCACCGGCGTGCGGTTGGCCACCACCACCAGCGGTTCGACGGCGGTTCCGGGCGGCGTGACGGCCAGGGCTGTCGCCCCGGCCAGAATGGCAAGACTCATGGCGCCCTCCTTCGAGCGACAGGCGACCGCCGGGGCGGCCGCAACAGGCGTTTCCGGCCCGCGGGCGCGGACCGGTCCAGTCTGTCGTCGGTCGGGAGAGACCCCGTCCTCCAGGCGCACCCCGGCCCGTCGGATGACGACGGCGTCAGGCAGGTCTCCTGGCTCGCGGGTCACCGTCCGTTGCGCGTCGCCTTCCCGGCCCGGTCCCCGAGGGTTCCCGGCCAGTGGCCTCGTGACGCGCGGACTCGCCGCTTACAGTTGCGGGGGCAGCCCGGGCCTTGCACCCGAGTTCCCTTTTCATCTCCCCTTCGGGAGAACCTGACGCGGGATCAGGGCTAATCCGCCCCGGGGCCGGGGTCAACGGCCGCAAAGGGGTTGCCTTCCCGGCGCGCGCGGC
Source organism: Phenylobacterium parvum (assembly GCA_029977805.1). Classification (GTDB taxonomy): domain Bacteria; phylum Pseudomonadota; class Alphaproteobacteria; order Caulobacterales; family Caulobacteraceae; genus Phenylobacterium; species Phenylobacterium parvum_A. The sequence goes on along the minus strand of JAPOKE010000142.1, from coordinate 1,877 downwards.
GCCATCAAGCCGGCAGCCTTCGACCCGGAGCCTCCCCATGTCCTTCCGCGCGCCCCTCCAGAGCCTCGACCTCGCCCTCGCCGCGGCGGGCCTGCCGGACCTGATGGCCGCAGGCTTCCCGGACCTCGACGACGACACGGTCTCCGCCGTCCTCGATTCCGCCGGCGCCTTCGCCGAGGCCGAGCTCGCCCCCCTCAACCGGGACGGCGACCGGATCGGCGCCCGGTTCGAGAACGGGGTGGTCACCGGTGCGCCGGGCTTCGCCCAGGCCTACCGCGCCTTCGCCGCCCAGGGCTGGAATTCGCTCGCGGCCGACCCGGAGTTCGGCGGCCAGGGCCTGCCCAAGGTGCTGGAGCTGGCCGTCTTCGAGATGGTCCACGCCGCCAACATGGCCTTCGGTCTCTGCCCCATGCTCACCCAGGGCGCCATCGAGGCCCTGACCCTGCACGGCACCGAGCGCCAGAAGCGCCTGGTCCTTCCCCGGCTGGTCTCGGGCGAGTGGACCGGCACCATGAACCTGACCGAGCCCCAGGCCGGCACGGACCTCGCCGCCGTCACAGCCCGGGCCGAGCCGGACGGCCAGGGCGGCTACCGGATCACCGGCCAGAAGATCTACATCACCTGGGGCGACCATGACGCCGCCGACAACATCTGCCACCTCGTCCTGGCCCGCCTGCCCGACGCCCCGCCCGGGGTGAAGGGCATCAGCCTCTTCCTGGCCCCCAAGCGCCTGATCGACGACGAGGGCCGCCTGGGCGCCGCCAACGCCCTTCGCCCGGCCTCCATCGAGCACAAGCTGGGCATCCACGGCTCGCCCACCTGCGTCATGCTGTTCGAGGGCGCCCGCGCCGAGCTGGTGGGCGAGGCCAACAACGGCCTGGCCCACATGTTCGTCATGATGAACGCCGCCCGCCTGCAGGTGGGCGTCCAGGGCGTGGCCATCGCCGAGCGCGCCCTGCAGCAGGCCCTCGCCTACGCCCAGGACCGGGTCCAGGGCCGGCCCGCCCTCGGCGGGGAGTCGATCTTCGGCCATCCGGACGTCCGCCGCAGCCTGGCCCTGATGCGCGCCAAGGTGGAGGCCGCCCGGGCCATCTGCCTGCTGACCGGCGTCCTGGCCGACCAGGCCCGCCTCGCCCCCGACCCCGCCGCCCGTGACCTGGCCCGCGGCCGGCAGGAACTGCTCACCCCCATCGCCAAGGCCTGGTCCACCGACATCGGCGTCGAGGTCGCCTCCATGGGCGTGCAGGTGCACGGCGGCATGGGCTTCATCGAGGAGACCGGCGCGGCCCAGCACTACCGCGACGCCCGCATCGCGCCGATCTACGAGGGCACCAACGGCGTCCAGGCCGTCGACCTGGCGGGCCGCAAGCTGTCCATGATGGACGGCGCCCTCATGCCGGGCCTGTGCGCCGAGATGGCCGCCGACGCCGCCGCCCTCGCCGGAGAACCCGGGCTCGAGGGGGTCGGACGCCGTCTGGAGACCGGGGTCGCGGCCCTTTCCGCCGCCACGAACTGGATGCAGCAGAACCGCGGCCCGGACGCCCTGGCCGGCGCCACCGCCTTCCTGCGCCTGTCCGGCGACGTCATCGGCGGCTGGATGCTGGCGCGCCAGGCCGTGCTGGCCCGCAGCCGGGCGCCGGCCCTCGCCGAGTCCCGCGCCGCCCTCGCCCGGATCTTCGCCGACCAGGTCCTGGCCCAGGCGCCGGGCGTGGCCGAGGGTGTCATGGCCGGGGGCGCCGACCTCGCCGCCCCTCGTGAACCATCGGTCCATCTCTTCCCTCGCGCCTCGGACGCCGGGGGAGGAGGGAAGTGCCGGGGGAGGAGGGAGGAGGGAAGAGGGCGTCGGGGATCTTGAAAAACTAGGCACCCCGAGAACG
>JAPOKE010000141.1 GCA_029977805.1 Phenylobacterium parvum | reverse complement strand
CGGCTACCGCCAGCAGCGCCACGCAGATCGACGTCACCGTCACCCCGGTCGGAGCGCCCCAGGGCAGTGAGGCCGGCACGCTCAGCTACGCCGTCCAGTGCGTCGCATCCGCCGACCCGGCCCCCTGCGGCCAGGACGCCGCCGGCTGGCGGCCCTAGAGCCCTTCGGCCAGGAGGCGGTCCGAGGCGGTCTCGATCCGTTCCTGCAGCAGGCGCATGAACTCGGCGCGCTTCAGGCCGGGCGGGAGGGGCTCAAGGTACTCATAGACGATCACCCCCGGACGGCGGATGAAGCCATGGGCCGGCCAGTGGACGCCCGCGTTGGTGGCCACCGGATGGACCGGGACCTCGAGCTCCCGGTAGAGGGCCGCCACGCCCGGCTTGTAGTCGGGCGGCGCGCCGGGCGCCTTGCGGGTGCCTTCGGGGAAGATGACCAGCTGCCGGTCGCCCAGCCGGAACTGCTCCCGGGCGCGGCGGACCATGTCCCTCAGGGCGGCGGACTGCCCTTCCCGGTCCACGACGATCGATCCGATCCGCAGGGCGATCCAGCCGAAGATCGGGATGATCAGCAGCTCCTTCTTGAAGACGAAGAGGGATCCCCTGAGCACCCCGAACTGAACGAAGACGTCGAACATGGTCTGGTGCTTGGCGGCGATCAGGGCGTCCCCGGCGGGAATATGCTCGCGGCCGCGGACCTCGACCCGGATGCCGCAGATCACCCGCAGCAGCAGGTTCACCGACTGGCTCCAGAACCTCATCCCGGCCAGCATCCAGCTGCGCGGCGCAGCCAGGACCGGGACCATGGCGATCGCGTACAGGACCGACCAGAGATAGAAGACGGCGGCGAAGAGGAACGAGCGGACGAGGATCAAGGCGGGTCCTTCCGGGCAGGGTCGCCGGCCGGTCCGAGGCGGCGGACCATCTCGCGACCGAGGACGGTCATGTACTTCGAGTATTCGCGGATCATCAACCGGGCGCCGGCCCGCGTCCGCCACCAGCGCCGCGCATCCACCACCGGCGTGGCCGCGGCGTAGGGCTCGAGGCGCACGTCCGGCAGGGCGGACTTCAGCTCCAGCATGGCCCGCGGCATGTGGTAGTCGGCGGTCACGATGACCAGGCTGCGGAAACGCATGGCCCGGGCCCACTCGGCGGTCTCCCGGGCGTTGCCGAGGGTGTTCGCCGCGGTGAAGCCGAGGTCGACGCAGCAGTCATAGAGGCGGCGGGCCGCCTTGCTGACCAGGCGGATGTCCTCCCGGCTCGCCTCGCGGTTCACCCCCGAGACGAGCAGGCGGCGGGCCAGTCCCGCCTCCAGCACCGCCATGCCCCGGTCCAGCCGGGCGTTCGAGCCGGCCCCGGTCAGCACCACCACGCCGTCCGCCGCGGGGGGCAGGGGGGCGGGCGTCAGGCGGCTGACCCGGTCGGCGAAGGCGAACAGCCCCGCCATCCAGATCAGGCCCGCCACCAGGAGGGCGGCCAGGGTCCTCACGACTCCAGCTCCCCAATCCGGCGGGCGGCGATGGCGAAGGCGCAGGTCCCGGCGATGAGCAGGCCCGTCGCCGAGACGGCCGCCAGCAGGCCCGCCTGGGCGAGGGGCGCGACCTCGCTGAGGAGGCCGGAGGCCCGCGCGAGGCCGGCGGCGACCAGGCCGCCCGCCAGGCTGGCGAGGGCGAGGTCCGCGACCATCGCCCGGATCACGGGGACCAGGCAGGAGAAGGGCGTCGCCCCCAGGCGCAGCCGGGTCCGGAGCCCCGCCTCCCGCCGTCCGGTCTCCTGGCCGGCGGCGAATCCCCCGATGGCGGCGAGGCCTGCGGCGCAGAGCACAAGGACGCCCACCAGGGGCGCCGCCGTCCGCTCGCGGAGCTCCAGGGCCGAGCGTCGCCAGCCCTGGTGGTCATCGACCAGGGCGTCGATCCCGGCGGCGCTGAGGGCGATGTCGAGGTCCTGCCGGCGCGCGGGCCGCCGCGGGTCGAGGTCGACGGCGATCAGGCGCGGGAGGGTCGCGAGGTCCGGCCCCCGGGCGCCCGCCGTCCAGGGGGCGAGCAGGGCGCCCACCTTGGTGCGGTCGAGGGCGCGGGCCTCGGCCACGCCGGGCGTTCCGGCCAGCACCTCGGCGGCGCGCGCGGCGTCGGCGTCCGCCGCAGGGGAGGGCCGCAGGGCGACCGTCATCTCGCCGGCCAGCCGGGCGCGCCAGCCCTCGGCCCGGTCGAAGCTCGCCTGTCCCGCCAGGCCGGCGAGGCCCGCCAGGGCGGTGAAGGCCGCGGCGATCACCACCGTGGCGAGGCGGGGTCCCAGCCGGCGGTTCATGGCTGGACCTCGCCCGGCGTCTCCGCCAGGGGCCGGCCGCGCGCCAGTTCCAGGCGTCGCGGCGCCGGGACGAGGTCGGGGTTGCGGCTGGCCACGACCAGGGTGGCGCCCTGGCGGTTGAGCTGCAGGAGCAGGCGCAGGACCCGCCGGGCGGCGTCGGGGCCCATCCAGCCCACGGGTTCGTCCGCCAGGATGACCTCCGGCCTGCCGGCGACGGCCCGCGCCACGGCCAGCCTCTGTCGCTCGTCGTGGTCCAGGTCCCGGGGAAGGGCCTCCGCCCTGCCGCCCAGGCCCATCCAGTCCAGGAGTTCCGCCACGTCCCGGCGGCAGGCCTCGGGCCTTGCGCCGGCGATCTGCATGGGCAGGGCGGCGTTGCCGGCGACGGTCAGGTCCTCGACCAGGTCGAGGTCCTGGAAGATCAGGCCCAGCCGCCGCCGCAGGCGCGCGCGCCCCGCCGGCCTCAGGCGCCAGGGGTTGAGGCCCAGCACCTCCACCCGGCCGGACCCGGGCCGCCGCGTCAGCCCGGCCAGCCCCATCAGAAGGCTCTTGCCCGCGCCCGCCTCGCCGTGGACCAGCAGGAAGTCGCCGCGGGCGAGTTCAAGGTCCACGCCCGCCAGCCCATCGACACCCGGACGGCGCGGGGCGGCCGCCCCGGCGAGGCGCAGGGCGGGGGCGTCGGGCAGGAGGTTTGGCGCGGCGTTCGGCAAGGCGGTCCCGGAAGGTCTACCTCAGCATCCTACCACAGGGCCGCCCCCTGTGAGGACCTCTCCGCTGGGCTCGGCGCTCGGGCTGTGATCTGTTAACCTTGAAAGTGTACTGATGACCCTCCTAAGCTCCACAGCGGGGCGAAATCCGACGCCCCGGCGCGCTGAAAAATGATCCTGACCTGCCCCCGATGCGCCGCTCGCTACGCCGTGGAGACGGACAAGATTCCCTCCGCCGGCAGGACGGTCAGGTGTGTCTCCTGCCGCTACAAGTGGACGGCCCTGCCCGAGGACGGCGAGCCAGAGCCCTGGGAAGAGGCCCGCATCCCCGAGGATGCGGCCCGGCGGGAGGCTGAGGAGCCGGAACCGGTCATCCCCGAGCCGGAGCCGCCCTCGGCCGAGGACGAGTTTCCCAACGTCGACCCCATCATCCCGCCCCCGTCGGCGGGCCGCAGGCCGGCGAAGCGCAAGGGCCCGCCGGCCCCCCTCGTCTGGGCGGGGCTCGCCGCGGTCCTGGCGGTCCTGGCCCTCCTGCTCGCCCTCTTCCGCAACGAGGTGGTGCGCCTCTGGCCCAAGACCGCGGCCCTCTACGCCGCCGCAGGCATGTCCGTGAACGGGGTTGGCCTGGTGATCGAGGGCGTCCGGCTGGCGCCGGCGGTCCAGAACGGCCAGGCTGTCCTGGGCATTTCCGGCAAGGTCCGCAACGAGCGCGACCGGGCCGCCCCCGCCGCGCCCCTGCAGGTGACCCTCTACGACGCCGCCGGCGCGGAGCTGGGCCGCCTCGTCGCGCGCCCTGTGGACTCCCTGCCGCCGCTCGAAAGCCGCTATTTCTCCGTCCTGGTCCGCAATCCACCCCCCGGGGTCGCGAGCGCCGGCCTGGCCTTCGTCTCCCAGCCCCACGGCGAGGCGAAGCCCGCCTCCGCCGCCCCGCACGGAGCGGGCCACGGACCGGCTCCCGCCGCGCCGGCCCCGGCGCCTTCCACGACCCCGCCCGCACCGGCCCCGGCGCCTACCGCCACCATCCCTGATCACGCCGCGTCCGCCAGCGGGCATGAGTGAGGCCCGGGTTCCTGAACTTCTGCTGTCCGAGGCCGGGATCGCCCGGGCGGTCGGGGATCTCGCCGACCGGCTCGCATCCCGCCTCTCCCCGGACGCCCTGGCCGTCTGCCTGCTGACCGGGGGCCTGTGGTTCGCGGCCGACCTGACCCGCGCCCTGGCGGCCCGCGGTCGTCCCCTCGCCTTTGACGCCATCTGGCTGTCGTCCTACGGGGACCGGAC
>JAPOKE010000140.1 GCA_029977805.1 Phenylobacterium parvum | reverse complement strand
GGGGGAGGAATGACAGCGCCAATTGCTCCCCCAAGGGGGAGCTGTCGGCGAATGCCGACTGACGAGGTCAACGGCCTGTCGACTGACCCTCCCCGGCCCGACGCCCCTGTGGCCGGCGCCGTCATGTTCGCAAGAGACGGCGCTGCGGGCCCGGAGACGCCCTAGTCCGGCGTGCGCCTGCGGCCGCGCATCTTCTTTCGCGTCCGGACCAGGAACCGGAAGCGCCTCGGCAGGACCAGGCGCTCGACCCTCAGCGCCTGCTGCCAGGCGAAGGGGATGATCTCCGGATCCCTCCGGAGCAGCCGGCGCAGGGGGCGGACGAACTTCGGGTGGCGGTTCTGGAGCCGGACGAACTCCCGCTTTGCCCGGAAGGAGCCGCGCAACACCATCATCAGGCCGATGACCGTGAGGGGCAGGCCAAGGGGGCCCGGAAGGGGGGCGATGACCACGCCCGCCACCACGAGGACCAGGCCGCCAACCGTCAGCCCCGTCCGGGCGATGCCGGACAGGAAGGCGCGCGCGAAGGCGTCCGCCTCGCGATAGACCGACGATTTCTTCCTGGGGGCCTCGGACACGTCCTCAGTTCCGCTGAAACGAGACGGCCGAAGGGAACCGGGTCTCCATGCAGGCGCTGATATGGGGTGCGCCGGCGACAGGAAAATGGCGCCCGGGGCGAACACGGAAGTCCGCGCACCGGAAACCGGATGGGAAAGGAGCGCCGCGCTGCGGGCGCGGGCCCGGAGAAGATAGCGCCACGGTCGCCTGACCCCGAATCACACGCCCCGGAGGACCACTCCCTCCGGCGACGCCCCAAGCCTATGCGACCCCCTCCCCCCGCCGTAAAGCCGCCCGCGAAGCCGCGGCGGCCCCGGCGGGGCGGCAGGCGCCGCTATTCCGCTGCGAGCGGCGCCGGCGCCACACCCGGCTCGGCGGGCCGCCAGGTCAGGCGCGGCTTCCGGGCTGCGAGGGTCTCGTCCAGGCGGCGCAGGGGCGCCAGCCGCGGCGCCGCCGTGAACCGCTCGACGTCCCCCGCACGGGCCGCGCCGGCCAGGGCGAGGAGGGCCTCGCAGAACCGGTCGAGCTCGGCCAGGGACTCCGACTCCGTCGGCTCGATGAGCATGGCCCCGTGCACGACCAGCGGGAAGTACATGGTCATGGGGTGGAAGCCCTCGTCGATCATGGCCTTGGCGAAGTCGAGGGTGGTGATCCCCGTCCCCTCCAGCCAGCGGTCGTCGAACAGGGCCTCGTGCATGCACGGGCCGTCCGGGAAGGCGGCGCTCATCACGCCGGACAGGCGGGCCTTGATGTAGTTGGCGTTGAGGACGGCGTCCTCCGCCGCCTGCCTCAGGCCGTCGGCGCCATGGCTCAGCATGTAGGCGTAGGCGCGGACATACATGCCCATCTGGCCGTGGAAGGCGGTCATGCGGCCGAAGGCCTGCGCCGCCTCGCCCTCGGCCTCCTCGACCAGCTTCAGGCCCTCCGGGCCATGGACCACCCAGGGGGTCGGCGCGAAGGGGGCCAGGGCCTCCGACAGCACCACGGGCCCGGAGCCCGGCCCGCCGCCGCCATGCGGCGTGGAGAAGGTCTTGTGCAGGTTGATGTGCATGGCGTCGACGCCCAGGTCGCCCGGGCGGACCCGGCCGACGATGGCGTTGAAGTTGGCGCCGTCGCAGTAGAAGTAGGCCCCCGCCGCATGGGTCAGCCGGGAGATCTCCAGGATGTCCCGCTCGAAGAGGCCGCAGGTATTGGGGTTGGTGACCATGATGGCCGCCACCTCGTCGCTCAGCTTGGCGGCGAGGTCTGCGAGGTCCACGCGCCCGTCGGCCGTCTGGCCGATCTCGACGACATCGTAGCCCACGAAGGCCGCCGTCGCCGGGTTGGTGCCATGGGCCGAGGTCGGGGTCAGGACCAGGCGGCGCTGGGTCTGGCCGGCCGCCGCATGGGCCGCGCGGATGGCCAGGAGGCCGCAGAGTTCGCCATGGGCGCCCGCCTTGGGCGACAGGGCGACCGCGGGCATTCCGGTCAGGGTCTTCAGCCAGTGGGCCAGCCGGTCCATCAGGGCCAGGGCGCCCTGGACGGCCGGGGCCGGGGCCAGGGGATGCAGGTCGGCGAACCCGGGCAGGCGGGCCAGCTTCTCGTTGAGCCGCGGGTTGTGCTTCATCGTGCACGAGCCCAGCGGATAGAGGGCCAGGTCGATGGCGTGGTTCTTCTGGCTCAGCCGCACATAGTGGCGGACCGTCTCAGGCTCGGAGAGGCCCGGCAGGCTCAGGGGCTGGGCGCGGACCAGGCCGGCCAGGTCTTCGGTCCCGGCCTCGGGGGCGGGCAGGTCGACGCCTGTCCCCTCCCAGGAGCCGCGCTCGAAGATCAGGGCCTCGTCCTGCAGCAGGCCGCGCCCGCCGGTCAGGGAGGCGAAGCCGGCGTCATTGGCCGAGGCGGCGGGCCGGGTGGGGCGGCCGACGGAGTTCAGGCTCATCAGGCGGTCCTCCGGGACAGGGCGGCGACCAGGGCGTCGATGTCGCCCGGGGTGGTGGTTTCCGTCGCCGCCAGCAGCAGGACGTCGTCCAGGCCGGCGGCGGGGTCGAGGCGGCTGAACGGCACGCCGGCCAGGATGTCCTCGCCGGCCAGGTCCTCGACCAGGGCGGCGGCGGAGCCGCGGACCCGGACGGCCACCTCGTTGAAGAAGCGCGGGGTCAGGACCTCGATGCCAGGAACCCCGGCGAGGGCCCGGGCGAGGGTGCGGGCCCGGCCGTGGTTCACCTCGGCCAGCCGCCTCAGCCCGGTCCCGCCCAGCAGGGTCATGTGGATCGAGAAGGCCAGGGCGCAGAGGCCGGAGTTGGTGCAGATGTTCGACGTCGCCTTCTCCCGCCGGATGTGCTGCTCGCGGGTGGAGAGGGTCAGGACAAAGCCCCGGCGGCCATCGGCGTCCACGGTCTCGCCGCAGAGCCGGCCCGGCATCTGGCGCACGAACTTCTCGCGGCAGGCGAAAAGGCCGACATAGGGGCCGCCGAAGTTCAGGCCGACGCCGAGGGACTGGCCCTCGGCCACGGCGATGTCCGCGCCCATCTCGCCGGGCGACTTCAGGAGGCCGAGCGCGACCGCCTCGGTGGTGACCACCACCAGCAGGGCGCCGGCGGCGTGGGCGGCCTCGGCGATGGCGGTGACGTCCGTGACCGTGCCGAAGACGTTGGGGGTCTGGACGACGACGCAGGCGGTCTCGGAGTCGATGGCCGCCAGGACGTCGGCCTCGCCGTCGACGGCGGCGGGCCGGCGGACGATGTCCATGCCCTCCGCCGTGGCGATGGTGCCGGTGACGGCCGCATAGTGCGGGTGCAGGCCGCCGGACAGCACCGCCTTGCGGCGACGGGTCACCCGGCGGGCCATCATCACCGCCTCGGCGCAGGCGGTGGAGCCGTCGTAGAGCGAGGCATTGGCCACCTCCATGCCGGTCAGGGCGGCGACCTGGGTCTGGAACTCGAACAGGACCTGGAGGGTGCCCTGGGCGATCTCCGGCTGGTAGGGCGTGTAGCTGGTCAGGAACTCCGACCGCTGGATGATGTGGTCCACCGTCGCCGGGACATGGTGCCGGTAGGCTCCCGCCCCGCAGAAGAAGGACCCGGCGCCCGCGGGGCGGTTGCGCCCCGCCAGGGCGGCCAGCTCACGCTCCACCTCGATCTCGCCGGCGGCGTGGGGCAGGTTCACCGGGCCGGACAGGCGCGCCGGGGCGGGAACGTCGGCGAAGAGGGCGTCGATGTCGGGGGCGCCGATCACCCCCAGCATGTGGCGGCGGTCCACCTCGTCCAGCGGCAGGTAACGCATGGCTCAGAGGGTCTCCAGGAAGGCGTCGTAGGCGGCGCGGTCCATCAGGGCGTCATACTCCGCCCGGTCGGCGACCCGCACCCGCGCGAACCAGCCGGCGGATTCCGGATCGGCGTTCACCGTCTCCGGGGCTCCGGACAGGTCGGCGTTGGCCTCGACCACCTCGCCGGACAGGGGGGCGTAGACGTCGGAGGCGGCCTTGACGCTCTCGACCACCGCCATGCCCTCGCCGGCCTTCAGGGTCCGGCCCGGCTCGGGCGTCTCGACATAGACCACGTCGCCCAGCTGCTCGGCGGCGTAGGCGGTGATCCCGACGGTGGCGACGTCGCCGTCGAGGGCGACCCATTCATGGTCCTTGGTGAAGCGCATGGCGGAAGTCCTTTCAGGGCCGGCGGACATAGCGGTGGGGGACGAAGGGAAGGCCGACGGTCTCGACCGGCCAGGTGCGGCCGCGGACCACGACGCCCAGCCTCTGGCCGGGGGCGCAGAGGGCTGGCAGGGCGAAGCCGATGG
>JAPOKE010000013.1 GCA_029977805.1 Phenylobacterium parvum | reverse complement strand
CTACATGACCCTGATGCTGCTGACCGCGCCGGACACCCCCTTCGCCGCCGGTGTATCGGGGGCGCCGCCCACCGACTGGACCCTCTACGACACCCACTACACCGAGCGGTTCATGGGCAAGCCGTCGGAGAATCCCGCCGGCTACGCCGCCTCCGAGGTCACCGCCCGCCTCGAACGGCTGAAGCCTGGCAGCCTGCTGCTGATCCACGGCATGGCCGACGACAACGTCACCTTCGACAACGCCACGCGGGTGATGGCCGACCTGCAGGCGCGCGGGACCCCCTTCGAGACCATGGTCTATCCCGGCCTGCGCCATCGCGCCGGCTGGACCCAGGCCCACCTTAAGCACCGGACCGAGGCGACGCTGGACTTCTTCAGGCGCAAGCTCGCGCCCTAGAGCCCGGGCGGAAGGGCGGCTACGGCGCCGCCGTTGACCCTCTCCCGACCTTCGCTCGGAGCTCCCCCCTCCATCCCCAATTCCTCCCCCCAGGGGCAGGGGAATCGCATTTGGCTTGAGTGATCTGGGGGAACTGGATTCTTAGGGTGTCTTCCGTGTCTTGGGAGACTTCCATGGGCGATCTTGAGGCATTCTTCTCGGAGGTTCCGGACCCGCGAGCGAGCAACGCGCGCCATGATCTGGCGGAGGTGATGTTCGTAGCCCTGGCGGCGGTGCTGTGCGGGGCGGAGGACTGCACGGACATGGCGGAGTTTGCGGACGCCAAGCTGGACTTGCTTCGTGAGGTGGTGGGACTGCGGCACGGCCCGCCGAGCCACGACACGTTCAGTCGGGTGTTCCGTCTGCTGGAGCCGGAGCCGTTCGAGGCGGCGTTTGCGAAGTTCACACGAGCCTTCACCGGGACCCTCTCGGGGGTAGTGGCGATCGACGGCAAGGCGCTGCGCGGGGCCTATGAGCGGGGACGCAAGGCGACGCCGCTGCACCTGGTCAATGTCTGGGCGGCCGAGGCGCGGCTGGTGATCGGTCAGCGCCTTGCGCCGGGCCGAAACGAGGCGCTGGGCGCCCAGCAGGCGCTGGCCCTCCTGCGGCTCGACGGCTGCATCGTCACCGCCGACGCCCTGCACTGCCGGGCTGACACGGCGCAGGCGATCCTCGATACCGGAGCCGATTACGCCCTTGCCCTGAAGGCCAACCAGCCGACACTGATGACCCAGGCGCAGGCCTTGGTCGCGGCCGCAGATCCTGCGGCCGAAGCGGTGAGCGGTCCGGAGACGGCCCACGACCGCATCGAAGGCCGAACCGCCGTCGTCGTCCCCGCCAAAGCCATGGACTTCCCCGGCCTCGCCGCCGTCGCCCGCGTCGAGACCCATCGCAAGTCGCGCGGCGTGCCCGAGCCCGTGATCGTACGCTGGTACCTACTCTCCGCCCGGCTCACCGCAGAGCGGATGCTTCAGGTGGCGAGGACCCACTGGACGATAGAGAACCAGCTCCACTGGGTGCTTGACGTCGTCTTCGATGAGGACCGCGCTCGCACCCGCAAGGGCAACGCCCCCCAGAACCTCGCCCTGCTCAGGAAGCTCGCCCTCAACATCGCAAGACACCACCCAGCAAAAGCCTCCCTGAAGAAAAAGCTCAAGCGCGCCGGATGGGACGACGCCTTCCTCCTCTCCATGCTTGGCCATATGCGATAGCCCTGCCCCTTGGGGGAGGAATTAGGGAGCCAATTGCTCCCCATCAGGGGGAGCTGTCGGCGAAGCCGACTGAGGGGGTCAGCGGCCCCCGCCTAGTCCTCGCCCAGCATGAAGTGGCCGCGCAGGGCGGCGACGGGCTGGCTGCGGGACTCCTGCCAGGCCTCGACCTGGACGTTGGCGACGCGCCGGCCGACCTTGCGCAGGTCGGCGCGGGCGAAGGTGGTCATGGCCCGGCCCGGACGCAGGTACTCGATGGTGATGTCCAGGGTCCTGGGTCTGCGGTCGGCGGGCTGGGTCAGGGCCAGCTGCGCCAGGGCGGTGGTTTCCAGGAAGGCGCCGAGGACCCCCCCGTGCAGGGACGGCAGGAGGGTGTTGCCGATGAGGTGGGGCGAGAAGGGCAGGACGCCGGTCACCTCGTCGCCGGCCAGCTCGGCGGTCATGCCGAGGAACCGCAGGTAGGGCGAACGGGCCAGGAAGGCCTGGAGCTGTTCCTCGCGGGTCATCCGGCGGCTCCCGTCCCGGGCGCCGGCGCGCCGGACAGCATGAAGGCGGCCTGGGCGGTGGCGATGGGATCGGCCGGGTCGGTATCCCAGGCGTGGGCCCGGACAAAGGCCACCGAGCCGGTCATGGCGTAGCAGTGGGCCTCGACGCTCACGCCTGACCGGGGCGCGGCGGGGCGCAGGAAGTCGATCCGCAGGTCCAGGGTGGCGGTGGGCAGGCGCTGGTTGCGGGCGGCGGTGATGGCCATGCCGCAGCAGTGGTCGATGATCGAGGTGACCACCCCGGAGGCCAGGGACCCGCTCTCCGCGTCCGCCGTGAGGTCTTCGCGCCAGGCCACGTGCATGACGCCGCGGGCGTCGCCGGCGGAGACCATGCTGAAGCCGAGGGCGGCGGCCTGGGGGACGGTTGTCGCCATGGCGGCGGCGGCTTCGAGGTTGGGACTGGGCTCGCTCATGCCTTCCGTTTGCAGCGCGCGGCCGGAAGGGTCAATGCGCCGCGTCAGCGGTCGCCGGCCTCGCCGGCCAGGAAGACGGAGAGGTCGCCGCCGGGAAAGAGCAGGGCGCGCACCCCGGCCCGGCGCCCGGCCTCGAGGTCGATGGCCTTGTCCCCCACCATCACCGAACGCGCCGCATCGACGGGCCACTCGGCCATGGCCCGGAGCAGCATGCCGGGATTGGGCTTGCGGTCGGGCGGATCCGGGTGACGGTAGCGGTCCTCGAGGGCCTCGGGGTGCTGGGGACAGTGGTAGAAGGCGTCGATGCGCGCGCCGGCGGCGGCCAGCTCCTCGGCCATGCGGGCGTGCAGGGCGTGGACGTCCGCCTCGGTGTAGTAGCCCCGGCCGACGCCGGACTGGTTCGTCACGACGAAGACCCACCAGTCCCGGGCGTTGAAGGCGGCCACGGCCTCGCGCGCGCCGGAGATCCAGCGGAAGTCCTCCCAGCGGTGGACATAGCCGCGGTCCTCGTTGAGGACGCCGTCGCGGTCGAGGAACAGGGCGGGGCGGAGAAGTCCGGACACGGGGGCAGTCTAGCGTCCTTCCCCGCGCCTGGCGATTTCCCTTCCGCGCCCGCCGCCCTATGTTCGCGCCGAACCGCAGCGGAGCCCCCCGTGACCCCGACCTCCCCGAGCCCCGTCCTGACCCTCGAGGACCTGCGCATCGACTTCGAGACCCGGGACGGCGCGGTCGCCGCGGTCCGCGGCGTGTCGCTGGAGGTCCGGCCCGGCGAGACCCTCGGCGTGGTGGGCGAGAGCGGCTCGGGCAAGAGCCAGACCTTCATGGCGGTCATGGGCCTGCTGGCGCCGAACGGCCGGGCGACGGGGTCGGTGCGGTTCGAGGGCCGCGAGCTCCTGGGCGCCTCCCGCCGGGACCTCAACGCCGTGCGCGGCGCCGGCATGGGCATGATCTTCCAGGACCCCCTGACCGCCCTGACCCCGCACCTGAAGGTGGGCAACCAACTGGGCGAGCCCCTGCGCCGGGCGCGCGGTCTGTCGGCGCCGGAAGCGCGGGTCGAGGCCCTTCGCTGGCTGGACCGGGTGCGCATCCCCGACGCGGCCCGTCGCCTGGACCAGTATCCGCACGAACTTTCCGGCGGCATGCGCCAGAGGGTGATGATCGCCGGCGCCATGGCCTGCGCGCCCCGCCTGCTGATCGCCGACGAGCCGACGACGGCCCTCGACGTGACGGTGCAGGCCGAGATCCTCGACCTTATGGAGGAACTGACCCGGGAGAGCGGGACGGGCCTGGTCCTCATCACCCATGACATGGGGGTGGTCGCGCGCCTGGCCGACCGGGTCTGCGTGATGAAGGACGGCGCCTATGTCGAGGCCGGGCCGGCGGCCGAGGTCTTCGCCCGGCCCCGGACGGACTACACCCGCAATCTCCTGCAGGCCGCCCCGCGCCTCGACCGCACCGACCGCGGCGGACGCCCGGCGCCCGCCCCGGTCCCCGCCGACGCCCCCCTCGCCGTGGAGGCGAAGGACATCCGGGTCTGGTTCCCCGTCCGCCGGGGCCTGTTCGGACGCCGGGCCGAGCTGAGGGCGGTGGACGGGGTCAGCCTGGAGATCCGCGAGGGCGAGACCCTGGGCGTGGTGGGCGAGAGCGGCTGCGGCAAGTCCACCCTGTCGCGGGCGGTCCTGCGGCTCATCCCGCGCACCGGCGGGGCCGTGACCCTCCTGGGCCGCGACATCCCGGAGGCGGACCGGGAGGCCCTGCGGGCCGCCCGCCGCGACCTGCAGGTGGTCTTCCAGGACCCGCTCGCCAGCCTCGACCCCCGCATGCCGGTGGGCGACGCCATCGCCGAGCCCCTGGGCGTCTTCCGGCCGGACCTCGACCGCCGGGGCCGCGAGGCCGAGGTGCGGGCCATGATGGAGCGGGTCGGCCTGTCCGGCGACCTGATCAACCGCTACCCGCACGAGCTCTCCGGCGGCCAGAACCAGCGGGTGGGCATCGCCCGGGCCATGATCCTGAAGCCGCGCCTCGTGGTCTGCGACGAGGCGGTCTCGGCCCTCGACGTCTCGATCCGGGCCCAGATCATCGACCTGCTGGTCGACCTGCAGCGCGAGTTCGGCATGGCCATGATGTTCATCAGCCACGACCTGGCGGTCGTGCGGGAGATCAGCCACCGGGTCCTGGTGCTCTACATGGGGCGGGTGGTGGAGGCCGCGCCCGCCGACAGGCTCTTCGAGGACGCCCGGCACCCCTACACCCGGGCCCTGCTGTCCGCGGCCCTGATCCCCGATCCCGAGATCGAGCGGCGGCGGCCCCGGCTGCGGCTCACCGGGGAGTTGCCCAGTCCCCTCGACCCCGAGGCGGGGCTGCGCTTCCTGCCCTCCCGCCGGGGCGAGACGCCGCCCTACCGGCCCCGGCTGGAAGAGGTCGCCCCGGGCCACTGGGTGGGCGAGTTCGATCCGCCGGCCTGACGCCGGGACGCTTCCCCTTTTCCGGCGGAGAGACTAGGGAAGACGCCCTGAACGCCGCAGGTCCGACATGAGCCTCTCCCTCGCCGATGTCCGCGCCGCCGCCGACCGCATCGCCGGCCGGGTCGAGCGCACGCCCTTCCGCAAGTCGCAGACCCTGTCGGAGATCACCGGCGCCGAGGTGTGGGTGAAGTTCGAGAACCTGCAGTTCACCGCCGCCTACAAGGAGCGCGGGGCGCTCAACACCCTGCTCCAGCTCAGCGACAGCGAGTCCCGCCGGGGCGTCATCGCCGCGTCCGCGGGCAACCACAGCCAGGGCCTGGCCTACCACGCGGCGCGCCTGGGCGTGCCCGTGACCATCGTCATGCCGCGCAGCACCCCCTTCGTGAAGGTCCAGCAGACCCGGGCCTTCGGCGCCGAGGTCGTGCAGGACGGGGATACCTACGATGAATCCGCGGCCATCGCGCGGAAACTCTGCGATGAGCGCGAGCTGACCTTCGTCCACCCGTTCGACGACCTGAAGGTCATGGCCGGCCAGGGCACGGTGGCCCTGGAGATGTTCGAGGAGCAGCCGGACATCGAGGTCCTGCCCGTGCCCATCGGCGGCGGCGGCCTGATCGCCGGCTGCGCGACCGTGGCCAAGTCCATCAACCCGAACTGCCGGGTGATCGGCGTCGAGCCGGCCATGTATCCGTCCTTCACGGCGCGCATGCAGGGCATCGAGGCCGTCACCGGCGGGGCGACCATCGCCGAGGGCATCGCCGTCAAGCGCGTCGGCGACCTGACCTACGGGGTCGCCCGCCCCCTGATCGACGGTGTCCTGCTGCTCGAGGAGCCCTTTCTCGAGCAAGCCGTGGCCCTGTTCTGCAACGTGGAGAAGACGGTCGCCGAAGGCGCCGGTGCGGCGGCCCTCGCCGCTCTCCTGGCCTATCCGGACCGGTTCCAGGGCAAGAAGGTCGGGGTGATCCTCTGCGGCGGCAACATCGACACCCGCCTTCTCGCCTCGGTCCTCACCCGCCAGCTGGTCCGCGACCAGCGCCTCGTTTCCCTTCGGATCATCGGAGACGACCGCCCGGGCCTTCTGGCCAATGTCTCGGCCCTGGTCGGCCAGATGGGCGCCAACATCGTCGAGGTGGCCCACAACCGCCTCGCCCTCGACGTGCCCGCCAAGGGCGCGGAGTTCGACATCATGATCGAGACCCGCGACGCCCGGCACACGGAAGAGATCATGGAGGCCCTCAGGGCCCGGGGCTATCCGCCCCGCGCGGTCTGAAGGAGACCCTGATGCGCCTCGCCCTCGTCGTCCTGGCCGCCGGCCTGTCCCTGCTCGCCGCCTGCCAGCGGGGCCCGGACCCCAAGGTGCTCGCCGCCAACGCCGAGGCGGGCAAGGCCTTCCTGGCGAAGAACGCCAGCGAGCCCGGCGTGCGCGCCCTGCCCTCCGGCCTCCAGTACCAGGTGGTGAAGTCGGGGCCCGCCGAGGGCGTCCGCCCCCTGCCGGGCGACCAGATCAAGGTCCACTACGAGGGCAAGCTCCTGACCGGAGAGGTCTTCGACAGCTCCTACGAGCGGGGCGTGCCCGCCGTCATGCCCCTGGACGGCCTGATCCCCGGCTGGGTCGAGGCCCTGCAGCTCATGCGGCCCGGCGACGAGTGGCGGATCTTCGTCCCGGCGGCCCTGGGCTATGGCGACGAGGGCGGCGGGCCGATCCCGCCGGGCGCCACCCTGGTCTTCCGGATCGAGCTGATCGACGTCCTGCCCGGCCCGCGCCACACCTCAGGCGGCTGACGCTTTCCGCCGCCGCCGCGGGCGTCGGATCACCACCCTCCGGCCCAAGAGGTCGAGGGGGTTCCAGGTCATGGCCCTGGCGATCTCCCAGGACGTCGCCTTACGCTGCGCCTGGGTCCGGCGCCGCGCCGCGAGGGCGGCGTGCAGGTCCGCCAGGGCCGCCCGGGCGCCCCTGAGGTTTGGGCCGAGCCGTCCCTGCCCCGCCAGCCTCAGGAAGAGGACAGCGGTGGCCAGGACGTGCAGGGGCAGGGTCAGCCAGAAGAGCACCGGCGGCGTGTCCTTGATGAAGACCCGGATCCGGTTCCGCGCCCCGTGGAAGCTGGCGAAGTCCGAGCCGGCCCCGCCTGTCGAGGCCGAGCCGATGTGCTCGACCACGGCGTCGGGGATCACCCGGCAGGCGCCGCCGGCCAGCCGGATGCGATAGCCCAGGTCGACGTCCTCGCAGTACATGAAGAGGTCCTCGTCGAAGCCGCCAAGGGCCTCGAACAGGGACCGGCGGATCAGCATGGCCCCGCCGCAGGCCGAGAAGCATTCGCCCTCCGCCACCGGTCCGGGGTCGGCCAGGCCGTAGCCGCCTCGGTAGGGGATCCCCGGCAGGCTCATCACGTCCCCCAGGCCGTCCAGCCGCCCAGCCTCGCCGGCCATGGCCTGCCGGCAGCCGAAGCATCCGACCTCGGGGGACCTCGCCGCCCCGGCCAGGAGGCGCTCCAGCCAGTCGGGGGCGGCGAAGGCGTCGGGGTTGATGAGGGCCAGCCAGTCGCCCCGGGCCCGGCGTGCGCCCAGGTTCACGCCGGCGGCGAAGCCGAGGTTGGCCCCTGCGGCGACAAGGGTGACGCCCGGGACGGCCTGCACCGCAGCCTGCGGCGCGCCGTCCGTGGAGGCGTTGTCGACCAGCAGGATCTCCAGGGGCCGGACGGTCTGGGCGGCGAGGGCGGCGAGGCACCGGGTGAGGTCCTCTCCCGACTGCCAGGCGACGACAATCACGCTGACCGAGGCCGCAGCCGGCCTGTCAGGGTTGTCTTTCGCCGCGTCCCGCGCCATGCCTCGCACCCTTCGCGGCCTCGCCGCCCGTGACCGGGAACCCGATGACGACCGTAACGCCCCTCGCCCTTCCCGAGGTCCTGCTTATCACGCCGCGCCGGCATGGCGATGCGCGCGGATGGTTCTCCGAGACCTGGAGCCGCCGCACCCTGGCCGCCGCCGGCGTCGAGGCCGACTTCGTCCAGGACAACCAGGCCTTCAACGCGCGCGCCGGCACGGTCCGGGGCCTGCACTTCCAGGCCGGGCCGCATCCCCAGGCCAAGCTGGTCCGGGTGCTCGCCGGGGCCATACTGGACGTGGCGGTGGATGTCCGCCCCGGCTCTCCGACCCGGGGCCGTTGGGTCTCCGCGACCCTGACCGCCGACGGCGGCGAGCAGCTCTTCGTGCCGCGGGGCTTCGCCCACGGCTACTGCACCCTCTGCGACGACGTCATGCTGGCCTACAAGGTCGACGGCGACTACGCCCCCCAGACGGAGGGCGGGGTGATCTGGAACGACCCGGACCTGGCCATCGACTGGCCGGTCGCCGCCGACGCCGCCGTCCTGTCCGACAAGGACCGCCTCCTGCCCCGGCTCGCCGACCTGCCCGATCCCGTTTTCTGAGTTCCCGACCCCGGCCATGACCCAGACCGACCTGACGACTTCGTTCGAGTCCCACGAGCTCCTGGCCCTGCTGGACCTGGAGACCCTCGACACCGACCTCTTCAGGGGCTTCAACCCGCCCCACGAGACCCGCCGGATCTATGGCGGCCAGGTGGTGGCCCAGGCCCTGGCGGCGGCCTACCGGACCATCGAGGACCGGACCTGCCATTCCCTGCACTGCTACTTCATCCGCCCCGGGAACCCGAAGCTGCCCATCCTCTTCCAGGTCGACCGGGCCCGGGACGGCGGGTCCTTCAGCGTGCGCCGGGTGGTGGCCATCCAGAACGGCAAGCAGATCTTCAACCTCGCGGCCTCCTTCCAGGTCCCGGAGACCGGCTTCGAGCACCAGCTGCCCATGCCCGAGGCCCCGCCGCCCGAGGCGCTGAAGAACGAGGAGGAGCTCCGCGCCGAGGCCGGCCTCGACCCGTCGACCCGCCGGGTCTGGCCGGTGGAGCTCAAGCCCTGCGAGCCGGTCCCTCACGGCTTCGTCGGCGTCCGCGCGCCCACCGACATGTGCTGGTTCCGGGCCCGCCTTCCCCTCGGCGACTCGGTCGCCGTGAACCAGTGCGCCCTGGCCTATGGCTCCGACATGACCCTGATGGACGCCTCCCTGCGGCCTCACGCCGTGGACTGGGACAGCGGTCGGCTGCAGGCCGCCAGCCTTGACCACGCCATGTGGTTCCACCAGCCCTCGGACTTCCACGACTGGCACCTGTTCGTCCAGGACAGCCCCTCCGCCTCCGGCGGGCGGGGCTTCAACCGGGGCCAGATCTACGACCGCTCGGGCCGGCTGGTGGCCGAGGCCGCCCAGGAGGCCCTGATCCGCTGGCGCTGACGCGGCGTCACGGTGGCCCGGCGGCGAAATCCGTGACAGCCTCCCGGGGCGCACGGCGGGAGAGCCCATGGACCTGATCCTTCACCACTACGACCCCTCGCCCTTCTCGGAGAAGGTGCGGAAGGTGTTCGGCATGACCGGCCAGGCCTGGTCCTCGGTGCTCACCCCGAACATGATGCCCAAGCCGGACCTGACCCCCCTGACGGGCGGCTACCGGCGCGCCCCGGTCCTGCAGGTCGGCGCGGACGTCTACTGCGACTCCATGGTCATCCTCGACGAACTGCAGAGGCGCGCGCCCCTGCCGGGCGACCGGGGCCTGGCGGGCCTGAGGGGGATCGGCCTCTGGGCGGACCGCCTGTTCTTCCAGGCCACGGTGCCGGTGATCTTCGGCGAGATGGGCCACCTGACGCCCAAGGCCTTCATCGCCGACCGCGAGAAGCTGTCGGGCCGGCCCTTCGACGTGGAGGCCATGGCCCAGGCCGCGGGGCCCATGCGGGTCCAGTGGCGGGGGCACGCCTCCTGGCTGGACTACGCCCTGGGGGATGCGCCCTTCCTGGCCGGCGATGCGCCCGGCCTGGCCGACGCCTCGGCCTGGATGAACATCTGGTGGCTGAAGGGCGCCCTGCCCGACACCTATGCCCGGCTGACGGCCGGCCTGGAGCGGCTTGAGGCCTGGCGGGGCCGGATGGCCGCCCTCGGCCAGGGGGCCCGCACCGAGATCACCGGCGCGGCGGCCCTGGACATTGCCCGGGCGGCCGAGCCCGCTCCCGCGCCGGACCATGATCCCGATGACGCCCTGGGCCTGTCCCCGGGCGATCCGGTGGTGGTGATGGCCGACGACTATGGCCGGGACCCGATCGCCGGGACCCTGGTGGCGGCGCGCCACTCCCGACTCATCCTCGCGCAGGAGACCCCCGACCTCGGCCGCCTGCACCTGCATTTTCCCCGGGTGGGCTACGTCGCCCTGCCCGGCAAGACCTGAAGGAGACACCCATGGAAGACCGCATCCAGGTCACGATCGAGAACGGCGTCGCCGACGTCCGCCTCGTCCGCACCGACAAGATGAACGCCCTCGACGACCGCATGTTCCAGGCCCTGGTGGACACCGGCGAGCGCCTGAAGACCGAGAAGGGCGTGCGGGCCATCGTCCTGTCCGGTGACGGTCGCGCCTTCTGCGCCGGCCTCGACATGGGCAACTTCGCCAAGATGGCCTCGGGCGAGCGCCGCGGCGGGGCGGGCCTGGTCACGCCGAAGCGCACCGAGGGCGGCTCGAACCACGCCCAGCATGCGGTCATGGTCTGGCGCGAGCAGACCGTGCCGGTCATCGCCGCCATCCATGGCGTGGCCTTCGGGGGCGGCTTCCAGCTGGCCCTGGGCGCCGACATCCGCTTCGTCACGCCGGACGTCCGCATGGCCGTGCTGGAGATCAAGTGGGGCCTGGTGCCCGACATGGCGGGCCTGGTCCTCATGAAGCGCCTGGTGCGCGACGACGTGGCCCGCGAGCTGACCTTCACCGGCCGGATCTTCAACGGCGAGGAGGCCCATCGCCTGGGCTTCGCCACCCGCGTCTGCGCTGATCCCCGGGCCGAGGCTCTGGCCCTCGCGGCGGACATCGCCTCGAAGAACCCCGAGGCCATCCGCGCCGGCAAGCGCCTCCTGGACATGGCCCCGGACGCCGACCAGCACGCCATCCTCCTGGCCGAGAGCCGCGAGCAGGGCGCCCTGATCGGTTCGCCCAACCAGGTCGAGGCGGTGAAGGCGGCGATGGAGAACCGCCCGGGCGTCTACGCCGACTGAGCCGCCGACCATTCCGCGCGCACGCCGGCGTCGGTCTCGGCCCCGGCGCGCGTGCGGGCCAGGGCTTCGAACCGGGCCGGGTCCATGAGGCGCGAGAGCGCCCAGACCGCCGCCCCCCGGACCAGGGGCGAGGCGTCCTCCAGGCGCGCCTCCGCCGACGGGACCAGGCCCGGGTCGCCGGAATTGCCGATGGCGTACAGGACGTTCCGCAGGAACCGGTCCCGGCCCGTCCTCTTGACCGGCGAGCGTGAGAAGCGCGCCCGGAAGGCCGCCTCGTCCAGGGCCGCCAGCTCGGCCAGGGGCGGCTCGACCCGGTCGGCCCGGGCGGCCAGTCTCTGCTCCCGCCCGGCCTGGGCGAACTTGTTCCAGGGGCAGACCGCCAGGCAGTCGTCGCAGCCGTAGATCCGGTTGCCGAGTCCGGGGCGCAGGGCGGGATCCACCGGCCCCCGGTGCTCGATGGTCAGGTAGGAGACGCAGCGGCGGGCGTCGAGCTGGTAGGGGGCGGGGAAGGCGCCGGTCGGGCAGGCGTCCAGGCAGGCCCTGCAATGTCCGCAGTGGTCCTCGCCCGCAGGGTCCGCCGGCAGGTCCGCCGTGGTCAGGATCACCCCCAGGAAGAGCCAGGAGCCAAAGTCCCGGCTGACCAGGTTGGTGTGCTTGCCCTGCCAGCCCAGACCAGCCGCCTGTCCCAGCGGCTTTTCCATCACGGGCGCGGTGTCGACGAAGACCTTGAGCTCGGCCCCCAGGCGGGAGGCCATGAACCCTCCCAGCTGCTTCAGCCGCCCCTTGATGACCTCATGGTAGTCGTCCCCCCGGGCATAGACCGAGACCAGGCCCCGGTCGCGCCGGGAAAGGCCGGCCAGGGGGTCGGAGTCGGGGCCATAGTTGAACCCCAGGACGACGGCGCTCCGGGCCTCCGCCCAGAGGGCCCGGGGGTGGCTCCGCCGCCCCGCGGTCGAGGCCATCCAGTCCATGTCGCCCTGCCGGCCCGCCCCGAGGAATTCCTCCAGCCGCGCGGCGGCGGGCCAGGGCGCCGTGACTCCGGTGAAGCGGCAGGCGTCGAAGCCCAGTTCGGCGGCCCGGCGGCGGATCGCGTCCCGGAGGTCTGGGCCGGTTTCAGAAATCGAGGTCGTCATAGTGGGCCGCCGGGACCAGTCCGGGCCAGCGGTCGGCCAGGAGGGGTCGGAAGGCGGGCCGGGACTTGAGCTTCATGTACCAGGTCTTGACCGTGGGAAAGCCGTCCCAGGGCACGTCGCCGAGGTAGTCGATGACCGACAGGTAGGCGGCGGCGGCGAAGTCGGCCATGGACAGCCGGCGGCCGGCCAGCCAGTCGCGGGCCGACAGCAGGGCCTCCAGGTAGGCCAGGTGGTGCCGGAGGGACTCCCGGCCCTGGCGCAGGGCGGCGAGGTCCGGGGCGCCCAGGCCCAGGAGCCGCTTCTCCATCTTCTCGTGCAGCAGGAAGCCGGCGACCTCGAGGTCGAACTTCCGGTCAAACCAGAGCACCAGGCGGCGGGCCTCGGCGCGTTCCTCCGGCGCCCGGCCGAGCAGCGGCGGCTCCGGGACGGTTTCCTCGAGGTGGTCCAGGATGGTGCGGGATTCGCAGAGGACCAGGTCTCCCTCGACCATGACCGGGGTGACCCCCGAGGGGTTGAGGTCGAGGAAGGCGTCAGGCTGTTCCCAGTAGCGGACGGTCTGCTCGGTGAAGGGCAGGCGCTTCTCGCCCAGGGCGAGGCGGACCTGGCGTGAGGCGGGGTCCAGCGGGAAGTGATGGAGAATGCGTTCGGTCATGCCCGGCCGGCGAGACGATCAGTTGGCCCCATAAGCGGCGCCAGACCTTAAGGGGCGGTTTACTCTGCGGCCGAAGCCTCCGCGAAGGCCCCGCCGTGCGGTTCCGCCAGGCCCCGCGGGTCCGGATGGATCAGGATGTCCGCCATGGGAAAGGCCGCCAGGAGCCGGCGCTCGGCCTCGACGATGACCCGGTGGGCGTCCTCGAGGGTGAGGTGCGGGTCGAGGTCCACGTGCATCTGCATGTGGACATAGGGCCCGGAGGCCCGGGTCCGCAGCTGGTGCACGTCGGTCAGGCGCGGGTCCTGGGTGACCAGGGCGACGATCCGGGCGCGATCCTCGGAAGGCAGCTCCTGGTCCATCAGCTGGACCGCCGCCTCGCGGAAGACGCCGATGGCGCCCCAGAGGAGGAGGGCGGCGATCAGCAGGGCCGCGGCGCCGTCCAGGCCGGCGACGCCCAGCCAGGCCGCGGCGCCGATGCCGGCCAGGGCGGCGAGGTTGGAAGCGAGGTCCGAGGCGTAGTGGGCGCGGTCGCCGCTCACCGCCACAGAGGCGGTGCGACGCAGGACCCAGGTCTGGGCGGAGATCAGGCCGAAGGTCAGGACCGTTGAGAGCACCATCACCGCAATGGCCCAGCCGCCGGCCTCCAGGGGCTGGGGATCCAGGAGGCTGCGGATGGCCTCCTGGCCGACCAGGGCCGCCGAGGCGAAGACCAGGCCGGCCTGCATCAGGCTGGCGAAGGCCTCGGCCTTGCCGTGTCCGAACCTGTGCTCGTCGTCGGGCGGCGCGGCGGCGTAGCGGACGGCGAAGAAGGTGATGGTCGAGGCCAGGAGATCGAGGGCCGAATCCGCCAGGGAGGCGAGCAGGGCGACAGACCCCGACGCCATCCAGGCGACCGCCTTCGCCGTGACCAGCAGGGACGCGACGCCCACCGACGCCAGGGTGATCCCCCGGGTGAGGGCGGCGGACGAGGCGGCGGCGGACCGGGGATCAGGCGACATGGCCCCCTTCTACGCCTCCGCCCCCCGCTGGCCAATCCATCGCCGCATCCCGGCCGGCCTCAGGCGGCCATGGGAACCGGGCCCACATAGACCGACTGAGGGCGGATGAGCCGGCCCGTGGCGATCTGCTCCCGGGCATGGGCGGTCCACCCGGCGACCCGCCCGGCCGCGAAGATGCATGTGAAGGCCTCGGGAGGGATCCCCAGGGCCTCGAGCAGGAGGGCCGTGTAGAACTCGACATTGGTGTCGAGGGGCCGGTCGGGCTTGCGGGACCGCAGGACCCCGAGCGCCGCCGCCTCCACGGCCTCGCCGAGGGCGAGCCGGCCCTCGTCCGCTCCCAGGCGCCGGATGGCGGCCTTGAGGGCGTCTGCGCGCGGGTCCCGGACACGATAGACCCTGTGCCCGAAGCCCATCAGGCGGTCGCCCCGGTCGAGGGCGGCCTCGAGCCAGGTCCGGGCGTTGGCCGGGGTCCCGATGGAGTCGAGCATGTCGATCACCGGCCCGGGCGCCCCGCCGTGCAGGGGACCCTTCAGGGCGCTGAGTCCGGCGAGGGCGGCGGAGACCAGCCCCGCCCGCGTCGAGGCGGTCACCCGCGCGGCGAAGGTGGAGGCGTTCAGCCCGTGGTCGATGACCGTCACCAGGTAGGCGTCGAGGGCCGCCGCCTGTCCCGCGGACGGCGCCTCGCCCGAGATCATCCGCAGGAGGTCCGCGGCGTGTCCCGCCGAGGGATCCGGGGCCAGGGCCGGCCTTCCCGCCCGCCGCCGGAGCAGGGCGCCCGTGAAGACCGCCGGGGCCGCCGTGATCCTGAGGGCGGCGTCGGCGTCCTCGCCATCCGGCAGGCGGGCCATGAGGGCCCTCAGGCCCTCGACGGGCGGCAGGTCGAGGAGCCCCGCGTCCAGGCGCGAGACCTCCTCCCAGACCCGCACCCTGGCGTCGCCGAGGGCGGCCCGCAGGTCGACGGGCAGGTCCGGGACGAGGCCCGCCCAGAGGCGGGTGCAGACCGATTCGAAGTCTGCGACGCCCGCAAGGTCCTCGAGGGTCGCGCCCCGCAGGACGAGGCGTCCCGCCTCGCCGTCCACATCCGAGAGCACAGTCTCCGCGGCGATGACCGATTCCAGTCCGGCTTCCATGACGCCCTCCTCATTGCGGCGTTGTCCAGGTCTGGCGGGAGGAAGCGCCCCGTGTCTTGACGGGTCAATCTTGATCAATCTAATCAATACAAATTCCCCAGGGAGGCCCGGAATGTCGGAATGGCTGGCGGCGACCGACGTGCTGGACCGGCTCGGGCTCAAGCCCCAGACCCTCTACGCCTATGTCAGCCGCGGCCTGCTGCGCGGCGCGACCCGACCCGGTGGATTCCCGCCGGAGCCTCTACCGCGCCGAGGATGTCGCGGCCCTTGCGGCGCGACGCGGCCAGAGCCGCCGGCGCTCGGAAGTCGCCGCCGGAGCCATGACCTGGGGGGAGCCGGTGCTGTCCTCGGCCATCTCAACCGTCCGCCACGGCCGTCCCTGGTACCGGGGGCGCGACGCCCTCCTGCTGGCGGAGACCGAGACCCTGGAATCCGTCGCCCGCCTGCTGCGCGGCGGGGACGGGGTGACCCTGAAGCGTTCCGACCGTCCGGATCCGCCCGCCGCCGGACCGCCCCTGTCGAGGGCCTTCCTCGCCCTCGCCGCCCGGGCCGCGGAGGCGCCGCCGGCCCTTGGCCAGCCCGCCCTGGTCCGCTCGGCCGAGGCCGCCCTCCTGCTCGACATCTTCGCCGACGCCCTGGCGGCGGAGACCGACTCCGGTTCCATCCACCTTCGCCTGGCCAAGGCCTGGCGGCTGGGGCCCGGCGGTCCCGGCGCCGACCTCATCCGCCGCGCCCTCGTCCTGCTGGCCGACCATGAACTGAACCCGTCGGCCTTCGCCGCCCGGGTCGCGGCGTCCACGGGCGCCTCGCTGGCGGCCTGCGCCCTCGCCGGCCTCGCGGCCCTGTCCGGTCCCCGGCACGGCGGCGCGCCCGCCGCCCTCGTTAGGTTACGGGACGAGGCCCGGGCCCGCGGGGTGGAGGCGGCGGTCGCCGACCGGGTGGCGGAGGATCGCGGGATCCCGGGATTCGGGCATCCGCTCTATCCGGATGGCGACCCGCGGGCCCCGGCCCTCCTGGAGCGTTTCGCCCCGGCCGGGGACCTCGTCCGACTGGCCGACCAGGTCCGGGCGACCACCGGCCTCGCCCCGAATGTCGACTTCGCCCTCGTGGCCCTCTGCGACCACCTGGGCGCGCCGGAAGGCGCCGCACTCTCGCTGTTTGCCGCCGCCCGCTGCGCCGGCTGGCTGGCCCACGCCCTCGAGCAGGGACAGGACGGCGGCCTGATCCGGCCGCGGGCGCGCTATACCGGTCCGCCGCCCGACCCCGAGGCGTAGGCCTTCAGCGTCTCGAGGTCGACCACCGCCAGGGTTTCCTCGTGGGTCGCCTCGAGCACCACCGGAGGCGCGGCGCCGGCGTCCAGGGCCTCGCGCCAGCGGGGCGCGCACAGGCACCACCGGTCGCCGGGCCGGAGGCCGGCGAAGCGGTAGGCCGGAACCGGCGTGGACAGGTCGTTGCCGACCGACCGGGAGAAGGCCAGGAATTCGGCGGTCATGACGGCGCAGACCGTGTGCAGGCCCACATCCTCGGCGCCGGTCTCGCAGCATCCGTTCCGGTAGAAGCCGGTCACCGGGTCAAGGCCGCAGGGCTCCAGGCGGCCGCCCAGCACGTTTCGGGCGTCGGGTTCGTAGCGGGTGATCATGCCGCGAGCATAGTCTAAGACGGGCCCCTGCGGCGACCCCGCCGTGACCCCCCGGAGATGCCCGATGCCGTCCGCCCGTCCCCGCCGCAGCGCCCTCTACATGCCCGCGGGAAATCCCCGCGCCATCGAGAAGGCCCGGGGCCTGGCCTGCGACGTGGTGATCCTCGACCTCGAGGACTCGGTCGCGCCGGACGCCAAGCCGGCGGCCCGCGACCTGGCCGTGGCCGAGACCGCCCGCGGCGGCTTTGGCCGGCGGGAGCTGGTGGTGCGCGTGAATGGCCTCGACACGCCCTGGGGCGAGGCGGACCTCGAGGCGGTGAGGGCCGGCGCGGTGCTTCCCGACGCCGTGCTGGCGCCCAAGGTCTCGACACCGGAGGATGTCGCCGCCTACGCCGCCCGCCTGCCCGAAGGCGTCGCCCTCTGGATCATGGTGGAGACCTGCGCCGCCCTCTTCGCCCTCGATCGGCTGGCGGCGGCGGGCGGGCCCCTCTCGGCCCTGGTCGTCGGCTCCAACGACCTCGTCAAGGAGATGCGCTGCCGGGTCGACGCCGACCGTCGCCCGCTGCAGGCGGCCCTGTCCCTGACCGTCGCCGCAGGCCGGGCGAACGACCTCGTCGTGCTGGACGGGGTCTGGAACGACATCGCCGACCTCGCAGGCCTCGAGCGCCAGTGCCTCCAGGGCGTGGAGTTCGGCTTTGACGGCAAGACCCTGATCCATCCCGACCAGGTCGCGGCGGCGAACGCCGCCTTCTCGCCGGAACCCGGGGAGGTGGCCTGGGCGCGGGTTGTCGCCGCCGCCTTTGATTCGCCCGAAAATCGCGGCAAGGGGGTCCTGCGGGTGGAAGGCCGGATGGTCGAGCGCCTGCACCTGGACCAGGCCCTCCGCCTCCTGGAGATCGCCGCAGCCCTCGAGGAGGCATGAGCCGGCTTTCCGCCGTCGCCGCCGTCGTCCTGGCCGCCCTGCTGGCGCTGGCCGGCGCGCCTGCGCGCGCCCAGGACCCGGACCTGATCGGCGACCTGCTGAAGTCCGCCCCGGCGCCCTCCGTCGATACCGAGGAGGAGGAGGCGGATGGCGGCGACCTGGACCTGCCCGAGGTCTCGACGCCCCAGGCCGGGCGGCAGGGGCCGGCCTCGGTCCCGGGGCAGAGGGTGATCGTCGACGACCACGCCGTCACGCCCGAGCCGCCCCTCGGTCCGGCCGAGCGCAACTACGAAGCCCGCCTCCGCGCCGGCTTCGCCGCCGCCCAGGGACGACAGGGCGCCCTTGAGGGGCGCTGGCTGGTCCGCAGCCAGGCCGGTCCCCTCTACGCCTTCCAGTTCATTGATTCCGGCGCCGGGACCCTCGACGGGGCCTGGAGCGATCCGCGCCGGCCGGGCTCCCTGTCCGGGTCGGGTTACCTGCGCTCCGCCAGTCGCACGGGCGACCGCCTGGTCCTGGGCTTCGAGGCCCCGCCGCACCGCGGCCCGGTCCGCCTCCAGCTCCGCGTCGATCCTGCGGGACAGTGGACGGGAACCCTGACCGAGGACGGGGTCGAGGTCGCCGTCCGGATGCAGAGGGACTGAGGCCTAGCCTCCCGGTCCCCGGCCGGGGAAGGGCGGATAGGGCTGGGCGCCCGGGGCGAGGGCCGGCCGGGCGGCCGCGAGGGCCTTCTTGAGCGCTTCCGGCGAAAGCCGCTCGGCCTCCCCGAACCCCCAGACCGGGCCGGGCCAGGCGGGATCGCCCGCTCTCCGCCCCACCACGTGGACGTGCAGCTGGGGCGTGACATTGCCCAGAGCCCCGACGTTCAGCTTCTCGACGGACAGGCCCAGGGCCGCCCCCAGGGCCCGTACGGCGTTGCCGGCCGCCACCACCTCCTCGACCAGGAGCCGGCGCTCGGCGGCGCTGAGGTCCTCGATCTCCCGGGCGCCCGAGACCTGGGGGATGAGGATCAGCCAGGGCCAGCGGGCGTCGTCCTGCAGGCGGACATGGCAGAGAGGCAGCTCGTCCAGGGCGTGGGAGCCGGCGAGGAAGGCGGGATCGATCTCGGGCATGGTTCCAGATTGGCCGCGCCGGCGGGGCTTCACAAGCGCAAGCGGCGTTGCAGGGCCGGGCGCTTCCGGCTAGGGAGCGCAGCGACGCGGGCCGACCGCGGAATCCAGACCCCGGAGACGAACCATGGCTTCCAGGAAACCCATCCGCGTGGCGGTCACCGGCGCGGCCGGCAACATCGGCTACGCCCTCCTGTTCCGCATCGCCTCGGGCGCCATGTTCGGCCCCGACCAGCCGGTCATCCTGCAGCTCCTGGAGATCCCGGTGGAGGGGCCGCAGAAGGCCCTGAAGGGCGTGGCCATGGAGCTCGAGGACTGCGCCTTCCCCCTGCTCACCGACATGGTCCTGACCGGCGACGCCGAGGTCGCCTTCAAGGACGCCAACTGGTGCCTGCTGGTGGGCTCCAAGCCCCGCGGCCCCGGCATGGAGCGCGCCGACCTCCTGAAGGACAACGGCAAGATCTTCATCGCCCAGGGCAAGGCCATCGACGCCGTGGCCGCCGATGACGCCCGGGTGGCCGTGGTCGGCAACCCCTGCAACACCAACGTCATGGTCCGCCTGGACGAGAACCGCGCCCGGGCCCAGCTGGCCCAGAAGGCCGGCGTGGCCATCGACGAGGTCACCGACCTCTACATCTACGGCAACCACTCCCCGACCATGTTCGCCGACTTCACCCACGCCAAGATCGGCGGCAAGGACGCGGCCGGCGTGATCGGCGACGAGGCCTGGCTGAAGAACGACTTCCTGCCCACCGTCGGCAAGCGCGGCGCAGCCATCATCGAGGCCCGGTGCCTGTCCTCGGCCGCCTCGGCCGCCAACGCCCTGGTCGACCACGTCCGCGACCTGGTCACCCCCGGCAAGGTCCACTCCGTGGCGGTCAGCAGCGAGGGCCGATACGGGTTCGCCCCCGGCGTCTGGGCCGGCATGCCGGTCCGCACCACCGCCTCCGGCTACGAGGTCATCGACTCCTTCGCCATGGACGACTTCGCCAAGTCGAAGATCGCCCTGACCAACGACGAGCTGGTCGGCGAGCGCGAGACCATCAAGGACCTCCTGGCCTGAGCCTCAGATCCACCCGCGCCGCCGGAGTTCGGCGGCGTAGGTGCGGCTGACGGGCGCCTCTGAACCGTCCTTCAGGGTCAGGGTCGCCCGGCCGTCGCCCCGGCGCGCGTCGGCGATCCCGGCGCGGGCCACCCACCAGGACCGGTGCACCTGCATGCCCTCCTGGCCTTCCAGCTCGGCGATGGCGTCGGCCATGCGCAGCAGGATCAGGTCCTGGCCGGCGCTGGTGTGCACGCGCAGGTAGTGGTCCTCGGCCTCGACCGCCCAGATCTCGGCGGACCGGAGCCGCACCGGAAGACGCTCCAGGAAGCGGGCGGGCGGCCCCGACCCGGCCGGCGCGGCCGGGGCGCGCTCGCCGCGCGCCGGCGAAACAGCCACCGAGAGGACCGACATGGTGATCGAGACCACCAGGGATGTCCCGATGAAGCGCGGCAGGTCGGCGACCCGAAGGGCCTCTCCGGGGATCAGCCCGGTCGTCAGCCAGACCAGGGCGCCGACCGGGGCGAAGATCAGCAGCCCGCCGAGGACCCCCCGGAGCCACCGGTTCGCCCCGGGCGCGAGGCGACCGGCGAGCATGAAGCCGCAAAGGCCGACCATCCCGGTCCCGATGGCCACCGGGACCATGTAGGCGAGGCGCCAGTGGAGGGGAAAGACGGACAGCCCGAAGGCGCCGACAAACCCCAGGAAGGCCCCGACCGCCGTCGCGACGCCCGCGGTCATCGCGGCGGCGCGTCCCAGGCCCCCGGCCGTCCACGCTTCGTGAATGGCGGCGGGCGGCGTCCTGCGAACCGGCGGCGTCATCTGGCGCATCCTCGTTTGCGGCCCCGGTCAGGGGACCTGCAGGTTCCGGCCAGCCGCCGGGGCGATCCGCCGGCGACCGGAGACCCATGATGAGCCTGATGTCCCAAATCCGCACCCCCTCGCGCAAGGTGGCGCTTGGCCTAGCCCTCGCCCTCGGGCCCGGCGCCCTCGCCCTGGCCCTGCTCCCCCGGATCCTCGGGGACCGCGATGCAGGCCTCGCCCTGCCGGCCTTCCGTCCCCATGCCCCGGACCTGGCGCTCCTCGCCGCGACCCCGCCGGTGATCCTGATCCATCTCGCCTTCGGCGTCCTGGCCCTGCTGGTGGGCGGAATCCTCATGGCCGGCCGCAAGGGCGCCCGGATGCACCGGGTCCTCGGCTGGGGCTGGGTCGTCGCCGTCGGGGTCGTCGCCATCTCCTCCCTCTTCATCAAGACCCTCAATCCTGGCCACTTCTCGATCATCCACATCCTGAGCGGATATGTGATCGTCGCCCTGCCCCTGGCCGTGGCGGCGGCCCGCAGGCACGAGGTCGAGCGCCACCGCCGCTACATGACGGGCCTGTTCTTCGGCGGCTTCGCCATCAACCTGATCTTCGTCCTGCTGCCCGGGCGGCTGGTCTGGGACCTGGTCCTCGGCTGAGGACCGCGCCCTCCCCGGGGCGGGCCTGACGCCGCGGCAGGCCCCCTCGGCGGTTGCCTGATCTCCGGGGGGCGCCTATAAACCGGCCACTCGCCAATCGGGCGAGCCTGCAGAACAGCGCTTCTGGGCCTCATGAACATCCACGAACATCAAGCCAAGGCCGTCCTGTCCGAGTTCGGCGTGGCGGTCCCGCGCGGGTTTCCCGCCTTCTCCGTCGACGAGGCCGCCAAGGCCGCCGAGCAGCTGGGCGGCCCGGTCTATGTGGTGAAGTCCCAGATCCACGCCGGCGGGCGCGGCAAGGGACGCTTCGAGGGCCTCGGTCCCGACGCCAAGGGCGGCGTGCGGGTGGTCAAGAGCGTCGATGACGTCCGCGCCAACGCCCAGGAAATGCTCGGCCGGGTGCTGGTGACGCACCAGACGGGCCCCAAGGGCAAGCAGGTCAACCGCCTCTACATCGAGGAAGGCGCGGCCATCGCGAAGGAATTCTACCTCTCCCTCCTGGTCGACCGCGAGACCAGCTGGGTGTCGGTGGTGGCCTCCACCGAGGGCGGGATGGACATTGAAACCGTCGCCCACGACACGCCGGAAAAGATCATCACCTTCGGAATCGATCCGGCGACCGGCGTCTGGCCGTTCCACGGGCGCGCCCTGTCCAAGGCCCTGGGCCTCAGCGGCGACCTCGCCAAGCAGGCGGCCAAGCTTCTGGGCCAGCTCTATGCGGCCTTCGTCGCCAAGGACATGGCGATGCTCGAGATCAACCCGCTGATCGTGACCGCCGATGACCAGCTGCGGGTCCTGGACGCCAAGGTGTCCTTCGACTCCAACGCCCTGTTCCGCCACCCCGAGGTCGTCGCCCTGCGCGACGAGACCGAGGAGGACCCCAAGGAGATCGAAGCTTCCAAGTTCGACCTCTCCTACATCGCCCTCGACGGCGAGATCGGCTGCATGGTCAACGGCGCGGGCCTGGCCATGGCGACCATGGACATCATCAAGCTCTACGGCGCCGAGCCCGCCAACTTCCTGGACGTCGGCGGCGGCGCGGACGAAGCCAAGGTGACGGCCGCCTTCAAGATCATCATGGCCGATCCCAACGTGAAGGGCATCCTGGTCAACATCTTCGGCGGGATCGCCCGGTGCGACATCCTGGCCAACGGCGTGGTCAACGCCGTCAAGCAGGTCGGCCTGGCTGTGCCCCTGGTGGTGCGCCTGGAGGGCACGAACGCCGAGCTGGGCAAGAAGATCATCAATGAGAGCGGCCTCAACGTCATTGCGGCCAACGACCTCAGCGATGGCGCCGAGAAGATTGTGAAAGCCGTGCGGGGGCTCGCCTAATGTCCATTCTGATCGGCAAAGAAACCCGGGTCATCTGCCAGGGCGTCACCGGCGCCCAGGGCACCTTCCACACCGAGCAGGCCATCGCCTACGGGACCAAGATGGTCGGCGGCGTGACCCCCGGCAAGGGCGGGACCACCCATGTGGGTCTGCCCGTGTTCAATACGGTGGATGAAGCCGTGCGGCAGACGGGCGCCGACGCCAGCGTGATCTATGTGCCGCCGCCCTTCGCCGCGGACTCGATCCTCGAGGCGATCGACGCCAGGATTCCCCTGATCATCTGCATCACCGAAGGCATTCCCGTCGCGGACATGGTCAAGGTCAAGCGCGCCCTCTCGGGCTCGAACTCCCGCCTGATCGGCCCGAACTGCCCCGGCGTCCTGACGCCGGAGGCCTGCAAGATCGGCATCATGCCCGGGAATATCTTCCGCAAGGGCTCGGTGGGTGTTGTTTCCCGTTCCGGCACGCTTACCTACGAGGCGGTGTTCCAGACCAGCCAGGTCGGCCTCGGCCAGACCACGGCGGTGGGCATCGGCGGGGACCCCGTCAAGGGCACCGAGTTCATCGACGTGCTCGACATGTTCCTGAACGACCCCGAGACCGAGTCGATCATCATGATCGGCGAGATCGGCGGTTCGGCTGAAGAAGATGCTGCGGAATTCATAAAGAATTCAGCGATTCGGAAGCCTATGGTCGGGTTCATCGCGGGCCGTACGGCTCCGCCCGGGCGCAGGATGGGCCACGCCGGCGCCATCATCTCGGGCGGCAAGGGCGGCGCGGAGGACAAGATTGCGGCGATGGAGTCCGCGGGCATCCGCGTGGCGCCGTCTCCGGCGAAGCTGGGAGAGACCCTGCTCGAGGTGCTGAAAGGCGCCTGAGGGGGCCGACAATTCAACCTTGAGCGGTCCAGCTCGACTTTCCTCCTGAAGGCGTCGCGGGCCGCCGGCGACAGGCGAGCGACATGGCGGACGACGCGGGACGGATCAACGAACTCCTGGCCGAGACTTCCTTTCTCTACGGCGGCAATGCGGCCTTCATCGAAGACCTCTACGCCCGCTGGCTGAAGTCTCCGGAGTCGGTCGAGCCGTCCTGGCGCAGCTTCTTCGCCTCGGTGCACGACCGCGCCGGCGCGGCCCAGCCCCTGGCGCCGCCGGCCTGGACGGCCCGCAAGGCCCCCGCCGCCCGCCCCGACTGGCTGTCGGCCATCGATGGCCTCTGGCCGGCGGTGGAGGCCAAGCTCGCCTCCAGGATCAGCGAGCGGGCGCCCGCCGCCCCTGCCCAGGACGTCCGCGCCGCGACCCTCGATTCCCTGCGCGCCATCATGATGATCCGCGCCTACCGGATGCGCGGCCACCTGCGGGCCAACCTGGATCCCCTCGGCATCGCCATTCCCGACGGCGACGCCTCCGAGCTGGACCCGGCCTCCTACGGCTTCACCGAGGCCGACTACGACCGGCCGATCTTCCTCGACTACGTGTTGGGCCTGGAGACCGGGACCCTCCGCGAGATCCTCGCCATCCTCAAGCGCACCTACTGCTCGGACATCGGCGTGCAGTACATGCACATCTCCGACCCGGCCCAGAAGGCCTGGCTGCAGGAGCGAATCGAGGGACGGGACAAGGAGATCGTCTTCACCCGGGAGGGCAAGATCGCCATCCTGAAGAAGCTGATCGAGGCCGAGGGCTTCGAGCGCTTCCTCCACAAGCGCTTCCCCGGCACCAAGCGGTTCGGCCTGGACGGCGGCGAGGCCATGGTCCCCGCCCTGGAGCAGATCATCAAGCGCGGCGGCGCCCTGGGCGTCCGCGACATCGTCATCGGCATGCCCCACCGGGGTCGCCTGAACGTCCTGGCTGCGGTCATGGGCAAGCCCTACCGGGTCATCTTCCATGAGTTCCAGGGCGGCTCGACCCTGCCCACGGACGTCGAGGGCTCCGGCGACGTGAAGTACCACATGGGCGCCTCGTCCGACCGCGCCTTCGACGGCAACAGCGTCCACCTGTCGCTGACCGCCAACCCCTCGCACCTGGAGATCGTCAACCCGGTGGTGCTGGGCAAGGCGCGGGCCAAGCAGGCCTTCGTCCTGCGGGAGACCGCCGACGCCGGCCGCGGCCATGTCCTGCCCCTGCTGCTGCACGGCGACGCCGCCTTCGCCGGCCAGGGCGTCGTGGCCGAGTGCTTCGCCATCTCCGGGACCAAGGGCTACCGGACGGGCGGCTGCATCCACTTCATCGTGAACAACCAGATCGGCTTCACCACCGCCCCCAAGTACAGCCGGTCCTCGCCCTATCCCTCCGACGTCGCCCTGATGGTCGAGGCGCCGATCTTCCACGTGAACGGCGACGACCCCGAGGCCACGGTCTACGCGGTGAAGGTGGCCACCGAGTTCCGCCAGAAGTTCGGCCGGGACGTGGTGATCGACATGTTCTGCTACCGGCGGTTTGGTCACAACGAGGGCGACGACCCGACCATGACCTCGCCGCTCATGTACGCCAAGATCAAGGACCACCCGAGCACCCGCGAGCTCTATACCCGCCAGCTGGTCGCCGAGGGCGTGGTCACCGAGGACGAGGTCTCGGCCTGGATGTCGGAGTTCGAGGCCTTCCTCGACGCCGAGATGGAGGCCGGCAAGTCCTACAAGGCCGATAAGGCCGACTGGCTGGACGGCAAGTGGGCGGGCCTGGCCCTGCCCGAGGGCGAGGACCGGCGGGGGAACACCTCCGTGCCCCTGGCCCGGCTCAAGGGCCTGGGCGAGCGCATCACCACCGTTCCCGACGGCATCGACGTGCACAAGAACGTCCGCCGCGTGGTCGAGGCCCGAAAGGCCGCCATCGACTCCGGCGAGGGCCTGGACTGGGCCACCGCCGAGCACCTGGCCTTTGGCAGCCTGCTGCAGGACGGCTTCCCCGTCCGCCTGGCCGGCCAGGACAGCGTGCGCGGCACCTTCACCCAGCGCCACTGCGACATCATCGACCAGACGACCGAGGCGCACTACACGCCCCTCAACAACCTCGGCCCGGGCCAGGCCCACTTCGAGGTGA
The DNA here is from genome assembly GCA_029977805.1 of Phenylobacterium parvum. Classification (GTDB taxonomy): domain Bacteria; phylum Pseudomonadota; class Alphaproteobacteria; order Caulobacterales; family Caulobacteraceae; genus Phenylobacterium; species Phenylobacterium parvum_A. The sequence goes on along the minus strand of JAPOKE010000013.1, from coordinate 8,437 downwards.
TCGACTCGCCCCTCTCCGAAGAGGCGGTGCTGGGCTTCGAATACGGCTTCTCCCTCGCCGACCCCAAGACCCTGGTGCTGTGGGAGGGCCAGTTCGGCGACTTCGCCAACGGCGCCCAGGTGGTGATCGACCAGTTCATCTCGTCCGGCGAGCGCAAGTGGCTGCGGATGAGCGGCCTCGTCCTGCTCCTGCCCCACGGATACGAGGGTCAGGGCCCCGAGCACTCCTCCGCCCGCCTCGAGCGGTTCCTCATCCTCGCGGCCGAGGACAACATCCAGATCTGCAACGCCACGACCCCGGCCAACTACTTCCACGTCCTTCGCCGCCAGATGAAGCGGGAGTTCCGCAAGCCCCTGGTGGTGATGACGCCCAAGTCCCTGCTGCGCCACAAGAAGGCGGTGTCCCTGCTGTCCGAGATGGCCGAGGGCTCGTCCTTCCACCGTGTCCTGCATGACGACGCCGAGCGCGGTCGCCACACCGCCCTGACCCTGGACCCGCCGGAGAAGATCCGCCGCGTCGTCCTCTGCTCAGGCAAGGTCTATTACGACCTCCTGGAAGCCCGCGAGGAAAAGGGCCTCACGGATATCTACCTGATGCGGCTCGAGCAGTTCTATCCCTGGCCGATGAAGTCCCTGTCCACCGAACTGGCCCGCTTCCCGAACGCCGAGCTGGTCTGGTGCCAGGAAGAGCCGAAGAACATGGGCGGCTGGACTTTCGTCGACCCCTGGCTCGAACTCACCCTTGAGCGTCTCAAGGTGAAGGCGAAGCGCGCCCGCTATGTGGGCCGGCCCGCCTCCGCCTCCACCGCCGCCGGCCAGATGAGCCGGCACAACCGCGAACTCCAGGCCTTCCTCGCCGAAGCCCTCGCCTGAACCCAAGGACACGACCATGGCCGACATCATGACCCCCGCCCTTGGAGAGTCCGTCTCCGAGGCCACCGTGGCGCGCTGGGCGAAGAAGCCCGGTGAGGCGGTCCGCAAGGACGAGATCCTGGTTGAACTCGAGACCGACAAGGTCAGCCTTGAGGTCGCCGCCCCCGCGGACGGGGTGCTGGAGTCGATTTCCGCCGAGGAGGGCGCCACGGTCGAGCCCGGCGCCGTCCTGGGCCGCGTCAAGGAAGGCGCCGCCGCCGCTGCGGCCCCGGCCGCCAAGCCGGCCCCCGCCAAGGCCGCCGCACCCGCTCCGGCCCCGGCCCCGACCCCGACTCCGGCCAAGGCGCCCGCCGCCGCCGTCCTCGCGCCTTCCGCCCAGCGCATCGCCGCCGAGGGCGGGCTGGACCCGGCCGCCATCCCCGGCACCGGCAAGGGCGGGCGGGTCACCAAGGCGGACGCCCTTGCGGCCCTGGAGGCCCGCGCCGCGGCCCCGCCGCCGGCCCCCGTCCCCTCCGCCCCGCGCGAGGCCCATCCCCGCGAGGAGCGCATCCGCATGACGCGGCTGCGCCAGACCATCGCCCGCCGCCTCAAGGAGGCCCAGCAGACGGCCATGCTGACCACCTTCAACGAGGTGGACATGAGCGCCGTCATGGCCCTGCGGAACACCTACAAGGACGCCTTCGAGAAGACCCACGGCGTGAAGATGGGCTTCATGGGCTTCTTCGTCCGGGCCTGCATCCACGCCCTCAAGGCCGTGCCCGAGGTCAACGCCGAGATCGACGGCCAGGACCTGATCTACAAGAACCACTACGACATCGGGGTCGCCGTCGGCACCGAGCGCGGCCTGGTCGTGCCGGTGGTCCGGGACGCCGACGCCCTGTCCCTGGCGGGGATCGAGAAGGCCATCGGCGACCTCGGCAAGAAGGCGCGCGACGGCGCCCTGGCCCTCGATGACCTTCAGGGCGGCACCTTCACCATCTCCAACGGCGGGGTCTACGGCTCGCTCATGTCGACGCCGATCCTCAACGCCCCTCAGTCCGGCATCCTCGGCATGCACAAGATCCAGGAGCGCCCGGTGGCCGTGAACGGCCAGGTGGTGATCCGGCCGATGATGTACCTGGCCCTGTCCTATGACCACCGGATCGTCGACGGCCAGGGCGCCGTGACCTTCCTGGTGCGCGTCAAGGAAGCCATCGAGGATCCGCAGCGCCTGCTGCTCGACATCTGAACCGTTCAGGCCCTGGCGGGCGAGGAAGTCCCATGTCCCAGTACGACGTCGTCATCATCGGGGGCGGCCCCGGCGGCTACAACGCCGCCATCCGCGCCGGCCAGCTTGGCCTGAAGGCCGCCATCGTCGAGATGCGCGAGACCCTCGGCGGCACCTGCCTCAATGTCGGCTGCATGCCGTCCAAGGCCCTGCTGCACGCCTCCGAACTCTACGAGGCGGCGAACCGCGGGTTCGAGCACCTGGGCATCGAGGTCTCCCCGCGGCTCAACCTCTCTCAGATGATGGCCCAGAAGGACGAGTCGGTGACGGCCCTGACCAAGGGCGTCGACTTCCTGATGAAGAAGAACAAGGTCGAGCGTCTCCTCGGCAAGGGCCGGCTCGCCGGGCCGGGCCGGGTCGAGGTGGACGGCGCCGACGGCAAGACCGTGACCCTGGAAGCGCGCAACATCGTCATCGCCACCGGCTCGGAGCCCTCCGGACTGCCGGGCGTGACCGTCGACGGCGCCCGCATCGTCGACTCCACGGGGGCCCTGTCCCTGCCCGAGGTCCCGAAGACGATGATCGTCATCGGCGCCGGCATCATCGGCCTTGAGCTGGGCTCGGTCTGGCGCCGGCTCGGCGCCGAGGTGACGGTGATCGAGTACCTCGACCGCATCTGCCCGGGCATGGACGCGGAACTGGCCAAGACCTTCCAGCGGACCCTGGCCAAGCAGGGCGTCGCCTTCCGCCTCGGCGCCAAGGTGACCGGCGCCAAGGCCGGCAAGTCCAAGGTCGACCTCACGGTCGAGCCCGCAGCCGGCGGCGCCTCCGAGACCCTTTCCGCCGACCGGGTCCTGGTCGCGATCGGAAGGCGTCCCTACACGGCGGGCCTGGGCCTCGAGACGGTGGGGCTGGTCCCTGATGCGAGGGGCTTCCTGGAGACCGACCACTTCCGCACCTCAGTCGAGGGGGTCTGGGCCATCGGCGACGTGATCCATGGCCCCATGCTGGCCCACAAGGCCGAGGAGGACGCCGTCGCCTGCATCGAGCTGATCGCCGGCAAGGCCGGGCACGTGGACTACAACCTGGTGCCGAGCGTGGTCTACACGGCCCCCGAGGTCGCCTGGGTCGGTCGCACGGAAGAGCAGCTGAAGGCCGAGGGCCGGGCCTACAAGGCCGGCAAGTTCCCCTTCGCCGCCAACAGCCGGGCCAAGATCAACCACGAGACCGACGGCTTCGTGAAGGTCCTGGCCGACGCCGCCACGGACGAGGTCCTCGGCGTCCACATCCTGGGGCCCCAGGCCGGCGAGCTGATCGGCGAGTACTGCGTGGCCATGGCCTTCCGCGCCGCGAGCGAGGACATCGCCCGCATCTGCCATCCCCACCCGACGCGTTCCGAGGCCGGCCGGCAGGCCGCCATGGGCGTCGAGGGCTGGACCATGCAGGCCTGACGGCGCCCCTCGCCTCTCCCCTTGGGGGGAGGAATTACAGCTCCAATTGCTCCCCCAAGGGGGAGCTCCCGGCGAAGCCGGGTGAGGGGGTCAACGGCGACTCAGGAGACCCCCTCCGTCGCGCATTCGCGCGCCACCTCCCCCTGGGGGGAGGAACTGGGGGCCGGCGACGGGAAGTCCACGATCTTGTCGCCCTGCTCCAGGCCCGGTCCCCGGAGCGGCAATCACCGCTCGAAACGGTCGGATTTCAGGCTCTTGGGTGGGCGTCGGCGTAGGCCCTGAGCAGGGCCGCGGAATCCACCTGGGTGTAGCGTTGGGTGGTCGACAGGGACGCGTGTCCCAGAAGTTCCTGGATCGACCGGAGGTCGGCGCCCGCGCCCAGCAGGTGGGTCGCGAAGGCGTGTCGCAGGGCGTGGGGCGTCGCGGAGGCCGGTAGGCCGAGCCGCGCCCGCATTCCCTGGACCGTCGCCTGGACATGGCGGGGCGAGAGGGGACCTCCCCGGCGGGCCCGGAAGAGGGGCTCGTCCGGCGCCAGGGGGAAGGGCAGGGCCGCCAGGTAGGTCTCCACCGCCTGCGCCACCCGGGGCAGGACCGGGACCATCCGCGTCTTCGCGCCCTTGCCCGTGATCCTGAGGGCCTCGCCCAGGGGCGCATCGCGGCGGCGCAGGGACAGGGCCTCGGAAATGCGCAGGCCGCAACCGTAGAGCAGGGTCAGCACCGCCTCGTCCCGGGCGGCCTCCCAGGGGTCGAGGTCCCCGTCGAGGCCCGGCCCGGCCAGGAGCTCGACCGCCTGGACCTCGGTGACGGGGCGCGGCGCCGTGGGCTTGACCCGCGGCCCCCGGACCAGGGCGAGGGCGGCGTTGGCGATCCCAAGGCGTCGGTCGAGGAAGCCGTGGAAGGTCCGGATCGCCGACAGGGACTGGGAGAGCGAACGGGGCGACAGGGGCGTCTCGCCCTGCCGCAGGACGGCCAGCCAGGCGCGGATGTCCGCCGCGCTGACGGCGCCCAGGTCACCGGCCGAGAGGGGGCCGCCCTGGTGTCCCTCGAGGAAGGCCAGGTAGCGCCGGCCGATGAAGCCGTAGGCGGCGAGGGTGCGGGGGGAGAGCCGCCGCTCCTGCTCCAGGTGCTCCAGCCAGAGGCCGAGGGCCGCCCGGGCGTCCATCACGCCGCTGTCAGCCGCCGGGCCAGGCGTTCGGTCACGCGGGCCATGAAGGCCACGAGCTCGGGGCCCATGTCCGGGGTGAAGCCCTCGGGGTCGCCCGAGCCGAAGCCCATCAGGCCGGGGCCGCCCGGCAGGTCGAGCCGGGCCAGGGCCATGGACCGGATGAAGGGGGCCTGGTCGCCGAACAGGCCAAGGGCCGTCGCCCTGAATCCGAGCAGGAGATCGGCGTCATCCTCGAGAAGCTGGGCGATGGCGCCCTCCGGCAGTCGCCGCCAGCCCTCGGGCGCTTCCGGCCCCTCGAGCCCGAGGGCGCCGGCCTGGAGGCCGAACCGGGCCCGGGCGATCTCGTCCAGGCGAAGGGCGAGGTCCGCAGGACCGGCGGCGTCGATCAGGTCGATCACGGCCTCCCGGGTCTGGGCCTGGGCGACGAAGTTGGCGCGCGCCACGGCCTCGAGGCGGGCCCGCGCCTCGCTCTCGGCCCGGGCGGCCTCGCTGACCCGGGCCAGGGCGGCCGGGCCGAACTCCACCACGCGGGCGTCGGGCCGGAGGGCGAGGCCCAGGGCCTGGAGGGTCTCGGGATCACCGGTCAGGATGTCCGGGCGGCGCAGGAGGGCGGCGCGCACCGACTCCGGTCCGGGCCCGTCCTGCGGCTCCGCCTCGCCCGCACCGCTCATGGTCGCCGCCCCTCCGGTTCAGAGAATCGACTGCCCCGTCGCGGCCCAGTCGCTCAGGAACTGAGAAAGGCCCTTTTCGGTTAACGGGTGCTTGAAGAGGGCGGCGAAGACCTCCGGGGGAAGGGTCGCACAGTCTGCGCCGCAGAGGGCCGCCGCGGTCACGTGGGCCGGATTGCGGATGGAGGCGGCGAGGATCTCGGTGTCGAAGTCGTAGTTGTCGTAGATGGCCCGGATCTCGGTGATGAGGTCCATGCCGTCGGCGCCGTGGTCGTCCAGGCGCCCGATGAAGGGCGAGATGTAGCTGGCCCCCGCCTTGGCCGCGAGCAGGGCCTGGGCGGCGGAGAAGCAGAGGGTGACGTTGGTCTGGATGCCCTGGACGGCGAACTCCGATGTGGCCACCAGGCCTTCCCGGGTCAGCGGCACCTTGACCACGACGTTCGGGGCGATGGCCGCCAGCCGGGCGCCCTCGGCCAGCATGCCGGCGACGTCGGTGGCGGCGACCTCGGCGCTGACCGGGCCTTCCACCAGCTCGCAGATCTCGGCGATGACGTCGAACATGGGCCGGCCCGACTTGGCGATCAGGGTCGGGTTGGTGGTCACGCCATCGACGAGGCCTGTCGCGGCGAGGTCCTTCAGGACCACGACATCGGTGGTGTCGAGGAAGAGTTGCATCGGTCTGCGTCCGCTTTTGTTGAAGCGGTCTTGTAGGACTCCCCGGGCCCGCCCGGAAGCCCCGACCGGTGCTCGGCGCACGAAGCTGAGGCGGCGGCCGCGCGGTCAGGCTATGGAGGGGGAGCATGAACCGCATCGTCTCCGTCCTTCTGCCCCTGCCCCTGCCGGAGGCCTTCGACTACGAGGAGCCCGAGGGCCTCGGCCTGTCCGTGGGCGAGCGGGTGGGTGTCCCGCTGGGCGGCCGCCTGGCCGAGGGCGTGGTGTGCGCCGTCCGGGAGGGCGCCGGGGGCAACCGGCCGCTGAAGCCCGTCGCGGGCCGTCTGGAAGGGCCGGCGCTCAGCCCCGCCACGGTGGACTTCGTCCAGTGGGCCGCCCGCTACGCGGCGGACCTGCCGGGCCTGCCCCTCGCCATCGCCCTGCGCGGCGCCCGCGCGCCCCTGCCGCGGCCCGAGCGCCTGGTGGTAGCCACGGGCCGGCCGCCCAGCCGCGCCACCCCAGCCCGCACCCGGGTGCTGGAGGCCGCCGCCGCCGGTCCCGCGCCGGCCGCCGAGCTCGCCCGCCGTGCCGGGGTCTCGGCCGCCGTGGTCAAGGGCCTGGTTGACGAGGGCGCCCTGGAGCTTCGCCTCGCGCCCCGGCCGGACGGCTTCGGGCCGCCGGACCTCGACCGCCCCGCGGCGCCCCTCAACCCCAGCCAGGCGGCCGCGGCGGACAGCCTGCGGGCCATGATCGCGCGGGGCGGCTTCGAGGCGGCCCTCCTCGACGGCGTCACCGGCTCGGGAAAGACAGAGGTCTACCTGGAGGCGGTCCGCGCCGCCCTGGCCGCCGACCCGGAGGGCCAGGTCCTGATCCTGTTGCCGGAGATCGCCCTGACCCAGGCCCTCATCGCCCGGGTGACGGAGCGCTTTGGCGCCCCGCCGGGGGAGTGGCATTCCGGGGTCGCCCCGCCGGCCCGCCGGCAGGTCTGGGACGCGGTCGCCGACGGCCGGTGCCGGATCGTGGTCGGGGCGAGGTCAGCCCTCTTCCTGCCCTTCCGCCGCCTGCGGCTCGTGGTGGTCGACGAGGAGCACGACACCTCCTTCAAGCAGGAGGACGGGTTCATCTACCAGGCCCGAGACCTCGCCGTGGTGCGCGCCAAGCTGGAAGGCGCGGCCGTCGTCCTGGCCTCGGCGACGCCCTCCCTCGAGAGCCTCCGCAACGCCGAGACGGGTCGCTATCTCTGGCTGAGGCTGGCCGACCGGCATGGCGAGGCGCGCCTGCCCGACATCTCCCTGGTGGACCTGCGGGAGACGCCCCCCGAGGCCGGACGGTGGATCTCGCCCCCCCTCGCCGCCGCCATGGCCGAGACCCTGGCGGCCGGCGAGCAGACCCTGCTCTTCCTCAACCGCCGGGGCTATGCCCCGCTTGTCCTGTGCCGGGCCTGCGGCCAGAAGCTCACCGCCCCTGACACCGACTCCTGGCTGGTCGAGCACCGCTACACCAACCGCCTTGTCTGCCACCTGACCGGCTTCTCCATGCCCCGCCCGGCGACCTGCCCGCACTGCGGTGCGGCGGACTCGCTGGTCTCCATCGGCCCGGGGGTCGAACGCCTGGAGGAGGAGGCCAGGGCCCTCTTCCCGGAGGCCCGGATCGCGGTCTTCTCCTCCGACACGGTGCGCAGCGCCGCCGACGCCCGCGCCCTGGTCGAGACCATGGAGGCCGGCGGGATCGACATCCTGGTCGCCACCCAGGCGGCGGCCAAGGGACACAACTTTCCCAATCTGACCCTGGTGGGGGTGGTGGACGCCGACCTCGGCCTGCGGGGCGGCGACCTGAGGGCGGCGGAGCGGACCTTCCAGCTCCTGGCCCAGGCGACGGGCCGTGCCGGGCGGCGCGACCGGCCGGGACGGGCCCTGGTGCAGACCTGGGCTCCGGACCATCCGGTCATGCAAGCGCTTCGGGCCCAGGATCGGGACGCCTTCGTGCGCACCGAGCTGGACGAGCGGGAGATCGCGGGCCTGCCGCCCTTCGGCCGGCTGGCGGCGGTGGTGGCGTCAGGCCGCGATCCCCAGGCCCTGGAGGCCTTCGTGCGGGAGATGGCGGCTGCAGCGCCGAATGCGGAGGGGGTGGAGGTCTATGGCCCGGCGGATGCGCCCCTGGCCCTCGTGCGGGGCCGGCGGCGCAAGCGCTTCCTGGTGCGCGCAGACCGCCAGGTGGACCTTTCGGCCTACATGGCGGCCTGGAAGGCCCGGGTGAAGCCGAGGGGGTCGATCCGCCTGACGGTCGACATCGACCCCTACAGCTTCTTCTGAGGGCCAGCTGGCGGCCAGCCGGGTCAGTGACCCGCCTGGCCTTCCTTCTTCGCCTTGGCGTTCCGGGCGATGATGTTGAGGACCTCGACCCCGACCGAGAAGGCCATGGCC
>JAPOKE010000139.1 GCA_029977805.1 Phenylobacterium parvum | reverse complement strand
CCCTGCCGGGCGGGACCTCCATCGCCACCCGCGGGGATGACGGACCGGCCTGGTCGCCGGACGGCCGGATCCTCGCCCTCGTCATCGCCTCGCGCCTCTGGCTCTGGCCGGTCGGGCCGGACGGAACGCCGGAGGGCCCGCCCCGGCGCCTGAACGACGAGGTGACCGACGCCCCGGCCTGGGCCGCGGACGGCGCCAGCCTCATCTATCTCTCCGGCGGAAGGGTCCGGAGGATCCCCGTTTCCGGCGGCTCCCCCAGGACAATCCCGGTCCGCCTGACCTGGGCCGAGCCGCGGCGGCCCCGACCCCTCGTGATCCGCGCGGGCCGGCTCTGGGACGGCCTGGCGCGGACGGCCCGGGGACCTTCGGACATCACCGTCCTCGACGGGGCCATCGCCTCGGTGGCGCCCGCCGGCGGCGACCCGCCCGGACCGGGCGCAGACTTCGTGGACGCCCGGGACCTGATGGCCATGCCGGGCCTGGTGGACGCCCACGCCCATGTCCAGATGCAGGGCTACGGGTTCGGTGACCGGGAGGGTCGGCTCTGGCTCAGCTTCGGCGTCACCACCATCCGGTCCCTGGCCGGACCGGCCCAGGACGCGGTCGAGTACCGGGAGGCGGTGGCGGCCGGACGGCGGGTCGGACCCCGCCTCTTCGCCACCGGCGAGGCCATCGACGGGCCCCGGGTCTACTACCACATGATGCGGCCCCTGGATGAGCCGGACCAGCTCGCCCGGGAACTGGACCGCGCCCGGGCCCTCTCCTACGACGTCATGAAGTGCTATGTCCGGCTTCCCGCCGGGGAGGTGCGCCAGGTAACCCTCTGGGCCCACCGCCGCGGACTGCCGGTCACTTCCCACTACCTCTATCCGGCCATGCTGTTCGGCGTGGACGGGATCGAGCACATGGGGGCCACCAACAAGCTCGGCTACGCCCGGACCGTGAGCCTGACCGGCCGGGTCTACCAGGACGTCGAGGCCGTGCTGGCCCGGACCGGCGCATCCCGCGTCCCGACCCTCTTCCAGGCCTCGGCCCTTTACCGCGAGGACCCGGCCCTGCTGGAAGACGAGCGGATCAGGCTCCTGCTGCCGCCCTGGGAGCGCCGGCGCCTGGTCGAGCAGGTCCGCGGGCTGGACGATGCGACCTTCACCGCGATGACCCGGATCCTCGAGAACAATGTCGCCCACCTGCGGCGGCTGGCGGAGCTCGGCGGCCTGGTGGTGGCGGGCACCGACGCCCCGATCGACATCACCGCCTCGAGCCTGCACATGAACCTGCGCGGCATGGTGCGCTACGGCATGGCGCCGGTGGACGCCCTGTTCACCGCCACCCGCAACGCCGGGAAGATGCTGAACGCCCGCATCGGGACGCTTGAGCGCGGCGCCCGGGCGGACATCTCCCTGGTCGAGGGGGATCCCCTGGCCCGCATCGAGGACGCCGCCAGGGTCCGGCGCGTGGTCGCGGATGGCGTCAGCCACGACATCGACGCCCTCGTCGCCCCCTTCCGGGGGACCCGCCCGTCGCCGGAGCCGCCCAGCGCGGACGCTAGCCTGCCGGCCTCTCCCTTCTGGTGGCACGAACGCGCCTTCGTCGCCCGCGCCGGCGCCGGCTGCTGCGACAGCCATGGCTGATGCGGCGGCGGGCGCCCCCGGCGTCGGCGATGCCCTTGGGGGGGTTCGTTTACGATGCCCATTAAAGGCCTGTTGAGTGCGGCCGACGCCGAATGAGCGTCGACTTCATCTGCAGGGTGGGAAGATGGAAATGCGCAGGATCGTGGCCCGGGGAATGCTTGTGCTCCTTCTTTCAGGCGCCGTGGGGGTGGCCGGTTGCGGCGGGCGCAAGGACGGAGGGGAGGCGAAGCCGCCGGCCCCGACCTATACCGCCGAACAGGCCGCTGCGGTCCGCGCCCAGGCGGATGGCGGCGACGCCGGCGCCCAACTGAAGGTCGGGCGGATGCATGCGACGGGCGACGGGGCGCCGCAGGACACGACCGAGGCGGTCCTCTGGTACCGGAAGGCGGCGGACCAGGGTCTTGCCGATGCGCAGTTCGCCCTGGGCGAGGCCTACGAGAACGGGGTCGGGGTCGAGGGCAGCGGCAAGCAGGCGGCGGTTTGGTACCTGAAGGCCGCGAGGCAGGGACAGGTCAGCGCCATGAAGCGCCTCGCCTATCTCCGTCAACAGGACAGCGACCCCGCCGCCGCCCGGGACTGGTACGAGAAGGCGGCCGAGGCCGGAGACGCCGAGGCCCAGTCGGAACTGGGCTCGCTCTACCTGTTCGGCTGGGAAGCCGGCCTCACCAACTTCGCGGAGATCAAGTCTGAGGTCCCGAAGAACGCTTCGCGCGCCGCCTTCTGGTTTGAGAAGGCGGTGGAGCAGGGGCTCTGCGACAAGGCCTACTACCTCGCGTCGCTCAATCATTAGTGGGGCATGAGCGACAGTCCGAAGGATGGAAGGATGAAGACGGATCCGCTCGTGGCCTACAAGTGGGCGCAGGTCGCCCTGAAGGGCCTCAAGCCCTATCCCGGCGGCAAGGAGGCCTTCGAGGACCGAAGCCGGAAAGAAACCATGGTCAGCAATCTCCAGAACGTGCTGACCTCCGCCCAGGAAGCGGAGGGCGAACGTCAGGCGGACGCTTTCCTCGCGCGGGTGAAGTGCAAGGACTGAGGGCGCGCGCCTGACAGGCTCGACTCGTTCTTTCCCCGGGCATAGCCTCTCCCAAAAGAACGGGAGGCGTCGCCATGGCTGAGGGCTTCATCCTCGAGATTCCCGAACAGGTGGGCCAGCCCGTGGCGGCGCAGCGCTCGCCGCAGGCCAAGGTGCGCGACTGGCCGGCGGGAACCCGCATCATCTCCGCCGACAGCCACATGCTTGAGGCCGACCTCTGGGTCGACCGCTTTCCGGCCCACCTGCGCGACGCCGCCCCGCGGATGATCTTCCGGGATGGCGGCTGGGACCTCTCCATCAACGGCCGGTCCATGACCCCCAATCCCGTCGCCCGGCACCTCTGCGACGCCCTGGAGTGCTATCCCGGACTGACAAGCGTCGAGGCCCGCCTGAAGGACCTGGATGTCGAGGGCGTGGAGAAGGAGCTCATCTTTCCACAGCGCCTCTTCGGCCTGATGATGTTCGGGGAGATCGCGCACAGGGAGCATGTCTTCGGCGCCTACAACGAGCACATCAGCGAGATGTGCGCCCAGGCCCCGGGTCGGCTCTATTCCGTCATGATCCCCAGCTACTGGGAGCCGGAGGCGGCGCGGGACAGCGTTGCGCGGTGCGTGGAACTGGGCGCCCGCTGCCTGATGGTCCCGATCAAGCCCGGCAAGTTCGAGGACGGCCGGACGATCCAGTACAACCATCCGCGGATGGATCCCCTCTGGGAGGCGATCCAGGATTCCGGCCTGCCGCTGGCCTTCCACATCGGCGAGGCCATTCCCACCGCGGAGCCCGGCGCGGTCGGGGTGTCCGTCCTGACCCAGATGCAGGGCTTCCGGCAGAACTGGGCCCAGCTGACCTTCGGCGGCGTCTTCGACCGGTTCCCGGGCCTGAGGGCCGTCTTCGTGGAGGCGGGCCTCGCCTGGGTGGCGTCCATGCTCCACGACGCGGACATGGTCTACAACAGCTTCCCGACCTCGGTGTCGCCCAAGCTCGCCCATCCGCCCAGCTGGTACTGGCGGGCCAACTGCTTCGCCACCTTCATGACGGACCCTGTTGGCCTCGAACTCCTGCACCGCATTGGCCCGGAGACCTGCCTCTGGTCCTCCGACTACCCGCACCAGGAAAGCACCTTCGGCTACACGCGCGGGGCGATCGAGGCGGTCTTCCGGGCCTGCAGCGTCGGGGACGCCCAGAAAATCGTCGGTGGGAACGCCCTCGCCCTCTTCCGGATGGATGGGCCGTGACCCCGGACCTCGCCGAAGCCTATGCCCGCGACGGGGTCGTCCTCCTGCCAGGGGCCCTCGACGCCGCCGCCCTGGCGGAGGCCGAGGCCGCCTGGGCCTGGAGCCTCGCCCATCCCGGGCCCCTGGCCTCCCGGATCCCGTCCCGGAACTCCGACGCCCTCTTCTACCAGGACCTCTACAACCCGGACGTCCTGACCGGGTACCGGGACATGCTGAGGGCCTTGCCCCTGCCGGCCCTCGTCACCGGCCTCTGGGGCGGCGGTCCGTGCTGGTTCATGTACGAGCAGGTCTTCCTGAAGGAGGGCGGCGAGGCGCGTCGGACGCCCTGGCACCAGGACAGCTCCTACCTGGCGGTCGCAGGCGACCAGCTGGCGGTGGCCTGGATCACCTTTGACGCCTGCGCCCGGGAGGACTCCCTGGAATTCGTGCCGGGGTCGCACCGGGGCCGCCTCTACAATGGTTCGCGGTTCGACATCGACGACGACACCCTGCCGACCCACCCGCGGTCCGCGCTTCCGGTCCTGCCCGACATCGAGGCGACCCGGGCCGAC
>JAPOKE010000138.1 GCA_029977805.1 Phenylobacterium parvum | reverse complement strand
CAACTCGTCAAACAAGTGCTCCATCTCCAATGCCTCACCCTCCGCCACGTCCGCCGCCGTCCCGATCATATGAACGCTATGATTGCAACGTAGCAAAAAAGCGTCAAGCGGCAAAGCCAAACCACCGCAAGAAACAACATCCAGGTGCATGGCGGCATCGGCTTCACCTGGGCCGTCGACTGCCACCTGCACTATCGCCGCTCGCGCCAGCTCTCCCTGGTCGCCGGCGCGCCGCGGACCTGGAAGGACCGCCTCGTCAGCCACCTCGAACGCCGCAACGCGGCCGCCTGAGAAGGACAAAGACCATGGATTTCAACGATACGCCCGAAGAAGCCGCCTATCGCCAGAAGGTCCGGACCTGGCTTGAGGCCAACGCCCCGCGCACCCGCGACGGCAATGATGACGGGGAGGGCGGGGGCGACCTCGCCGCCGCCAAGGCCTGGCAGGCCAAGAAGGCCGCCGCCGGCTTCGCCTGCATCACCTGGCCCAAGGAGTGGGGCGGCCAGGGCGGCACGCCCATCGACAGCGTGATCTTCAGCGAGGAAGAGGCGCGCTATCCCATCCCGTCCAACCCGTTCCAGATCGGCCTGGGCATGTGCGTGCCCACGGTGATGAACTTCGCCGACCAGGCCACCAAGGACCGCTTCGGCCCGCCCGCCATCCGCGGCGAGGAAATCTGGTGCCAGCTCTTCTCCGAGCCGTCCGCCGGGTCTGACGTGGCCGGCCTTCGCACCCGCGCCGAGAAGGCGCCGGACGGCTCTGGCGACTGGATCATCAACGGCCAGAAGGTCTGGACCACCGGCGCCCAGTTCTCGGACTTCGGCATCGTCATCGTCCGGACCGACCCGAACCTGCCCAAGCACAAGGGCCTGACCATGTTCTGGGTCGACATGAAGGACCCGGGCATCGAGGTCCGTCCGATCCACCAGATGTCCGGCGGTTCGGGCTTCAACGAGGTCTTCTTCACCGACGTCCGGGTCAGGGACAGCCAGCGCCTGGGCGGCGTGGGCGACGGCTGGAAGGTCTCGCTGGTCACCCTGATGAACGAGCGCCTGGCCGTCGGCGGCGCCACGGGAGCGGGCTGGTCCCAGTTCCTCGAGGCGGCGCGCGACACCACCGGTTCCGACGGCGCGCCCCTGCTGCAGGAAAGCGCCGTCCGCGAGAAGCTGGCCGACTGGTACGTCCAGGCCGAAGGCCTGCGCCACGCCCGCAACCGGACCATGACCGCCCTCTCCAAGGGCCAGACCCCGGGGCCGGAGAGCTCCATCGGCAAGATCGTCTCGGCCAGCCTCATGCAGGACCTGGCCAACGAGGCGGTGGAGATGCTGGACCAGTACGGCATCATCAACGATCCGGATCTCGCCCCCCTTTCGGGCGGCTTCCACGGCTCGCTGATGATGGCCCCGGGCCTGCGCATCGCCGGCGGCACCGACGAGATCCTGCGGAACATCATCGCCGAGCGCGTCCTGGGCCTGCCCGGCGACATCCGCCTCGACAAGGACGTGGCCTTCAAGGACGTGCCGACCGGCCGCTAGGCCGTCCGGCCCCCAAGGTCATTCCGGCGGCGGTCCGTCCGATGGTGGACAAGGTCTTGCCGCTCTGCGCGAAACTGTGCGACCTCGCCTTGCCGCGAGGGCGCCTGCTCCTGCGTCGACCGATCGCACCCGCCCCGGGCCGCCAATCCCGGGTCAGACTGGGGACTTCCCGATGAAAGCTCTCGCCCGCACCGCTTCGAGACTGGCTATTTCGGTCGCCCTCGCCACCGCGCTTCCCGTCGCGGGGCAAGCCCAGGAGGCCAAGGATACACCCAAGTGGGACGTCGCCGCGCCGCCCGGGATGAAGGTGCGCCAGGTCCCGATCTCGGTCGACGAAGGCACCTGGATGAACCTGGACGTCAGCCCGGATGGGCAGACCCTGGTCTTCGACCTCCTCGGCGACATCTACACCCTGCCCATCACCGGCGGGACGCCGACGCGCATCTCCGAGGGCCTGCCCTACGAGACCCAGCCGCGCTTCTCCCCCGACGGCAGGCGGATCGCCTTCACGTCAGACCGGGGCGGCGGCGACAACATCTGGATCATGAACCGGGACGGGAGCGACAAGCGCCAGCTGACCCACGAGAGCTTCCGGCTGATGAACCAGCCAAGCTGGAGCCCCGACGGCCAGTACATCGTCGCCAAGAAGCACTTCACGACCGGGCGCTCCCTCGGGACCGGCGAGGTCTGGATGTACCACGTCTCCGGCGGGGACGGGGTCATGCTGGTCAAGCGCCCCAGCGAACAGCACCAGAAGGAACTGGGCGAGCCGATCTTCGCGCCCGATGGCCGGGGCGTCTATTTCACGCGCAACACCACCCCGGGTCCGATCTTCGAGTACGCCCAGAACAGCAACACCCAGCTCTTCGCGATCGAGCGCTATGACCTCCAGACCGGCAGGACGGAGGGGGTGATCGGCGGCGAAGGCGGCGCGGTGCGGCCCACGCCTTCGCCGGACGGCCGCAAGATCGCCTATGTCCGCCGCGAGGCGACCCAGCCCCGGCTCTATGTCCGGGACCTGGCCACGGGGGAGGACCGCAAGGTCTTCGACGCCCTCGACATGGACATGCAGGAAACCTGGGCGGTGACCGGCGTCTACCCCAACATGGCCTGGACCCCGGACTCGGCCAGCCTTGTCTTCTGGGCCGGCGGCAAGCTCAACCGGGTCAACCTGGCTACGGGCAAGAGCTCGGTCATCCCCTTCCGGATCTCGGACACCCGCGGCCTTGTCGACCCGCCCCGGCCGCAGGTCGCCGTGGCGCCCGACAGCTTCGAGACCCGGATGCCGCGGGGCGCTGCAGTCTCGCCCGACGGGCGCTCGGTGGTGTTCGAGACCCTCGGCAAGCTCTGGATCAAGCCGATGGCGGGTGGTGAACCCCGGCGACTGACCCGTGACGAGGCCGCGATGGAGGCCTATCCGTCCTGGTCGCCGGACGGCCGCAGGCTGGTCTATGTCCGCTGGACGGACGCCGGCCTGGGCGAGGTCCGCACGATCGCCGCCGGAGGCGGGGCGTCCGCCGCGATCACGCCGCCCGGCCACTACGCCCGCCCGCGCTACTCGCCTGACGGGAAGATCGTGGTCTTCGAGAAGGATCGCGGCGGCTATCTCTCCAGCCCGCGGGGCTCCGGCGCGCCCGGCGTCTACCGGGTCGGCGCCTCGGGCGGCGACATGACCCGCATCACCGACAGGGGCGGCAGTCCCCAGTTCGGCGCCGCCAGCGACCGGGTCTTCGTCATCGAAGGCGACGCCCGGGAGAGCCGGCTGGTGAGCCTTGACCTGAACGGCGAGGCCCGGCGCGTCCATGCCCGCGGGGAGCTCGTCAACGACTATCGGGTGTCGCCCGACGGCGCCTTCCTGGCCTTCCGGCAGAACTACCAGGCCTTTGTCACGCCCCTCGTCCCGGGCGGGCAGGAGGTTTCGCTCTCGACCAAGGGCGGCGCCCTGCCTGTGGTCAAGGCCAGCGGGGACGGCGCCGACTGGATCCACTGGAGCGAGGGCGGCCGGCGGCTGAACTGGTCCCTCGGGCCCACCGTCTTCAGCGCCGACCGGGCGGCCATGTTCGCCGACGCCCCGCCCGCGAAGGACGCCAAGCCCCCGAGATTCCAGCCTCCGGCGACCGGCGTCTCGCTCTCCATGCGGGTCGCCGTGGACAAGCCGAAGGGCCGCCTCGCCATCGTCGGCGCCCGGGTGGTCACCATGAAGGGTGCGGACGGGGGCGCCATCGACGACGGCGTGGTGCTCATCGAGGGCGACCGGATCAAGGCCGTGGGCCGGCGCGGGGAGGTGGCGATCCCGGCCGGCACGCCGACCCTCGATGCGACGGGCAAGACCCTGATCCCGGGCCTGATCGACGCCCACGCCCACGGCCCCTACGGGATCGACGAGATCACCCCCCAGGCCAACTGGGCGGAAATGGTCAACCTGGCCCTGGGCGTGACCACCCGCCACGATCCTTCCAGCAGCGCCCGCACCGTCTTCCCGGCCCTGGAAATGGTGCGCGCCGGCAAGATCCTGGGTCCGCGCACCTTCTCGACGGCCGAGATCGTCTATGGCGCGCGGGATGCCGGGGTCTATGCCCAGATCGACAGCTACGACGACGCCCTGGCGCATGTCCGGCGCCTCAAGGCGCAGGGCGCCCACAGCCTGAAGAACTACAACCAGCCGCGCCGCGACCAGCGCCAGCAGGTGACGGCGGCGGCCCTGGCCGAGGGGATGCGGTCGGTGGCCGAGGGCGGCTCCCTCTTCGGCTTCGACATGACCCTGATCGCCGACGGGAACACGACGGTCGAGCACAACCTGCCGCTCGTGGTGATCTACGAGGACGTGCTCCAGTTCTTCAGCCAGTCGAAGACCGGCTACACCCCGACCCTGGTGGTGACCTATGGCGGGCCGGCCGGCGACCCCTACTGGCGCTCCCACACCGAGGTCTGGAAGCATCCCC
>JAPOKE010000137.1 GCA_029977805.1 Phenylobacterium parvum | reverse complement strand
CGCCTGGCTCGCCGGCCAGAAGGCCCTCTATGGCGACCTGGTCTCGCCGGTCTCGGCCGACCGCATGGCCGCCCGAACCGCCCTGGCCGACGCCGAGGGCAAGGCGGCCTTCCTCGAGCGCACCCTCGAGGAGACCCGCGGCATCGTCGCCGAGCTGGAGGGACGGATCGCCGCCCTCTACGCGACGATCGGCGACATGCAGGGTCATGTGGATTCCCTGACCCGCACCAGCGAAGACCTGCGTCGCCACGCCCGCAGCCTGGAGACCCGGCTCAGGGCCTCGCAGGCGGCGGTGCGGGAGGCCGCGCAAAGGCTGGAGACCCTGGTCGAGCCGGGGTGAAGTCCCTTGCCCCGGGCGGGAGGCGCGGCTTACACCCGGCGGAGGGGCGACCGCTGCGCCCCTGAGCCAGGAACTGACAAGGCCATGACCCGGGATGACACGCTCTGGTTCGTGATCGCGGCCTACAATGAAGGGCCGATGATCGCCGAGGTGGTCCGGGGCGTCACCCCTCACGCCCGGGTCGTCGTGGTGGACGACGGTTCCGCCGACGACACGGGCGACCAGGCCCTCGCCGGGGGCGCCTGCGTCGCCACCCACCTGGTGAACCGCGGACAGGGCGCCGCCCTGCAGACCGGAATCGACTTCGCCCTGGCGCAGGGCGCGACCCACGTCGTGACCTTCGACGCCGACGGCCAGCATGATGTCGGCGAGGCCCTGGAGATGGTCGCGCGATGCCGGGCGGAGGACCTCGACGCCGTGCTCGGCTCCCGCTTCCTCGGGACCACCGTGAACATGCCCGCCCTGCGCCGGCTGGTGATCAAGGCGGCGGTGGTCTTCACCCGGCTCACCACGGGCCTGAAGCTGACCGACGCCCACAATGGCCTGAGGGTCCTGTCCCGCGAGGCCGCCCGGAAAATCCGGATCCGGCAGGACCGGATGGCCCACGCCTCTGAAATCCTCTCCCAGATCGCCCGGCTGGGCCTGAACTGGCGGGAGCATCCGGTGACGATCACCTATTCGGAATACTCCCTGGCCAAGGGCCAGAAGATCTCCAACTCGGTGCGCATCCTCGAGGACATCCTGTTCGGGGCCCGGTCATGATCGTCTCCCTGGTCGCGTCCGCCCTCTTCCTCTTCGTGCTGTCCGTGGCGGCGGTCCGGAAGTTCACCTTCTTCGGCCTGAAGCTGGCGGTGATGCTGTTCGCGGCGGCGGGGGTCTATTTCGTCTGGAATCCCGACCAGATGACCTGGCTGGCACGGCTGGTGGGCGTGGGCCGGGGCGCCGACCTCGTGACCTACGCCACCACCCTGATCCTCTTCCTGACCGTGGTCGCGGCCATCATGCGCGAGCGCCGGTCCAACGACGTCCTGACGCTGCTGGTGCGGCGGCTGGCCATCCAGCAGGCCCGGTTCCCGGATGCCCCCGGTGGGTGAGGCGCCCCGGCGGGTGCTGGTCACCGGCGGGGCGGGCTTCATCGGGCGCGCCCTGGTCGAAAGGCTGGTCCGGGGCGGCGGCGAGGGGACCGTCCTCGATGACCTTTCCAGCGGCGACGCCGCCCGCCTCGACCCCGGCGCCCGCCTCATCGAGGCTTCGGTGACCGACCCCGGCGCAGTCGCCGAGGCGGTGTCCGGCGCCGACGCGGTCTTCCACCTGGCCGCCATCGCCTCCGTGGCCCGGTGTAACGAGGACCTGGCGGCCTCCCACCGCGTGAACCTCGGCGGCTTCGTCAACGTGCTGGAGGCCGCCGCCGCCCGGAAAGACCGGCCGGCCCTGGTCTACGCCTCCTCCGCGGCGGTCTATGGCGACAATCCCGAGGCGCCCCTGAAGGAGAGCGCCCGCCCCCGGCCCCTGTCGCCCTACGGCGCCGACAAGCTGGGGTGCGAACTGCACGCCTCCGCCGCGGCCACCGTCCACGGGGTGCGTTCGACCGGGCTCAGGTTCTTCAATGTCTATGGACCGGGCCAGGACCCGGGCTCGCCCTATTCCGGGGTGATCTCCCGTTTCCACCGGGCGGCCGCCCGGGGGGAGGGCGTGACGGTCTTCGGGGATGGCCTCCAGACCCGCGACTTCGTCTTCGTCGGGGACGTGGTCGACGCCCTGCTGGCGGCGGCGATGCGCACAGCCGGAGAGGCGGCCGAGATCCTCAACGTCTGCACCGGACGGGAGACCGCGGTGCTCGACCTCGCAGGCCTCCTCGCCGGGCTGACCGGCCGGGCGGTTCCGGTGACCCACGCGCCGGGGCGGGCCGGCGACATCCGGCGCTCCTCGGGCGACCCCGCCCGGCTCCGGGCGACGCTCGGCCTGACGCCGTCCACGGCGCTGGCCGCCGGCCTGAAAATCCTCGTTGAGCAGGGCGCCGACTGATGGAACCCTGCCCAAAGTCACGCCCGATCCCGGAGCGGAATCCTGATGCTGCAGAAGGCTGATCCCCGCGGTCCCGCCGCGGAGGCAGGCGGAGCGCCCCTCGCGCGGAACCTCTACGCCTGGACCCTCGCCGCCGGTCTCCTCATCGTGCTCGCCGCCGGCCTGCCCGGCCACATGACCACCGACTCGGTCATCCAGCTGGCGGAAGGCCGGACCGGCGCCCAGAGGTCGTTCAACCCGGCCTTCATGTCCTGGCTGCTCGGGCGCTTCGACAGCCTGCTTTCCGGGACATCCCTGTTCGTGGCCTTCAACGCCGCCCTGCTGTTCGGCGCCTTCGCGGCCCTGCCGCGCCTGGCCGGACGGGCGCATGTCCTGGCCGCGCCGGTCCTGCTGCTCGTGGTCCTTTCGCCCCAGGTCCTGATCTACCAGGGAGCGGTCTGGAAGGACGTCTTCTTCGCCAACGCCGCCATCGCCGGGACGGTGCTTCTGGCGATCGCGGCGGACCGCGGGCCGGGACGCGGCGCAGGCCTCGCCGCCTTGGCGGCCGGCCTTGGACTGCTCGTGGTGGCCGCCCTGGTGCGCCAGAACGGAGTCCTGGCCCTCGGCGCCGCGGCCCTCGCCTTCGGCGTCGCCACAGGCGCACGCCAGGGGTGGCGGCGGGGCCTGGCCGCCGCCGGAGGCCTGCTGGCGGCGGGCCTCGTCCTCTTCCTGGCCGTCGGCCTCGCCATGACCCGGGTGATGCCCTCGACCTCGCCCCAGGCGGCGGGCGCTGGGCTGAGGGTCATCCAGCACTTTGACCTTGTCGGCGTCGCGGCGCGGGACCCCAAGGCCTCCCTCGCCCCCCTGGAGACCGAGGACCCGCAGGCGGCGGCGACGCTCCGCAGCCTGGCGCCCCAGGGCTACAACCCGGAGAGGGTGGACGCCATCAGCGACGCCCCGGGCCTGGGCGAGGCCCTCTGGAAGACGCCGGAAGGCGCCGTTTCGCGGACCTGGGCCCATGTCGCCACCGCCGAGTTCGGCGACTATGCGGCCCACCGCCTTGAGGTTTTCCGCCAGGCCTTCCTGACGCCGGACATCCTCGCCTGCCTGCCGGTGACAACAGGGGTCCAGGGACCTGAAGCGGTGCTGGAGGAGCTGGGAATGCCGTCCCGACAGGACCGCCGGGACCACGAACTCTACAATTACGCGACCTGGTTCTTCGGCACCCCCATCCTCTCGCACCTGACCTTCGCCCTCGTCTCCCTCGCGGTGATGACCGCGCTCGTCCTCAGGGGCCGCCCCTCGGACTGGGTCATGGCCGGATTGCAGGCGGGCGCCCTGGCCTTCGCCGGCAGCTTCCTGGTGATCGCCCTCGCCTGCGATTACCGGTATCTCTACTTCCTCGACCTCGCCGCCCTGTTCGGCCTCGTCCACCTCGCCCTTGATCCGCCCTGGGCGGCCATCCTGAGACGGTTCCAGAAATGAAGACCCCGATTTCGCTGCTCCGCCCGACCGCCGTCGTCCTCGCCGGCCTCCTGGCCCTGTCGGCCTGCGACCAGCCCAAGCCGACGCCCAAGGCTGCGGCGGAGGCCCCCGCCGCCAAGGTGCGGCCGCCGAGGGCGCCCGAGCCCATCACCTGGGACGCCGCCCAGAAGGCCTTTGTCCTCGACGGAAAGCCGCTCAAGGTCGCCGCGCAGTGGACCTTCGAGACCGGGACCGACGGGTTCGAGGGGGCGGGATCGACCCTCGCCGCGCGGGCCGGCGGCGGGCTGGAGGTGACGGGCGACCTGTTCGACCCGATCGTGCGGCTGCCGAAGGGCCTTTCGGTCAAGGGGGCGGAAGCCAACACCGTCCTGGTGAGGATCACCCGCAACCGCGACACCGAGCGCTGGGATGGCTCGCTCTTCTGGACCACGGCGGCGCACGGCGAGGCGGCCGGCTTCGCGACCAAGCCCGTCCGGGGCGCCGACCCCGCCGTGGGCGAGACGACGATCATGGTCTACGACTTGGCCAAGCCCAAGAAGGGCGGGGACGACTGGACCCGGTCCGTCATCACCGGCGTCCGCCTGGACCTGGACGACTCCGCGGGCGGCGCCTTCACCGTGCACCAGGTGGCGATCGTCAACCTGCCCGGCGGCGCG
>JAPOKE010000136.1 GCA_029977805.1 Phenylobacterium parvum | reverse complement strand
CGACCCACGCCCACGTGGAGCGGGCCCTGGAATGGATCCAGCGGGTCAGGCCGCGCCGGGCGATCCTGACCAACATGCACATCGACCTCGACTTCGCCGCCCTCAGCGCCCGCCTGCCCCCGGGCGTGGAGCCGGCCTTCGACGGCCTGCGTTTCGAGCACGCCCTCGCCTGAGGCGCGGCGACACGGAAGCAATCGCTTGCAAGTCGCGGGACCGCGGCGGAACATGCCCCTAGGGAAAGGTGCTCCACATCGGGGGTAGGGGACATGACGACGCGTCGGGAGGCCCTCCTGGGCCTGGGAGCTGCTGCAGGCCTGTCGCTGGCGGCCGGAAGGACCTTTGCCCAAGCGCCGCCGCCGGGCGCCGGGGCGCTGCCCTACCGGCCCCACAGCCTGCGGACCCCGGATGGCCTGAACATCGCCGTCCAGGACTGGGGCGACCCGACAAAGCCCGCGATCCTCTTCATCCACGGCTTCATGTCGAGCTCGATTTGCTGGATGCGACAGCTCAGCAGTTCCCTCGGCAGGGACTTCCGCCTGGTCGCCTACGACTGGCGCGGCCACGGCGCCTCGGACAAGCCCAATGATCCCCGCTTCTACGCCCACGGCGCCCGTTGGGCCCAGGAGATCGAGACGGTCATCTCGGGCCTGAAACTTGGCAAACCGGTCCTCGCCGGATGGTCCATGGCCGGCGAGATCATGTGCGACTACCTGCAGGCCCGCGGTGACTCCCGCATTTCCGGCATCAACTTCGTCGACACGGGCGTCCTGAGCTTTCCCGCCGAGGGCAATGAGGCGGAAAAGCGGGGCGGGGCCGCCGCTGCCCTGGTGAGCATGGATGCCTTCTCAAGCCTCCAGGCCACCGAGGGCTTCATCCGGCTGTGCACGGCGACGCCCCTGGCCCCCGCCGACCTCGCCGCCTGGGTGGCGGTGGGGAACATGGCGCCCTGGTATGTCCGCAAGTACATGACCAGCCGGCCCGAACCGGATCCGCGGGCCCTTCTCCAGCGCCTGAAGGTCCCGGTGCTCATCACCCACGGGGGCAAGGACCTGGTCGCCAACATCGCCGGCGCCCGCCGGGCCGCGACCCAGATTCCCGACGTGCGCCTGAGGATCTACGAGGAGGCCGGGCACGCCTCCTTCTGGGACGCCGCGGAGTCCTACAACGCCGATCTCGGCGCCTTTGCAGCCCTGGCCCACCAAAGATCCGCCTGAGCAGGATGGCCGTCATGATCCGTCCGGTCCCGGCGCTGCTGGGCCTCTCCCTCGCCCTGGCGCCCGCTGCGGCGCCCTGTGCGCCGAGCCAGTCCTATCGCGTCAACTACCAGCTGGTCCGGCCTCTGAACGCCGACTTCAGGTTCGCGGTCCTCGGCTCCCTCACCCAGACCCCGGGCTCGACCGGCCCCGGCGACCGGACGACCCTCGTCGTCGTGCCCGCCGGCGTCGAGTACAAGATCGACAGGAACT
Organism: Phenylobacterium parvum; assembly: GCA_029977805.1. Taxonomy (GTDB): domain Bacteria; phylum Pseudomonadota; class Alphaproteobacteria; order Caulobacterales; family Caulobacteraceae; genus Phenylobacterium; species Phenylobacterium parvum_A. Next base: position 3,096 of record JAPOKE010000136.1, on the reverse strand, counting down.
GGTCCGCCCAGGGCTACCTGCAGCTCAACAAGGACTTCTATTCCTTCGGGCCCGACAAGCTGGAAGTGCGCCCGGTGTTGGGCGTGACCTACAAGCGCGCCCTGTCGCCCCAGGTCGAGGTCGGGGCCTGGCTCCGTTACGAAGCCCGGTTCCAGGACGTCACCGGCGCCGACACCTTCCAGAACCGCCTGCGCCTGCGCCCCTATGTCGACTTCAAGTTCGGCGCGAACCCCGGCAAGCCCGGCTCCTGGCACGCCCGCACGGAGTATGAACCCCGCTATGTCTTCGGGGATGGCGAAGGGCTCTTCAACACCAGCAGGTCCGGCAGGCGATCGGCTACAAGGTCAGCAACCAGCTGACCATCGACCTGCGCTATTCCCGCGACTGGAACCGCAAGTCCGCGGCTGCGGAGTTCGGCCGCTCGAATGACGCCGTGACCCTCCAGGTCAACCAGGTGTGGATGCCGAAGTAGCCTTGGCGCCCCTTGCAGCCTGCGGGGGGATGTCGCACACCCACCGCGGATTTCTCGTGGAGCAGAGCGCGTGGCGGGACGGAAAGACCCGATCGGCAGGGTGAAGCTGGCCTTCCTCGCCTCCCGCAACGGCTCGGCCTTCCGGGCGGCCGTCGAGGCCGTGGGGCAGGGGCGCCTCGCCGCCGACATCGTGCTCCTGGCGACCAATTCCGCGAAGGCGCCGGCCCTCGACTTCGCCCGGGCCCGGGGCGTGCCTGTCGCCGTGATCCCCACCGCCGCCGACCCGGCAGCGGCTGACCAGGCCCTGGGGGCCGCCCTGGCGGCCGCCGGCGCCGACTGGGTGGTGCTGTCGGGCTACCTGCGCCGCATCGGGCCGGCCGTGCTGGCGCGCTTCCCGGACCGCATCCTCAACATCCACCCCGGACCCCTGCCGGCCTTCGGCGGGGAGGGGATGTACGGCCGGCGCGTCCATGAGGCCGTGATCGCCGCCGGCGCGGCGCAGAGCGAGGTCACCATCCACCTGGTGGACGGAGAGTACGACCACGGGCGGGTCCTCGGCCGCTGGTCCGTGCCCGTGGAGGCGGGGGATACGCCCGAGACCCTCGAGCAGCGCGTCACCGCCCTGGAGCCCGAGGTCATGACCCGGACCCTCGTCGCCCTGGCGGAAGGCCGCCTGGAGGGACTTCAGGCGTCCTGAAGGCCGGCCCGGGCGGGCACGGGGAGGCGGTTCCCGGCCGCCGCCGCGCGCTTCGCCCCGCGGTCGATTTCCTTCATCAGATCATGGCAGTAGACGCCGAAGTCCACCTGGATCGTGTGGCGCTTGGAGGCGTAGTACTGGCCCATGTGCAGGGCCTCGTCCTCGGCGGTGATCCGCTCCATGTCGGCGGGCGAGGGGGGCAGGTAGCGGCCCGTCAGGTAGGCGGCGACGAACTTGGCCTGCTGCTCGGCGAAGTTGACCAGGGTCGGCAGGGGCTGGGCCAGGCCCATGTAGAAGAGGTTGGGCACGCCGTGCTTCATCATCCGCTTGAACAGGGGCAGGCGGTGGTCGGAATCCGGCACGAAGGCCGGGTCCTCGAAGAAGGGGAACTTCATGTCGTAGCCGGTGGCGTAGATGATCACGTCCACGTCCTCGACGCTGTCGTCCGTGAAGCGCACCTGCCGGCCCTCCAGCGCCTTGATGCCGGGCCGGAAGGTGATGTCGCCGCAACCCGCCCGGGTCAGGAACTCGCCGCTGACCGAGGGGTGGGCCTCCAGGGGCTCGTGGTCGGGCTTGGGCAGGCCGTAGTCCTCCATGGCCCCCAGGGCCTTCTTGATGCCCTTCCGGGCCAGGGACAGGCCCAGCTTGCGGGGCATCCAGGGGGGCATGGCCGCCTTGTCCGCAGGCCGGCCGTTCATGTACTTGGGCAGCACCCAGACCCCGCGCCGGGCCGAGACGATCAGCTTGCCCGCCAGGGGCCGCTGGGAGAGCTCGGAGGCGATGTCCATGGCCGAGTTGCCCATGCCCACGACCACCACGGTCTTGCCGCGGACGTCCACGGGATCGAAGGGCGTGCGGTAGGCGTGGGAGTGGAAGGCGACGCCGTCGAAATGGCCCGGATACTCCGGCGTCCGCGGGCTCCAGTGGTGGCCGTTGCACACGAAGAGGACATCGTAACGCCTTGTTTCCCCGTTCGAAAGCGTGACGTCCCAAAGGCCTTCGGCGTTGCGCACCGCCTTGGTCACGGCGGTGTTGAAGGTGATGGTCTCGCGCAGGCCGAAATGGTCGACATAGTCGTGGAAGTACTGCAGCAGCTGGCTGTGGTGCGGGAAGTCCGGCCAGCCGGCGGGCACGGGATAGTCCTCGAAGGCCAGGCGCCACTTGGACGTGTCGATGTGCAGGCTCTGGTAGCAGGCCGAATGGCCGTTCGGGTTGTTGTAGTACCAGTTGCCGCCGATGTTGTCGGACATCTCGAAGCAGTCGTAGGGAACGCCCAGGTCCTTGAGCTTCTTGGCCGTGGTGAAGCCGGAGCAGCCGGCGCCGATGATGCAGGCCTTGGGCAAGGGGGCCATCTGGGGTCTCCAATCCGTTTCCCGTTCGAATTCAGGAGTTTGGAGCCCGGATCACGAACGTCAAGCCTGACCCCGGGTCAGCCTGGGTTTTCCGGCGCCTCCAGTTCAAACCGCCATTTGCGAAGGACCGCCGGCGCAAGGTCCACCTCCCAGTTGCGGGCCAGAAGGAGGACATGACCCAGAACGTCGGCCACCTCATCCGCCAGCTGCGCCTTCATCTCGGCCTCACTGCGTCCGGCCGAACGTCCGCGCCCCGAAAGCCGCGACCAGGCCTGGGTCAGCTCTCCGACCTCTTCCTGCAGCTTCAGAATGTACCAGTCTGGATCCCGGCGAAGCCCGAACGCCGCCACATAGGCCTGTGAAGCCTGCTCAAACCGGTCCGCAAGGGGGCCGAGGGGGCCGAGGCTGGGTTCGATGGGCATAGTGGATTCCGGGTTGGTCGGGGGTCACCGAGGCAGCGTCCTCTGATTCTCAGTACAGGAGCCACGAACCCTCAACCTATATTTCCGATAATATTCCTTATGCGATGTTTGGGTGTGGCGCCGAGGCCGGTCCCCTCAGGTCCGGAATCCCTC
>JAPOKE010000135.1 GCA_029977805.1 Phenylobacterium parvum | reverse complement strand
GGTCCCACAGGGCGTAGAGGGCCTCGGCCTGGGCCCCGAGGGGGGTCGACGCGCCGTTCGAGGCCGCCGCCGCCTGGGCGAGCTTGAGGTCCTTCAGCATCATGGCCACGGCGAAGCCGCCGGAATAGTCGCGGTTCGAGGGGGCGGTCTCCACCAGGCCCGGCCAGGGCGAATAGCTGGTCAGGGACCAGCACTGGCCGGAGGATTTCGAGGCGATCTCGAAGAACTTGTCCGGCTCCAGGCCCAGGCGCTCGGCCAGGGCGAAGGCCTCGCAGGTCCCGATCATCGAGATGCCCAGCAGCATGTTGTTGCAGATCTTGGCCGCCTGCCCCGCCCCGTGGTCGCCGGCCCTCAGGACCGCCCGGGCCATGGGGGCCAGCAGGGCCTCGATGGCGGCGAAGCGGTCCGCATCGCAGCCGACCATGAAGGCCAGGGTCCCGGCCTCGGCGCCCGCCGTCCCGCCCGACACCGGGGCGTCGGCGAAGACATAGCCCGCCGCGGCCGCCTTTTCCGCCACGGCGCGGGCGGTCTCCACGTCGATGGTCGAGGCGTCGATGAGCAGGGCGCCGGCGGGAGCCTGGCCCAGGATCTCGCCCTCGTAGACCGCCCTCACCTGCGGGCCGGCGGGCAGCATGGTGATCACCGCCCCCGCCCCGGCCACGGCCTCGCGGACGCTGGCGGCCGGCGTGCAGCCGCGGCCCGCAGCCCGCGCCAGGGCCTCGGCCGAAAGGTCGAAGGCGATGACCTCATGGCCGGCGCCGACCAGCCGCGCGGCCATGCCGCCGCCCATGTTTCCCAGGCCGATGAAGGCGATGCGGGTCATTGCGATGTCCTTTCCAGGGGCGACCATTCCTGGTCCGCCGGCAGGGGCGCGAAGATGGCGTCCAGCAGGTCCTCGCCCACGCCTTCCAGGGTCGCCGGATCCCATTTCGGGGCGTTGTCCTTGTCGACGATGACGGCGCGCACGCCCTCGAGGAAGTCGTGGCGCTGCACGACCCGGGCGCCGATCCGGTACTCCATGGCCATGTTGGCGGCGAAGTCCGGGGCGGCGAGGCCCAGGGCCAGCTGGCGGAAGGCGACCTTCAGGGTCTGGGGCGACTTGGTCTTCAGGGCCCCGGCCTTGGCGCGGGCCCAGTCGGAGCCGGCCTCCAGGGCCGCGACGATGGCCTCCACCGAGTTCCCGGCGAAGGCCGCGTCCAGCTCGGCGCGGTGGGCGTCGACCGGCGCCGGGCCGGGGTCCACATGAAACTGCGCCAGCAAGCCCTCGATATCCTGAGGCTTTGCAGCCAGGGCCGCCTTCAGCTCCGGCAGCCTCTCCGAAGGCACATGGTGCGTCGCCAGGCCCGCCCGCAGGCAGTCGGCGGCCTTGATCCGGGCCCCGGTCAGGGCGAGCCAGAGGCCGATCCGGCCCGGCAGGCGGGGCAGGAACCAGCCGCCGCCGACGTCCGGGAAGATGCCGATGCCGGTCTCCGGCATGGCGAAGGTGGTCCGCTCGGTGGCGATGCGGAAGCGGGCGGGCGCCGACAGGCCGACCCCGCCGCCCATGGTGATCCCGTCCATCACCGCGATGACCGGCTTGGGATAGCCGAACAGGAGGTGGTTCAGCCGGTACTCGATGAAGAAGAACTCCCGCGCCAGCCGCCCGTCGGCCGCGCCGCTGTCGGCCAGCATGCGGATGTCGCCCCCGGCGCAGAATCCGCGCTCGCCGGCGTGGTCGATCAGCACGGCCTCGACGGCGGGATCGTCCCTCCAGTCCAGGAGGGCCGTTATGCAGTTCGAACACATAACGGTCGTGAGCGCATGGAGGGCCTGGGGGCGGTTGAGGGTGAGTCTCCCCATGCGCCCTTCCCTTACGGCAATCGTGTCCTGGCTCATCGTCCCAGCAGCTCCCGGCTGATGATCACCCGCATGATCTCGTTGGTCCCTTCCAGGATCTGGTGCACCCGCAGGTCGCGCACGATCCGCTCCAGGGGATAGTCCCGAAGATAGCCATAGCCGCCGTGCAGCTGCAGGGCCTGGTTGGCGACCTCGAAGCCGCCGTCGGTGGCGAAGCGCTTGGCCATGGCGCAGTAGAGGGTGGCGTCCGGATCGCCGGCGTCGAGGGCGAAGGCGGCGCGGCGCACCATCAGGCGGGCGGCCTCCAGCTCGGTGGCCATGTCGGCGAGGCGGAACTGGAGGGCCTGGAAGTCCGCCAGGGGCCGGCCGAACTGGCGGCGGGCGGAGAGGTGTTCGCGGGCGGTCTCCAGCGCCAGGCCCGCCCCGCCCAGGGAGCAGGCGGCGATGTTGATGCGCCCGCCGTCCAGGCCGGCCATGGCGAAGCGGAAGCCCTCGCCCTCGGCGCCGATCCGGTGGGCCGCCGGCACGCGCACCCCGTCGAAGTGGACCATGGCCGTCGGCTGGGCGTTCCAGCCCATCTTGCGCTCCTGGGCGCCGAAGGACAGGCCGGGCGTTCCCGCCTCCACCACGAAGGCCGAGACGCCCCGGGCGCCGCCCTCCCCCGTGCGGGCCATGACCAGGTAGAGGTCGGAGGTCCCCGCCCCGGAGATGAAGGCCTTGGCGCCGGTCAGGACATAGTCGTCGCCGTCCCGCTCGGCCCGGGTGGCCAGGGAGGCCGCGTCCGACCCCGCCCCCGGCTCGGTCAGGCAATAGCTGGAGAGCAGCTCCATGGTGGCCAGCCGGGGCAGCCAGCGCTGGCGCTGGGCGTCGTTCCCGAACCGGTCGATCATCCACGAGACCATGTTGTGGATGGAGATGTAGGCCGCCACGGCCACGTCGCCCCGGCTCAGTTCCTCGAAGACCAGGGCCGCGTCCAGCCGCGACAGGCCCGACCCGCCGACCTCCTCGCGCACGTAGAGCCCGGCGAAGCCCAGGGCCGCGGCGGCGCGCAGGGTTTCCACCGGGAAGACCTTCTCCTCGTCCCAGCGGGCCGAGTGCGGCGCCAGCTCGGCCTCGGCGAAGGCCCGGGCCGCCGCCTGGATGGCCGCCTGGTCGTCGTTGAGCGCAAAGTCCATCCGGTCTCCCCGTTCGAGGCCCCCGCCGTCTGGAGCCTGGCCCCCCCTTCTGTCAACGCCGCGCCCCTTGCACCCCACCCCCATTTGCGCGAGACCGCAGGGCATGAGCCTGCCGCCCCTCGCCCCCTACCCCGCCCTGCGCCTGCGCCGCCTGCGCCAGGCCGACTGGATCCGCCGCCTGGTCCGCGAGACCGTGCTGACCCCCGCCGACCTCATCTGGTCCATGGTGGTGCACGAGGGCGAGGGCGAGGTTCCCGTCGCCTCCATGCCCGGCGTCAGCCGCCTGTCGGTGAAGGACTGCGCCCGCGCCGCCGTGGAGGCGCGCAAGCTGGGCATTCCGGCCATCGCCATCTTCCCCCACATCGACGGCGCCCGGAAGGACGCCGAGGGCAGCCTGGCCGCCGACCCGGGCGGGGTCATCCCCCGGGCGGTGAAGGCCATGAAGGACGCCGCCCCCGAGGTGGGGATCATGTGCGACGTGGCCCTCGACCCCTTCACCACCCACGGCCACGACGGCCTGATCCGCTCGGGCCGGATCGCCAACGACGCCACCATCGAGCGCCTGGTCGCCCAGGGCCTGATGCAGGCCGAGGCCGGGGCCGACATCCTCGCCCCCTCCGACATGATGGACGGCCGCATCGGCGCCCTGCGCGGCGCCCTGGAGAGCGCCGGCCACCCGGACGTGATGATCATGTCCTACGCCGCCAAGTACGCCTCGGCCTTCTACGGCCCCTATCGCGACGCCATCGGCTCGGGAAAGCTGGGCTCCGGCCCCGAGGACAACCCGGCCGACAAGAAGACCTACCAGATGGACCCGGCCAACACCGAGGAGGCCCTGCGCGAGGTGGGCCTGGACATCGCCGAGGGCGCCGACATGGTGATGGTCAAGCCCGGCCTGCCCTATCTCGACATCGTCCGCCGGGTGGTGGAGGCCTATCGCGTTCCCACCTTCGCCTTCCAGGTCTCGGGCGAGTACGCCATGATCAAGGCCGCCGGCGCCAACGGCTGGCTGGACGAGGACCGCGCCATCCTGGAAAGCCTCTCCGCCTTCAAGCGCGCCGGCGCAGCGGGGGTGATCACGTACTTTGCGCCGCAGGCGGCGCGGGTGTTGGGGGCGTAGGGGGGGGCGGAGGCAGGACGGGCGACCGGGATTGTCGTTCGACGCGCAACATCCGAGAAACACCACCGTTGGCGGGCCGGGGCGGCGCCTCTAAGCTGTGCCTATGAATCCCGTCGAGATCGAAGACGCCGTCTCCCAGCTGGCCCTCGAACCCTTTGATGCGGCAGAGTTTCCCTTCCAGTTCCTCGCCGCCTTCGGAAACTCCGAGACGACGCTGAAGCGCCTGCGCGCCGGGGCGAGCAACGCCTCCGACGTTCCGGGGGGCGTCCTCCAGCGCAACAACATCCACATCGCTGTGTGTGCGCCGGGCCAGGTCGAGGCCACGCTGGAGGCGCTGCGCAACAGCCCCAAGACCGCCTCGGCCAAGGCCAAGTTCATCCCCCAACAGATTGGAATATGACATTCCCATCATCGACATTGGCTCATTCGTTTTTGACATTCCCGAAGAGG
>JAPOKE010000134.1 GCA_029977805.1 Phenylobacterium parvum | reverse complement strand
CCGCTGATCTCCAGGTCGCGGGAGGCGATCCGGGAGGTCGAGTCCACCGGCGGGTCATAGCGCAGCACCTCTTCCACGATGGCGGCCGCCAGGCCCAGGTCGGCCATCAGCTTGGCCTTCTCCGAGGGGTTCAGCATCAGCAGCCGCGCGCCGTTGCCGATCAGGTCGGTGGTGGTCAGGTTGCCGCCCACGAGGAGGGCCGTCAGGTTGATGCGCAGTTCGGTGTCGCTGATCGGCGTTCCTTCGCCCTGCAGGCGGACCATGTCCGAGATCAGGTCGTCGCGCGGGTGGGCGCGCCGGTCGGCGAGGGCCTCGGTGAAGTAGGCGGAGAGGGCGAGGCTGGACCGCTCCATGTGGGCGGTCTGGTCGGGGTTGCGGAAGGGGTTCAGGCCCTGGATCAGTCCCTCTGACCAGTCCCGGAAGTCCTCCAGCCGGTCATGCGGCACGCCGAGGATGGAGGCGATGACGTCGATCGGGATCGGCACGCAGAAAAGGTCCATGAGGTCGACCTCGGCCTGGTCGCCGATCCGGTCGAGGGCCTCGTCGACGATCCGCTCGACCTCGGGGCGGAACTTCGCCACCCGGGCGTAAAGGGCCCGCGAGAGCGGGCCGCGGATCCGCGCATGGTCGGGGTCGTCGAGGGTCAGGATGCTGGAGGTCTCGCTGCGCGGCAGGCTGGGGTCCGGCGGATCAAAGCGCTGCAGGCGGCGGCTTTCGGGATCGGCGAGCAGGGGGTCCCGCCAGAGGGTCAGGTCCGTCGCCACCCCGCGGACGTCGGCATAGCGCGACAGGATGGTCGCGCCGCTGAAGGCGTCGTGGTGGACGGGGCAGGCGCTGCGCAGCCGGGACAGGACGGTCGCCGGATCCCGGCGGTAGTCCTCGTCCAGCGGCGTCAGTTGCAGGATTGTCGGAAGGGCGTCGTCGGCCATGTCATCCTCCCTGGCGTCGTCCGGAGACTATTGGGTGCCGGCCGTCGCTCTACAAGCCCCCGCCGCCCCAGAGGCCCTGTCCGAACCGCCCGGCGACCAGGGCGGTGAAGAGGATCAGCCCGGCGAGGGCGTTGGACCGGAAGAGGGCCAGGGCGCCGGCGGGATCGTCCATGTCCAGCTGCGCAGCCTGCCGCGAGAGGTGAAGGCCGTAGCCGGCGGCCAGGGGCAGGAAGAGGGGCCCCAGCCGGGCGGTGAAGGCGCAGGCGAGGGCGAGGAGGAAGGCCAGGACGTAGAAGCCCAGCACGGCGCGGGGCGCGGTGCGCCCGAGCCGGCGGGCGGAGGAGCGTATGCCCGCCAGGGCGTCGTCCTCCATGTCCTGGACGGCGTAGATCGTATCGTAGCCGAGGGTCCAGAAGACCCCGCCGAGGTAGAGCAGCAGGGCGGGGAGGCCAAGCTCGCCCGTGGCCGCCGCGAAGCCCAGCAGGGCGCCCCAGTTGAAGGTCAGGCCCAGCCAGGCCTGCGGCCACCAGGTGATCCGCTTCATGAAGGGATAGGCCGCCACCAGGACGAGGGAGGCGACGCCCAGGCCGATGGCGAGGGGCGGGAGGGTGAAGAGGATGGCGGCGCCGGCGAGGCTGCAGGCGATCACGAAGGCCCAGGCCTGGCGCACCGACAGGCGGCCCGAGGCGACGGGCCGGCCCGCCGTCCGGGCGACCCTGGCGTCGAGGTCCCGGTCGACGATGTCGTTGTAGGCGCAGCCCGCGGCGCGCATCAGGGCCGCGCCGGCGAGGATCTTGGCCAGCAGGAGGAAGTCGGGCCAGGTCCCGGCGAGGGCGGCGGCCAGGGCGGCGCCCTGCCAGCCCGGGAGCATGAGCAGCCAGATCCCCGCCGGACGGTCGAACCGGCCCAGCCTGAGCCAGGGACGGAGCCCCTCGGGCGCGAAGCGGTCGACCCAGTTGTCCGGGCGGGCGTCGGGCAGGATGTCGGGTGTCTGCGTCTCTGGCATGGCCGCGGTTCTACCAGACTGTGGCGGGGGCGCATCAGTCCAAAAGCCCTTGGTTCGCGGCGGGTGACCCTACGTCGCTCGCCCGCCAGAACGGGTCGGCCTTCAAGCACAGGAAAGGGGGGCGCATGACGAAGTCTTTTGCGCGCGCGCCCCGACCGCGGGGCTTTACCGGGGGCTGATGCGCCCCCCGGAATTCCGCCCCCTTCCGGCCGGCGCCGCCGGCCCCGCCTTCGCCCGCCCGCACCCCAGGTCCGCGCCGGCGCCCATCCTGTGACCATCATGACCGAACACTACGAAGACGAGGACGAGGCGCCGCGCGAGCGGGCCCTCAGCAATCTCCAGGTGATGGGATTCATCGCCGGCTTCTGGCTGCGGCGCCCCTGGCGCCTCGCCTGGGTGGTGACCTTCTGCCTGCTCTCCATCGGCCTCGACATGGCCATGCCCTGGGCCGCGGGCCGGATGGTCGACACCCTGACCCGGGGCCCCGCCCAGGCGCCGGAGGCCTGGTGGTGGTGGGCGATCTTCATCGGGCTGGGCGTGACCCTGGCCCTCGTCCGGAACATCCGCGACAAGCCCTGGATCAAGCTCGCGGCCTTCAACATGAAGGAGATGACGGACGCCGGCTTCGCCCGGGTCCAGGCCTATTCCGCCGACTGGCACGCCGACGCCTTCGCCGGCGCCACCGTGCGCAAGCTCAGCCGCGCCATGTGGGCCTATGACCAGGTCTCCGACGCGGTGGTCATGTGGATCGGCCCGGCCCTGCTGGTGCTGGTGGGACTGTCGGTCATGATGATCCTGCGCTGGCCGATGGTGGGCCTGTTCTCCCTGTTCGCCGTGGCCCTGTTCATCGGCGCCAACCTCTACCTCATCGCGCGCTTCGCCCGGCCCCTGAACCAGCGCTCCGTGGCGCTCGACACCCGCATCGGCGGCGCCCTGGCGGACTCCATCTCGGGCAATGCGGCCGTCCGCAGCTTCGGCGCCGAGGGCCGCGAGGAGGCCCGGATCGCCGGGGTGACCTCCCTTTGGCGGGACGCCGTCATCCGCACCTGGAACCGCTTCACCGACATCTGGCTGGTCCAGAACCTGCTCCTGGCCTTCCTCCAGGCCGGCCTGACCGGCCTGCTGATCCACCTGTGGACCCAGGGCCGGGCCACCCCCGGCGACGTGGTCTTCGGGATCACGGCCTTCATGCTGATGAGCGGCTACCTGCGGAACCTGGGCGACAACATCCGCATGCTCCAGAAGGGCCTGGACGACGCCGAGGACCTGGCGCGCTACATGCGCACCGACCCCCAGGTGCCGGACGCGCCGGACGCCCGCCCCTTCGCGCCGGGCGCCGGCGAGATCGTCTTCGACCGGGCGGGCTTCGGGTACGCCAAGTCGGGACGGCGGCTCTTCACCGACTTCTCCCTGGCGATCCGTCCCGGCGAGCGCGTCGCCCTCGTCGGGCCCACGGGCTCGGGCAAGTCGACCTTCGTCAAGCTGATCCAGCGCCTCTACGACGTGGACCAGGGACAGGTCCGCGTGGACGGCCAGGACGTCGCCTCCGTCACCCAGGCCAGCCTGCGGCGGGCCATCGCGGTGGTGCCCCAGGATCCGGCCCTGTTCCACCGCAGCATTGCGGAGAACATCGCCTACGGCCGCCCGGACGCGACCCCGGAGCAGATCGAGCTGGCCGCCCGCCGGGCCCGCGCCCACGACTTCATCGCCCGCCTGCCCGGCGGCTACGGCACCCTGGTGGGCGAGCGGGGGGTCAAGCTCTCCGGCGGCGAGCGACAGCGGGTGGCCATCGCCCGGGCCTTCCTGGCGGACGCCCCCATCCTGGTCCTCGACGAGGCGACCTCCTCGCTGGACGTGGAGACCGAGCGCGAGGTCCAGGCCGCCATGGAGGCCCTGATGGAAGGCCGCACCACGGTGATCATCGCCCACCGCCTCTCCACCGTGCGCAACGCGGACCGCATCCTGGTCTTCGAGGATGGCCGGATCCTGGAGGAAGGCGCACACGAGGAGCTGGTCCGGCGGGGCGGGGCCTACGCCCGGCTCCACGCCGTGACCCTGGGGGCCGCCTGAGAGTGACTTGAGCCCACCGCCGCCGGGGGGCAGTGTGCAGGCGACGGCGGTGGAGCGCGGATGCCAAGCTATCTCGAGACGGTCCGGGAGTGGTTCCGCGCCCGGCTGGACGCCCCCGGCGGCCTTGCGACCCCGGAAGGGGCGACCCTGGGCCTGAGGGTGCTGGCCATCTGGCGTTCCCGGATGATCGCCCAGGCGCTCAGGGCCCAGTCCGGGGGGCGGGTCCTGGGCGGGCCCTTCGCGGGCATGGCCTACCTGGAGTCCGCCACCGAGGGCGCCCTCGCCCCGCGACTGATCGGGACCTACGAGGACGAACTGCATCCCCATCTCGCCGCCGCCCTGGCGGAGGACCCCGAGGTCATCCTCGATATCGGCTGCGCCGAGGGCTACTACGCGGTCGGGCTGGCGCGCCTGGCGCCCGGGGCCGAGGTCTTCGCCCACGACACCGCCGCCGCGGCCCTGGAGGCCTGCCGGAAGATGGCGGAGATGAACGCGGTGGCCGGGCGGGTCCACACCGGCGGGCTCTTCCAGCCGGCGGACTTCCAGCGCTTCGCCGGCCGCCGCTGCCTGGTCATCGTCGACATCGAGGGCGCCGAGGATGACCTCCTCCGGCCCGACCTCGCCCCGGCCATCGCCGC
>JAPOKE010000133.1 GCA_029977805.1 Phenylobacterium parvum | reverse complement strand
CGCCGCCGCGGATGATCAGGTCCTTGATGCGGTCGACGATGAACAGGAAGCCCTCGTCGTCCAGGTAGGCGACGTCGCCGGTCCGGAACCAGCCGTCCTCGAAGATCTCGGCGTTCAGCTCCGGGCGGTTCCAGTAGCCGCGGAAGAGGCTGGTCCCGCGGATCAGGAGCTCGCCGCGCTCGCCGGCCGGCAGGGGATGGCCCTGGTCGTCGACGATCTTCAGCTCCAGCACCGCCGAGCAGCGCCCCGAGCTGGCCGGGCGATTGAGGTATTCCTCGCCGCCGATCCCGGTGCCGATGGCGTTGGTCTCGGTCATGCCCCAGCCGGTGTTGGGCATGGCCTGGGCGAAGGAGGAGCCGATCTGGGCCACCTGCTCCGGGGCCCGGGGCGCCCCGCCGCCGCCGACGGTGAGCAGGCTGGAGAGGTCCCGGGAGGTCCGCTTGGCCTCGCGCACAAGGTCGCCGGTCATGGCCGCGGGGGCGGTGAAGCTGGTGACCTTCTCGCGCTCGATGATCTCGGCGGCGAGCTCGGCGTCCCACTTGTACATGCAGACCATGGCGCGCTGGGCGCGGTAGCACTGCAGGAAGATGGCGTTGGCTCCGGTGACGTGGAACAGGGGCACGCCCAGGAGGGCGACCGGCTGGCGGGCCGGCGGGACGGGCTCTATCCCCTGCATGAGGGCTCCGGCGCGGACATCGAGCTCCCAGGAGAAGAGGGCCGAGATGATGTTCCGGTGGGAGGAGACCACGCCCTTGGGATGGCCGGTGGAGCCCGAGGTGTAGAAGATGGTGGCGTCATCGTCCGGGGCGATGTCGGCGGCCGGCAGGGTCGCGTCCTTCGCCGCCGCCATGAGGTCCTCGTAGCGGAAGGCCTTGCCGGGCCGGTCCGCGCGGACGGCGATGACGGGCACGTCCAGGTCGGGGGAGCAGCCGGCCAGCCTGTCCAGGCGCTCCTGGTCGGCGATGAAGACCTTCGCGCCGCAGTCCCTGAGGCCGTACTCCATCTCGTCGGACTGCCAGAGGGCGTTCATGGCCACGGCCACGGCGCCGATCGAGGTGGCGGCCTGGTAGGTGATGACCCACTCGGGGAAGTTGCGCATGGAGAAGGCGACCCGGTCGCCCTTGCCGACGCCGAAGCGCGAGACGAGCACGGAGGCCAGGCGCCCGGCGTCGCGGGTGACCTCGGCGAAGGTCATACGCTCCTCGCCGTAGACCAGGAAGGTGGCGTCGGAGGCGGCGGCGGCGAACATCTCGCGCAGGGTCGGCGGGGCGTTCACGAAGACCCTGCGCGGATAGCCGCCGATCTCGAGGGTCTCGAGCGCATAGGGCTGGCCGGGGGCGGTGAGGACGGCCAGGGCCTCGGCGCGGGTGGCGGGCGGGGAAGCGGCTTCGGTCATGGAGTTTCCGGGGGTCAGAGGAGAAGGCGGGCGAGCTTCCGGCGGTGGAAGGCCGCGTCGCCGAACTGGGCCGCGTGCCAGATGGCCCGGCGGCGATAGAGCTGGGCGTCGCAGTCCCAGGTGAAGCCGAAGCCCCCGTGGAACTGGATCGAACGGTCCGCCGCGAAGCTGTAGGCGACGTCGGCCGACGCCTTGGACATGCGCACGGCGATCTCGCCCGTCCCCTGCTCGTTGAAGCAGTGGGCGGCGCTGTAGAGGTGCGACCGCGCCTGCTCGTAGCGGGTGTAGGCGTCGACGATGGGATGCTTCAGGGCCTGGTAGGAGCCGATCAGCTTGCCGAACTGGGTCCGGGTGCGGAGGTAGTCGAGGGTGTAGTCGATACAGGCCTGGGTCCCGCCCACCATGTCGGCGGCGGCGAGGAGGTTGGCGGCCAGGTGCAGGTGCTCCAGGGCCGCCCCGGCGCGCTCCGGGTCCAGCAGGCGATCCGCGGCGACGGTGATCCCGTCGAGGGCCAGGCTGAAGGACCGGCGCGTCTCGTCGATCACCGTCTCGCGGCGCAGGGCCCCTTCCGGAAGGTCCTCCGGGGTCAGCAGGACAAGGGCCGGGGCGCCGTCCAGCCGCACGGCGACGATGAGCCGGCGGGCGATCCCGGCGTCGGTGACCAGCACCTTGCGGCCGGACAGGGCGAGGCGCCCGTCGGCGCCCCGCACCGCCGAAGCGGCGATGCTGTCGGGCTCCCAGTCGGTGTCGGGCTCGCCGAGGGCCACGGTCGCGGCCTCGCCGTCGGCGATGCGCGGCAGGTGCTCCAGCTTCTGGGCCTCGGTCCCCGCCGCCAGCAGGGCCTGGGCCGCCAGGGTGGTGGAGACGAAGGGCCCCGCCATGAGGCGCCGGCCCATCTGCTCGACCAGGGGAACCACCTCGGCCAGGCCAAGGCCCGAGCCGCCGTAGGCCTCGGGAATGGCCACGCCGAGCCAGCCCAGGTCGCCCATCTCGGCCCAGACCGCCGGGTCGTGGCCGAGCTCGTCCTCCATCAGGCGGCGCACGGTCGCCACGGGCGAGCGGCGGTGGCAGAAATCCGTGGCGACCTCCAGGAGGGTCGCCTGGTCCTCGGAGAATCCGATCCGTCCCAGGTCCTTCATGGCGCGCGCCTCCTCAGGACTTCGGCAGGCCGAGCACGTGCTCGCCCACGATGTTGGCCTGGATCTGCGAGGTGCCCCCGCCGATCGTGGCCGAGAAGGAATTCAGGTAGTTCCGGGCCCACAGGCCGTTGTCCACGGCGTCCGGGTCGTCGACGTAATAGGCCCCGCGGGCGCCGGTCAGGCGGACGGCGAAGTCGTTGAGCCGCCGGGACATCTCCGTGCCCATCAGCTTCGAGGCCAGGGGGATGCCCTGGGGCCGGTCGGCGATGAGCTCGGGCACCTGGGTGCGCTGGCCGTTGAGCTGCAGGGCCTGGATCTCCATCAGGAAGCCGACCATCTCGTCGGCCACGAGGGGATCGTCCAGGACAGGTCGGCCGCCGCGTTTCGTGCGCCGGGCCAGTTCAAAGACGTCGAAGGCGTTGGCGCCCACCGAGACATAGCCGCCGGCCTGCCCGCCCCGGGCGCCGCGCTCGTACTCCAGGGTGCGCATGGCCACCTTCCAGCCGCCGCCCTCGGGGCCGACCAGGCCCTCGGCCGGGGCCTTCGCGTCCGTGAAGAAGGTCTGGGTGAAGCCGTGCTCGCCGGTCAGCTTGCGGATCGGGACGGTCTCGATCCCCGGCGCCTTCATGGGCATGAGGAAGAAGCTCAGGCCGTCATACTTGCGCTCGGTGGAGGGGTCGGTCCGGGCCAGCAGGATCATGTACTTCGCGTACCGCCCGAGGGTGGTCCAGATCTTCGAGCCGTTGACGACATAGTGGTCGCCATTGCGCACCGCGCGGGTCTGGGCCGAGCCCAGGTCGGAGCCGTGGCCGGGCTCGGAGAAGCCCTGGCACCAGATGTCCTCGGCCGAGAGGATGCCCTTCAGGTAGGCCGCCTTCTGCGCCTCGGTCCCCATCTCGAGGATCAGGGGGCCCGCCCAGTTGATGCCGATGGCGTTCAGCATGATCGGGCCGTGGTGCTTGCGCATGGCGCGGGTGGCGGCGGCCTGGAAGGCCTGGGGCAGGCCGCCGCCGCCGTAGGCCTTCGGCCAGGCGGCGCCGAGGTAGCCGGCTTCCCAGACCCTGTTCTGCCAGTCGCGCAGGAAGTGGAACTGCTGGTCGGTGCCGACCTCCATGAAGGTCAGGGGCAGCATGAAGCCCGGGTCGCGCACGACGTTCTCGGCGAACCAGGCGTCCGCCTGCTCGGCGAAGGCGGCGAGGTCCTTGGGGTCAATGTCACTCATGATCCTGCTCCCGGGGGCCGGGCCCCCTCACTGTCTCCGGTCAGCCGGCCTGCACGGCCTGCTTCTCGCGGGCCCGGCGGAAGGCCGGACGTTCCTTCAGCCGCTCGAGATAGTCGCGGCAGCGGGGCTTGTAACGGTCCGCGAGGCCCAGGGTCTCGCCCAGGAAGAGGGCGTAGTGCACCGCGATGTCGGCCATGGTGAAGCGGCCGGCGCAGAGGAACTCCCGGTCCTCGAGGGCGGACTCCACGCTGCGCAGGCGCGACAGGTACCAGACGGTGTAGTCCTCGGCGGCCTGGGGCAGCCGGCGCTCCTTCGGCTCCAGGCGCGTGTAGCGGAGCACGATGGTCTGCGGGAAGGTCAGGGTGGCGTCGCTGCGGTACATCCAGTTGAGGTACTCGCCGTAGGCCGGCTCGGAGGGATCCACCCTCAGGTCGGTGGGCGCGAACTTCTCGCCCAGGTAGTGGCAGATGCCCGTGGATTCGGTGAGGGTCAGGTCGCCGTCCACGAAGGCCGGCACCGTGCCGAGGGGATTGATCGAGAGGTAGCCGGGATAGGCCGCGCGGGGCGGGAAGGCCATGTTCACCAGCTCGTACCCGACCCCCAGCTCCTCCAGCGCCCAGAGGGGGCGCAGGGAGCGCGCATCGGCGCAGTGATAGAGTTTCATGGACCTCCCCGGACTCTGCGGTCGTTCCATACACCTTATTCAAATATCGCAGGCAAGGAAGGGATGACGGTTGGTCTCCACGGATCTGTCCGGTATTGCTCGCAGCCTATCGAGACAGGCAGGACCCGCGAGCGGCGGGCGGGGGAGAGACGATGACGGACATGGCGACGGGCGCGCCCAAGGCCGCGGAGACGCCGGCGGGACTGGCCTCGGTGGAGGCGGTGATGTCCATGCTGGCGGAGTCCGGCTACATCGCCACCCCGGAGATCGCCACCGCCG
>JAPOKE010000132.1 GCA_029977805.1 Phenylobacterium parvum | reverse complement strand
AGGCGGGAGACACCTCGTACATAGGCGGCTGCGGCGTCGGGTCGCGCCAGCTGGAAGCCGAAGCGGTTCGGGTCGATCTGGGCGTGCATGAGATAGAAGGGATCACCTTCAAGCGCCCCGACCTGCGCCAGCAGGACAAGGCGGCGATGCGACAGGAAGCAGACTGGGTCCTGGCTCACCGCCTCGACCCAGGACTTCCTGAGGGCTTCCCCCGTCAGGGACTGCGGGGTGTAGCCCAGGCTTTCCAGGCGGGCGACGACAAGGTTGACGTGGACCGGAGTGTAGACCTGCCGCAGCACGCCCGCAGGCGTCACGCCTGGCGAGCCCGGGTCAGACGGCAGGTGGGAGATCCCGGAACAGGCGCCCACGCCGACGACGTCATGCAGTCGGGTGGTCGACAGGTTGGTCGCCGCCGGCATCCGCTGGAAATCCGGCAGTCGCCAGGTGACGGACGCCAGCGCCAAGGGGAAGGGTGCGAGGAGGATCAGGATCGCAGCCAGCCGCCCTGGGAATGCCGGAGGGTATCGCCAGACCCTGAAGACCATGAGGCCGACCAGGGGCGCCAAGACTGGGAACGCGTTGTAGCGAAGGCCGAGACACACGATCGCAGCAATCGACCCCAGTAGCAAGCCCAGCCAGGACGTTCGCTCGGGAGGTCCGATCCAAGCAGCGACGGCTAAGGCAAAAAAGGCTGCGGTCAGCGGGTCTCGCCAATGCACGGCGAGGGAACCCATGACGGACGGGGACAGGATCAGGGCGCCGAGATAGACGATGGAAGCGCAAATGGCCTGAGGCGACGAACTAAAGAGCCGGAAGGCCAGGACAACCCCTGCGCACGTCAACAGAAGCACCTGGGTGAAGATGAGACTGCCCGGCGCGAAGGGCAGCCATTCACCCAGATCAAGCAGGTAGGCGTGCATCGGCGGCCAGACGACAGTCGTTATCCCAGTCGTCGCCTCTTCGAAGGCCTTAAGGCTATCGTAGGACATGAGGCCGGGCCAGACCATCCAAGCCACGAATGATGACAATAGACCGCAAAATGCAAGGAGGCCGGCGAAGGCGACACGCCGGCGAACCGCATCCGATCCATCAGTCTGGCGGACCTTCATCCAGCCAAGTGGCCAAGGCGACACGGGCGGCCCACGCCGGAGAGGAGCCCATAGGCATCGAGCGGGCCGACACGGTCGCCGATTTCGACGTTCCAGCCCGTATTCGGGTCATTGATCTTGGGAAGGGCCATGGGGACATCTCACCGGGGACTTCCCCCCTCGCCCGCGGCGACAACGACGCCCGCCGGGTCGACGAGGACGATCCGGGCGATCGAAACCTTGGCGGCAGCATCCCATCCCCAGCCAAAGACAACGCGTCCGGCGCCCTTGTCCGAGGGCCTCACCCCGTCGAGGTTGCCCGTGCACGCCGTCGGATTGGCGGAAGGGACATCCAGCTTGCGGCCCATCCACTCCGACGCCCAGGCCGGCGCAGCCGGCGCCTTGCGCAGCTCCGGGCGATCCGCCTGAGCGGTCTCGCCGCCCTGAGCCGGTGCGCGCTTGCCGGACGCCCACTCCGGCGGACTGCAGGCGGCGAGGATCAAGGCCAAGCCCAGCAGGACAGCTGGAATCCGGAAGGCGCGCGCACGGCCGGGGGGCGCGGGAAAGGCGGCGAACCTGGGCATGGCCCTGTCTCCAAGCAAGAACTCAGTCGGCGAGCCGGACATGAAGGGCGTCGGGTCGCTGATTCCCACACAACTATATCGCCCGATCCCGGTTTTTCCGAATACATCATCTGTTCCGGCGAGGCGGCCACCCCGGTTGCGCCGCCGAATCCGACCTGTTACCTCGGCCCCGACCCGGGAGCGCTGATGGACATCGCCGAACACATGCTGCGCACGGGGTCCCGGGGGTTCCGGGACGACCTGGCCCGGGCGGTCGACGACCTGTCCCGTTCGGTGAAGGGCCTGGGCCTGTCCTGGTCGCTGGCCTGGCACGACGTGGTCTCGCGCTATCGCGGCTCGATCCTCGGGCCCTTCTGGATCACCCTGTCCATGGCGGTCATGGTCCTGGGGATCGGCTTCCTCTACGCCGAGCTGCAGAATATCCCCCTCGCCACCACCCTGCCCTTCGTGGCCCTGGGCATCGTCTTCTGGGGACTGATCTCCCAGACCGTGATCGAGGGCTGCGAATCCTTCGTCCAGGCCGCGGGCATGCTGAGCCAGACCTCCCTGCCCATGCTGACCTTCGTCTGGCGCACGGTCCTGCGGAACCTGGCGGCCCTGCTGCACCACCTGGTGATCGTGGTGGCGGTGGTGGCCGGTTTCGGCCTCTGGCGGACCATGGACCTTCCCCTGGCCCTGGCCGGGCTGGCCCTTGTCCTGGCGAACGTCTCCTGGATGTGCCTGCTGACGGCGATCATCTCGGCCCGGTTCCGGGACATCCCGCAGATCGTCATGTCGGTCATGCAGTTCTCGATGTTCATGACGCCGGTCTTCTGGCAGCCGGGCGAGCGGGTGGGCCTGATGGACGCCGTGCTGACCTGGAACCCCTTCTTCCACATGCTGGACGCCATCCGCGCGCCGCTGATGGGCGTCGCGCCCGAGGCCTCGACCTTCTCCGTGCTGGTGGTCATGGCCCTGGCCGGCTGGGCGGTCGCCTTCGGCCTCTTCACCGCCACCCGGCGCCGGATCGTGCACTACCTATGAGCCGCAGCGCCAAGCCCCCGACAGCGCCGCCGAGGCCGGACCAGGCCTTCATCAGCGTGCGCGGCCTGACCCTGCGCTTCCCGGTCTATGGCTACGACGCCAAGTCGCTGAAGAAGCACCTGGCCCGCGTCGCCGTGGGCGGTCGCCTGGACCAGGCGCGGCATGGCTCGACCACCGTCACGGCCATCACCGGCCTGGACCTGGAGCTGCGGGCCGGGGACCGGCTGGGCCTGATCGGCCACAACGGCTCGGGCAAGACGACCCTCCTGCGGGCCCTGTCCGGCGCCTACGAGCCCGACGAGGGGCAGATCGAGGTGCGGGGCAAGATCGCGCCCCTGCTGGACCTGTCCCTGGGCATCGATCCCACCGCCACGGGGCTGGAGAACATCCGGCTGCGCGGGCGCATCGCCGGCCTCTCCGCCCGGCAGGTGGAGGAGAAGCTGGACGAGATCGCCGGCTTCACGGGGCTGGGCCCCTTCCTCGCCATGCCGCTCAAGACCTATTCGGCGGGGATGCAGGCGCGCCTGGCCTTCGCCGTGGCGACGGCGGTGGACGCCGACGTCCTGCTCATGGACGAGTGGATCGCCGTCGGCGACGCAGACTTCCAGAAGATCGCCCACCAGCGCCTGCTGGGCCTGGTGGAGCGCGCCGGCATACTCGTGCTGGCCTCCCACGACCTCGACCTGATCCGGCTCTACTGCAACAAGGTGATGCGGATGGACGCCGGGGTCGGCTCGGAGGTGGTCCCGGTCAAGGCCCTGGACGAACTCCTGGCGAGGCCGTCAGTCCGCTGAAGACCATCTCGCGGACGCCTGCGCCGCGGGCGGCGCGGGACAGGGCGAGGATCTCCCCGGTCTCGAAGGCCCGGACAAGGGCCGCTTCCTCCGCGAACACCCGGCCGGGGAGGCCCGAGGCGACCTGGGCCGCGATGTTCCCGCTGTCCGGACCGGTCAGGACGGCGGCGCCGGCGGCGGCGGCCTCCAGCGTCGTGAAGCCGAAGGTCTCGACGCAGAGGGACCAGGCCAGGGCGACGTCCACCCCCTCCCGGACCAGGGCGTCGCGCATGGCGTGGGGCGCACCGGCGCTGACCCGGGCCTCGACGAAGGCCATGCCGGAATAGCCGGCGCCCTGGGCCCCGAACTGGAGGAAGGCGTAGCGCGGATCCCCGGCGAAGCGCTCGACGAGGCCTCGGAAGAGGTCCCAGCCCTTGTGCGGGACGGGGGCGCCGAGGAAGGCCAGGCGCAGGACGCCGTCGGCCGGCGGCGGCGCGGGGGCGTCGTCGGCGGCCGGTCCGCCGAGGACGGCGTGGGGCAGGACGCGGGCGGGGACGTCCGTCATGCCGGAGGCCCGTCGCCAGAGGTCGAGGGCGACCTGCGAGGGGGCCAGGACCTCGAGCCCGAAGGCCGCGATGAGCCGGCGGTGGGCGTCGGCGTGCAGGGCCCGGCGCGGACCGTAGAGGCAGACCCCGCAGGCGGCGCTGGCGGCGGGAGGCGCCCCGCAGTCCACCAGGTCGTCGCGCATCAGGTGGACCCCGGCGCAGAGGCTGGCGAAGTCGTGCAGCCAGAAGACGCCCCTCGCGAAGCCGCCGGCGCGCAGGATCGCCTCCACGGCGGCGGGATCGTGGCCGAGCAGGCTGTGCAGGGCGAAGGTGCGGCGGCCCGAAGGCGGGAGGGCGACGGCCAGGGCGGCGCCGACATACCGGGCGGTCCAGGCGCCCCAGGCCTCGCCCGCGACGGAGACGCCAATGAGGCCGCCGCCGTCCTCGCGGAGGGTCGGCCAGGTGTCGACGGGGAAGAGATGCAGGCCGCCCACGCCCTGGGCGGCGAAGGCGGCGTGCTCGCGCTGGACGCAGAGCTGCAGGCCCCCGACGTTCCGGAAGGCGTCGTCGTGGCTGACTGTGAGGTGGATGTCCGAGAGGGCGGGGCCGAGGGCGGCGAGGCGGCGAACGAGGTCGTCGCGGGCGGCGGGGCGGACCCTGGGCCAGCGGGCGGCGGCGCGGTCGAGGCGGACGCCGAGCGGCTCCAGCAGGGCGGCGGCCCTGGCCGTGCGGCCCACGTCCCGG
>JAPOKE010000131.1 GCA_029977805.1 Phenylobacterium parvum | reverse complement strand
CGTTCTGACACATCAACATTCGACGCGTGTAGCAAGCCCCGGCCCTCTAGAGTCGCTGCCCCGCGCCGCGCGGGGGGGCGCTAAGAGCGGCCAAGACGGTCTCCGGGGCGCTTTTATTCGCGGGCCGCCCCGGCGGCGCGCGTCCGTCGCGCCCGGGCGTCGGGGGCCGCGACCCCGGGGCGGGGGCGGCGCGCCCTTCACCGGATCGCTCAGCATGTCGAACAGGAGGCCGCCGGTGACCGGCGTCGCCTCCACCAGCCGGACCTCGACGTTCAGGCCCAGGGGCCAGTGGGCGCCGGAGCGTTCCCCCACCAGGGCGTGCGCCGTCTCGTCGTGGACGAAGAACTCCCCGCCCAGGCGTGAGATGGGGACCAGCCCGTCCGCGCCGGTCTCGTCCAGGCGGATGAAGAGGCCGAAGCGGGTCACCCCGCTGATCCGGCCGGTGAAGGTCGCCCCCACGCGGTCGGCCAGGAAGGCGGCGACATAGCGGTCGATGGCGTCGCGCTCCGCCGCCATGGCGCGCCGCTCCGCCGCGGTGATCATCTCCGCCGTGCCCTTGAGCTGGGCGATGTCGCGGTCGGTCAGGCCGTCCTCGCCCAGGCCGAGGGCGCGGATCAGCCCCCTGTGGACGATCAGGTCGGCGTACCGGCGGATGGGCGAGGTGAAGTGGGCGTAGCGGTCGAGGTTCAGGCCGAAGTGGCCGATGTTGTCGGTGTCGTAGATCGCCTGCATCTGGCTGCGCAGGACCACCTCGTTGATGATCGCGGCGCTGGGGCTTTCACGGGTCTCCTGCAGCAGGCGGTTGAAACGGTCGGTCCGCGGCGCCTCGCCCTTCGACCAGGGCAGTCCGAGGGTGGCCAGGAAGTCGGCGAGGGCGTGCACCTTCTCCTGGCTCGGGGTGTCGTGCACCCGGTAGATGAGGGGGGTCTTCCGGGCCTCGAGGGTCTGCGCGGCGCAGACATTGGCCTGGATCATCATCTCCTCGATGAGCTGGTGGGCGGGCAGGACGGCGCGGGGCTGGATGGCCGCGATCCCGCCCTCGGCGTCCATCAGGATGCGCCGCTCGGGGCTCTCGATCGCCAGGGGCGAGCGCCGGCGGCGGGCCTCCAGCATCACGGCGTAGGCGGCGTAGAGGGGCTTCAGGACCCGCTCCATCAGTGGGCCGGTCGCCTCGTCGGGCCGTCCCTCGATGGCGGCCTGGGCCTGTTCGTAGGACAGCTTCGCGGCCGACCGCATCAGCCCGCGGACAAAGCGGTGTCCGGTCTTCCGCCCCGAGGCGTCGAACACCATCCGGACGGCCAGGCAGGCGCGGTTCTCGCCGGCCCTGAGGCTGCACAGGCCTGCGGACAGGCGTTCGGGCAGCATGGGTTCCACACGGTCCGGGAAGTAGACGCTGTTGCCCTTCTCCCGGGCGGTCCGGTCGAGGGCCGAGCCGGGCCGGACATAGGCCGCGACGTCGGCGATGGCGACCCAGACGATCCAGCCGCCGGGGTTCGAGGCGTCGCCGTCCGGCTCGGCGAAGACGGCGTCGTCGTGATCGCGGGCGTCCGGCGGGTCGATGGTGACGAGGGGGATGTCGCGCAGGTCCTCGCGGCCCGCAAGGCCGGGTTCGCGCGCCGCCTCCGCCTCCGCCTCGGCCGCCTCGGGAAAGCCCGTCGGGATGCCGTGGGCGTGGATGGCGATGAGGGAGGCGGCGCGGGGATCATCCTCGCGCCCCACCCGCTCCAGGATCTCGCCCCGGTGCAGGCCGAAGCGCCGCGCGCCGGGGGTCAGCCGCGCCACCACCAGGTCGCCGTCGCGAAGGTCCGCCGGGCCGGCGCCCTCGATCAGGACCTGGTCCCTTGAGCGCCGGTCGACGGGCTCCACCCGGACCTGGCGGGCGGACTTGCGCACCACGCCCAGGACCCGGTGCACCGCCGCGCCGAGGCGCTTGATCATCCGGGCCTCCAGTTCACCCGCCTCGGTCCGCTCGAAACGGACCAGCAGGCGATCGCCCAGGCCGGGCGCCGACGTGGTCGCTTCCGCCGGGTCCGGCGCCAGCCGGACCAGGGGGGCGTCCTCGCCCTTGGCCAGGCGCACCAGGAGCTCGCCGTCAGGGTCCCGCTCCACGACGTCGACGACCCCGACGGGGGGCAGTTCGCCGGGCAGGGACACGCCCTTGCGCCCCCTGCGGCCCAGTTCGCCGGAGTCCTGGAGTTCGCGCAGCATGTCCCTCAGGGCGATCCGGTCCGCGCCCTTCAGGCCGAAGGCGCGGGCGATGTCGGAGCGGTCGGCCTCTCCCGCCTCGCGGATGAAGGCGAGCAGGGTCGCACGGTCCGGCAGGCCCTGCGGGGGACGGCTGGCGGATCGGGAGGCGGCGTGGGGCCGGCGGGGCGGTCGGAGTCTGGCCATGCCGCCAGACTAGACCCTTTCTCAGGATTCCGGTGAGGACTTCCTGCCCGCGCGGGCCGGGGCCTTGGTCGCCGCCCTGGGCTTCGCCTCCGGGGCGGCCTTCGCCTTCGGAGCCGCCTTCGCCTTCGGGGCCGCCTTCGCCCTCGGGGCGGCCTTGGCCTTGCCCTTCGCCGGCGCCTTGGCGGCCCGGGCGGCGATCAGGGCCACCGCCGCCTCAAGGGTCAGCGCCTGGGGATCCTCACCCCGGGGGATGTTGGCGTTGACGTCGCCGTGCTTCACGTAGGGGCCAAAGCGTCCGGACAGGATCCGGACCGGCGCCCCGTCCACGGGATGGGGACCCAGCTCCTTCAGGGCCGCCGCCGCGCCGCGTCCGCCGCGCCCGCCGGCCTTCTTCTCGGCCAGCAGGGCCACGGCCCGGTTCACGCCCACCTCGAAGACCTCCTCGGCGGAGGACAGGTTGGCGTAGACGCCCGCGTGCTGGACGAAGGGGCCGTAGCGCCCGATCCCGGCCAGGATCATTGTCTGGTCCTCGGGATGCAGGCCCACCTCGCGGGGCAGGCGCAGCAGCCTGAGGCCCTTTTCCAGGTCCATGGCCTCGGGCGACCAGCCCTTGGGCAGGGAGGATCGCTTCGGCTTCTCGCCCTCGCCCAGCTGGACGAAGGGACCGAACCGGCCGGACTTCAGGAAGACGGTGAGGCCCGTCTCCGGATCGGTCCCCAGCTCGCGGTCGCCCGACGGCGCGTCGCCCTCCTCGGAGGGCGGGCCGAACTTCCGGGTGTAGCGGCACTCGGGATAGTTGGAGCAGCCGATGAAGGGCTCGAAGCGGCTCGGCTTCAGGGACAGCTCGCCCGTGCCGCACTTGGGGCAGGTCCGGCCGCCTTCGCCCGGGAACAGGAAGGGGCCCAGGGTGGTGTTCAGGGCCTCGATCACATCGCGGGTGGGCTGCTTCAGGACCTCGGCGGTGGCGGGCTGGAACTCGCCCCAGAACTCCCGGAGCAGGGCCTTCCAGTCGAGGTCGCCGGCCGAGACCTGGTCGAGTTTTTCCTCGAGCGCCGCGGTGAAGTCGTACTCGACATAGCGGTTGAAGAAGGACTCCAGGAAGACCGTGACCAGCCGGCCCTTGTCCTCGGGGATGAAGCGGTTCTTCTCCATCCGGACATAGCTCCGGTCGCGCAGGACCGACAGGATCGAGGCGTAGGTCGAGGGCCGGCCTATGCCCAGCTCCTCCATCTTGCGGACCAGGCTGGCCTCGGAATACCGCGGCGGCGGCTCGGTGAAGTGCTGGTCGGCCTTCGCCTTGCGCACCTCGGCGGCGGCGCCCTCCGACAGGGCGGGCAGGCGGCCGCCTTCCTCGTCCTCGGGGTCGTCCCGGCCTTCCTCGTACACCTTGAGGTAGCCGTCGAAGAGGATGACCTGGCCGGTGGCCCGCAGGCCGGTGCGGCCGTCCGGGGTGGTGAGGTCGACCGTGGTCCGCTCGATCCGCGCCGACTCCATCTGCGAGGCCAGCATCCGCTTCCAGATCAGCTCGTAGAGGCGGCCGAGGTCGCCTTCCAGCCGGAGGGAGCCGGGGTTCCGGGCGAGGCTGGTGGGCCGGATCGCCTCGTGGGCTTCCTGGGCGTTGCGGGCCTTGGTCCGGTACTGGCGGGCGGACTCCGGCAGGTAGTCCCCGCCGAACAGGCCGGCGATGACCTGGCGGGCCTCCTGGAGGGCCTCGGGCGCCGACTGCACGCCGTCGGTCCGCATGTAGGTGATCAGGCCCACCGTCTCGCCGCCGATGTCCACGCCCTCGTAGAGCTTCTGCGCGGCCTGCATGGTGCGCTGGGCCGAGAAGCCCAGCTTGCGGGCGGCCTCCTGCTGCAGGGTCGAGGTCGTGAAGGGCGGGGCGGGCGAACGGCGGGCGGGCTTCTTCTCGACGGCGGAGATGGTGAAGGCGCCGGCCTCGACCGCCTTGCGGGCGGCCTCGGCGGCATCGGCGTCGGGCAGGTCGAACTTGGCGAGCTTTCGGCCCTCGTGCACCGCGAGGCGGGCGACGAAGGGGGCGCCGGCCGAGGTCATGTCGGCCTCGACGGTCCAGTACTCCCGGGTGATGAAGCGCTCGATCTCGATCTCGCGGTCGACGACCAGCCGCAGGGCCACCGACTGCACCCGTCCGGCGGATCGGGCGCCCGGAAGCTTGCGCCAAAGCACGGGGGAGAGGTTGAAGCCGACCAGGTAGTCCAGGGCCCGGCGGGCCAGGTAGGCCTCGACCAGCTCCATGTCGATCTGGCGCGGCGACTTCATCGCCTCGGTGACGGCCGACTTGGTGATGGCGTTGAACACCACCCGCTGCACCGCCTTGCCCTTGAGGGCACCCTTCTTCCGCAGCACCTCCATGACGTGCCAGGAAATGGCCTCGCCCTCGCGG